>NZ_JBSFVZ010000038.1:0-49617 GCF_053592575.1 Streptomyces sp. NPDC002640 | reverse complement strand
GCGGCGCCCGTCCACAGACTGTGGACGGGCGCCGCCCGGGCCTTCTCGGGTGCCCTCGGGGCGGCGATGCCGGGCGCCGGGCGGGGTCAGAGCTCCCGGTGCACCTTGGTGTTGGACGCCTGGGCGCGGGGGCGGACCACCAGCAGGTCGACGTTGACGTGGCTGGGGCGGGTGACCGCCCAGGCGATGGTGTCGGCGACGTCGTCCGCGGTCAGCGGCTCGGCCACGCCCCGGTAGACCTTGGCCGCCTTCTCCTCGTCCCCGTGGAAGCGGGTGAGCGCGAACTCCTCGGTCTTCACCATCCCGGGCGCGATCTCGATCACCCGGACCGGGGTGCCGACGATCTCCAGCCGCAGGGTCTCCGCGAGGACGTGCTCGGCGTGCTTGGCGGCCACGTAGCCGGCGCCGCCCTCGTAGGTGGCGTGACCGGCGGTGGAGGAGACCACCACGACCGTGCCGTCGCCGCTCGCGGTAAGGGCGGGCAGCAGCGCCTGGGTGACGTTGAGGGTGCCGATCACGTTCGTCTCGTACATGGTCCGCCACTCCTGCGGGTCGCCGGTGGCCACCGGGTCCGAGCCGAGGGCCCCGCCGGCGTTGTTGACCAGCACGCCGACGGTCTTGAAGGCGGTGGCGAACTCGTCGACGGCGGCGCGGTCGGTGACGTCCAGGGCGTACGCGGTGGCGGAGTGGCCGGCTGCGGTGATCTCCTCCGCGAGCGCCTCGATGCGGTCCTTGCGGCGGGCGGTGAGGACGACGCGGTACCCCGCCGCGGCGAGCTGCCGCGCGGTGGCGGCGCCGATGCCGCTGCTGGCGCCGGTGACGACGGCGATGCGGGAGGCGGGGGTGGGGGTGGCGGTGTAGGCGGCGGTCATACGGCGCGGCGCTCCCGTTCGAGTCGTTTCCACGGACCCCGCCACCTTAAGCACCACCCCCCTGCCCCCGGCACCCCGTCCCACTCCGGGCAGCGCGGGGTGCGGCACGGGGGCCGGGACGGCGCGGGGGCCAAGTGCGGTGCGGGGCCGGGCAGCGCGGGCGCCGGGGCAGCGCAGGGGCCGGGGCAGCGCGGGCGCCGGGGCAGCGCAGGGGCCGGGGCAGCGCGAGGACCGGGACGGCACGGGAGCCAGGGCGGCGCAGGGACCGGGACGGCACGGGAGCCAGGGCAGCGCGGTGGCCGCGGCAGCGCAGGGGCCGGGGCAGCGCGAGGACCGGGACGGCGCGGGCGCCAGGGCAGCGCGGTGGCCGCGGCAGCGCAGGGGCCGGGGCAGCGCAGGGGCCGGGACGGCGCAGCGCGGGGGGCGCGGCGCCAAGGGAGGACGCGGCGGGTCAGCGGCGGGGGGCGTACATGATCACCGCCATGCCCGCGAGGCAGACGAGCGCCCCCACGACGTCCCACCGGTCCGGCCGGTACCCGTCCGCGACCGCCCCCCACGCGAGGGACCCGGCGACGAAGACGCCCCCGTACGCCGCCAGCACCCTCCCGAACTCCCCCTCCGGCTGGAACGTCGCGACGAACCCGTACGCCCCCAGCGCCAGCACCCCCGCCCCGATCCACGCCCAGCCCCGGCTCTCCCGGAACCCCTGCCAGACCAGCCACGCGCCGCCGATCTCCAACACCGCGGCCAGCGCGAACAGCGCCGCGGACCTCACGATCACCATCGGGTCACCATGCCATGCCATGCCGCGGGCGGCGGCACACCTGTCGCCCCGGAATACCTGTCGCCCCCGCCTCGTTCTCGGATATAGTTCAATGGTCAACAACATTGGAGTGAGCGACCATGACCATGGAGTTCGGGATCTTCTCGGTCGGCGACGTGACGCCCGACCCCACCACCGGCCGGACCCCCACCGAGCGCGAGCGCATCAAGGCCATGGTCGCGATCGCGCTGAAGGCGGAGGAGGTCGGCCTCGACGTCTTCGCGATGGGCGAGCACCACAACCCGCCCTTCGTGCCGTCCTCGCCCACCACCATGCTGGGCTGGATCGCAGCGCGGACGAACACGCTCACCCTCTCGACCTCGACGACGCTGATCACCACCAACGACCCGGTGAAGATCGCCGAGGACTACGCGATGCTCCAGCACCTCGCGGACGGCCGCGTCGACCTGATGATGGGCCGCGGCAACACCGGCCCGGTCTACCCCTGGTTCGGGCAGGACATCCGCCAGGGCATCAACCTGGCCATCGAGAACTACGCCCTGCTCCACCGCCTGTGGCGCGAGGAGGTCGTGAACTGGGAGGGCAAGTTCCGCACCCCGCTGCAGGGCTTCACCTCCACCCCGCGCCCCATGGACGACGTGCCCCCGTTCGTCTGGCACGGCTCGATCCGGTCCCCCGAGATCGCCGAGCAGGCCGCGTACTACGGGGACGGGTTCTTCCACAACAACATCTTCTGGCCCGCCGACCACACCCGCCGGATGGTCGAGTTCTACCGCACCCGCTTCGCCCACTACGGGCACGGCCGGCCCGAGCAGGCGATCGTCGGCCTCGGCGGCCAGGTGTTCATGCGGAAGAACTCCCAGGACGCCGTCCGCGAGTTCCGCCCCTACTTCGACAACGCGCCGGTCTACGGCCACGGCCCCTCGCTGGAGGAGTTCACCCGTGACACCCCGCTGACCGTCGGCTCCCCGCAGCAGGTCATCGAGCGCACCCTGTCCTTCCGCGAGGTGGCCGGCGACTACCAGCGCCAGCTCTTCCTCATGGACCACGCCGGGCTGCCGCTGAAGACCGTGCTCGAGCAGCTCGACATCCTCGGCGAGGAGGTCGTGCCGGTGCTCCGCGAGGAGTTCGCCAAGGGCCGCCCGGCCGACGTGCCCGACGCGCCGACCCACGCCTCCCTCGTCGCCAGGGCGAAGGCCGAGGCCGAGGCGAAGGCCGGCACCGGGGCCGGGACTGCGCTGAACGACACCACGAAGGAGAAGGAGGCCGCACGATGAAGCTGGCCGTCGTCTCGGCGGGACTGAGCGTCCCGTCCTCCACCCGGCTGCTGGCCGACCGCCTCGGCCGCGCCACCGCCGACCGCACCGGCGCGGACGTCCAGGTGATCGAGGTGCGCGACCTCGCCGTCGAGATCGCGCACAACTTCACCAACGGCTTCCCCGGCCGCGAGCTGGCCGCCGCGCAGGAGGCGGTGACCGCCGCCGACGGACTGATCGTCGTCACCCCGGTCTTCTCCGCCTCCTACAGCGGGCTCTTCAAGGCCTTCTTCGACGTGCTCGACAAGGACGCCCTGGACGGCAAGCCGGTGCTGGTCGCCGCGACCGGCGGGTCCGCCCGCCACTCCCTGGTCCTGGACCACGCACTGCGGCCGCTCTTCTCCTACCTGCGCGCCGTGGTGGTGCCCACCGGCGTCTACGCGGCTTCCGAGGACTGGGGGGCCGAAGGGCTCCAGGAGCGGATCGAACGCGCCGCCGGCCAGCTCGCCGCGCTGATGTCCGGCCCGGCCGAGCTGCCCGCCGCCCGCTCCGCGCGGGAGGACGACCCCGGCGTCGTCCGGGTCGGCGACCTGGAGACCGTCCCCTTCGAACAGGCACTCCAGGCGCTGCGCACCTCCTGAGCCGCACCGTGGGGCACGGACCCGGAATGACAGGATGGGTCCGTGCCCCACACCGTGCTGCTCGCCGAGGACGACCGCGCCATCCGCAACGCCCTCGCCCGCGCCCTCACCCTCGAGGGATACGCGGTCACCGCCGTCGCGGACGGCGCCGCCGCGCTCGAACAGGCCACCGCGGCCGCGCCCGACGTGCTGGTGCTGGACGTGATGATGCCCGGCGTCGACGGCCTCCAGGTCTGCCGCGAACTGCGCGCCCGCGGCGACCGCACCCCGATCCTGATGCTGACCGCGCTGGTGGAGACCGCCGACCGGATCGCCGGCCTGGACGCCGGCGCCGACGACTACGTGCCCAAGCCCTTCGAGGTCGAGGAGGTCTTCGCACGCCTGCGCGCCCTGCTCCGCCGGGCCGGCAAGGAACCCCTCCGCCACCCCGCCCCGCAGGACCCCGACACGGCGCGCGACCCCCGGACCCTCGACGCCGCCGGGCTGCGGATGGACCCCTCCGCCCGCCGCGTCTGGCGCGGCGACCGCGAGATCGAGCTCACCCGCACCGAGTTCGACCTGCTGGAACTGCTCCTCCGCCACGCCGGCGTCGTCCTCGAGCACGCCACCATCTACGACCGCATCTGGGGCTACGACTTCGGCCCCGGCTCCAAGAACCTCGCCGTCTACGTCGGCTACCTGCGCCGCAAGCTGGACGAGCCCGGCGCCCCGCAGCTGATCCACACCGTGCGGGGCATCGGGTACGTGCTGCGGGAGGGCTGAGCCGGTGCCCGGACTCCTCGGCCGGCTGGCCTCGCTGCGCACCGGCTTCGCCGTCTCCTTCGCCGCCGTCGCCGCCGCCGTCACCGTGGTGGTCGGCCTGCTCTCCTACAACGCCGCCGCGCGGATGGTGCGGGTGGACCAGCAGACGATATTCGCCGAGGTCGTCGGCGACCTGAAGGCCGAGGTCCGGCAGCGGCGGATGACGCCGGAGGACTTCTCCTCGCACGTCCCCGGGCACGACATCGTCCGCCCCAGTCGCACCGTCGTGCAGGTCCTCGGACCCGACGGATCGGTGGACGACCCCGGACGCCCCGCCCTGCCGGTCACCGACGAGGACCGCCGCACCGCCCTGCGGCGCACCGCCGGCCTCACCGTGGAGCACGCCGACATCGTGGCCGGCCACGACATCTACCGCATCGCCACCGTCTCCCTCGGCGACGGACGCGGCGCGGTCCAGGTCGCCCACGAGTTCAGCGACACCGAGGACCTGCTGCGCGAACTCCAGCGCCGCACCGCCTGGCAGATCGTCGCCGTGGTCTTCGCCGCCGGCCTCTTCGGCTGGTGGCTCGCCCACCGCATCACCCGCCGCCTGGTCGCCCTCACCGACGCCGCCGAGGCCGTGGCCCGCACCCGGCACCTGTCCATCCAGGTCCCGGTCACCGGCGCCGGCGAGGTGGGCCGCCTCGGCCGCTCCTTCGACCGCATGCTGGACCGGCTCGCCCGCTCCGAGGAGGACCAGCGCCGCCTGGTCCAGGACGCCGGCCACGAACTGCGCACCCCGCTGACCTCGCTGCGCACCAACATCTCGATGCTCCGCCGGATCGACGAGCTGCCGCCCCGGGTCCGGGAGGAACTGGTGGAGGACCTGGCCACCGAGTCACGCGAGCTGACCGACCTGGTGAACGAGCTGGTCGACCTCGCCGCCGGCCAGTCGGACGCCGAACCGGTCCGCCCGGTCGACCTCGCCGAGCTCGCCGAGGACGTCGCCGTGCACGCCCGCCGCCGCACCGGCCGGGACATCCGCGTCCTGGCCACCGGCGACACCACGGTCGACGGCCGCGCCGCCGCCCTCCAGCGCGCCGTCTCCAGCCTGGTGGAGAACGCCGCCAAGTTCGACCAGGACGGCACCGCCCCCATCGACGTCCGGGTGGTCCGCCACCGCGGCACCGGCCACCTCCGCGTGGAGGTCCTGGACCGCGGCCCGGGCATCGCCCCCGCCGACCTCACCCGCGTCTTCGACCGCTTCTACCGCACCCCCGCGGCCCGCAGCCTCCCCGGCTCCGGCCTCGGCCTCTCGATCGTCCGCGAGGTCGCCGTCTCCCACAACGGCTCCCCCTTCGCCTTCCGCCGCGAGGGCGGCGGCTCCGTCATCGGCTTCACGGTGGACGAGGTCAGCCCTTGACGCAGACGACCTGCTTGAGCTGCGCGACCACGGCCACCAGGTCCCGCTGCTGGTCGATGACCTGCTCGATCGGCTTGTAGGCCGCCGGGATCTCGTCCACCACTCCGGAGTCCTTGCGGCACTCCACGCCCGCCGTCTGCCGCTCCAGGTCCGCGGCCGAGAAGCGCCGCTTGGCCGCGCTGCGGCTCATCCGCCGGCCCGCGCCGTGCGAGGCCGAGTTGAACGACTTCTCGTTGCCCAGGCCCTTCACGATGTACGAGCCGGTGCCCATGGACCCCGGGATGATTCCGTACTCCCCCGACCGCGCGCTGATCGCGCCCTTCCGGGTGACCAGCAGGTCCATGCCCTCGTAGCGCTCGCGGCTGACGTAGTTGTGGTGGCAGCTGATCTCCTGCTCGAAGGTCACCCTGGCCTTCTTGAACTCCTTGCGGACCACGTCCTTGAAGAGCGCCATCATGATCGACCGGTTGAAGCGGGCGTACTCCTGCGCCCAGTACAGGTCGTTCTGGTAGGCCGCCATCTGCGGGGTGTCCGCGACGAAGACCGCCAGGTCGCGGTCGACCAGGCCCTGGTTGTGCGGCAGTCGCTGGGCCACGCCGATGTGGTGCTCGGCCAGTTCCTTGCCGATGTTCCGCGAGCCGGAGTGCAGCATCAGCCACACCGCACCCTCGGTGTCCAGGCAGAATTCAATAAAATGATTACCTGATCCAAGCGTTCCCGCCTGCTTCGCGGCCCTCTCCTCGCGGAACCTGACCGCCTCGGCGACCCCGTCGAACCGCGCCCACAGGTCGTCCCAGGCCGCGGTGGCGAAGCCGTGCAGCCGGCCCGGGTCCACCGGGGAGTCGTGCATGCCGCGGCCCACCGGAATGGCCTGCTCGATCTTCGACCGCAGCCGCGAGAGGTCCCCCGGCAGGTCGTTGGCGGTCAGCGAGGTCTTCACCGCGGACATCCCGCAGCCGATGTCGACGCCCACCGCCGCCGGGCAGACCGCGCCCCGCATGGCGATCACGGAACCCACGGTCGCGCCCTTGCCGTAGTGGACGTCCGGCATCACCGCGAGGCCCTTGATCCACGGCAGCGTCGCCACGTTCTGGAGCTGCCGCATGGCGCCGTCCTCCACGGACGCCGGATCCGTCCACATCCGGATCGGCACCTGCGCCCCCGGTACCTCGACGTACGACATGACCGACCATCTCCCCCGAAAAGCGACAACAGAGAACAGCGAACGAGAGCCGACGGGCTCAGCGGATTCAGGCAAACGCGAAATGCATGACCAACGTCACGAATGGGACCGCGAACCGGCGTTCCCGGTGGCGTGTGCGATACACATTGTCTGCCGGGACCCCGTTCCCCCGGCAACCGATTAACCCCGAGAGGAGCCCGACCGTGCAGCGGAAGGCGTTCACCATCGGCACCGCCGCGCTGCTCGCGGCCGTGCTGGCCGGCTGCAGCGGCGGCCCCTCCGAGGGCGAGCAGGCCGACGACTCCAAGCCGGGCGCGCAGAACGCCACCACGGCCGAGGCCGAGCCTGGCCGCTACCAGACGCTGCCCGAGCCCTGCGGCGTGATCGGCGACGAGCGGCTGGAGGAACTGCTCCCCGGCCTGCGGAAGATCGCGGACGCCAGGAAGCGCGAGGCCGCCTACGAGGGCAAGGCGTCGCTCACCTTCGACCTGGACCGCCAGGTCGGCTGCCGCTGGCAGGCCGAGTCCCGTGACGCCACCTCCTCGCTCGCCCTGGACTTCGAGCGGGTGGTCTCCTACGAGCCCGGGGTGAGCGACGAGGACAAGGCCGGGGAGCTGTTCGCCGACCTCCGCGACGAGGCCGGCGTGCCCGCCCCCGGCGCCGGGCAGTCCGCCGACGCGTCCGGATCCGCGTCCGCCTCCCCCACCTCCTCCGCCTCGGAGAAGCCCGGGAAGAAGACGGGCGGGACCGACGCGTCCGCATCCGGCTCCCCCGACGCCGGCTCCGACGCCGAGGCCGAGGCCGGTGCCGACACCGAGGCCGAGGCCGGTGCCGACACCGAGGCCACCGCCTCCGCCTCGGCCACCGCCTCGGCCACCGCCACCGGCCCGGTGGACCTCGCCCCGCGCGCCCTGGAGGACCTCGCGGACGAGGCGTTCCTCGACGACGACCTCGGGACCGCCGGAACCACCGCTTCCGAACGCACCGTCACTGTGGTGTTCCGCACGTCCAACGTCCTCGTGAAGATCGATTACACGAGCCGTCCGACGCGCGCCGGAGAGACCGCGGACAGCGAGGAAATGCAGGACAGGGCCCAGGAACTGGCCGCCGAGCTGGTCGAGGAACTGCTCGGCTGACACCTTGGCACAGCCCTCGCCCGGCTGTCCGGCGAACGTCCCGGCGCGGGCGACGGGTCCCGCCCACCGCGTACCGTGACCTGTCGGACCGGGATCGAGCACCACGCCTGACGTCATCCGCCGGGTCGGGGGTATCCGGGTCCCGCAGGAGCCGAAGCGAAGCCGTGAGTGAAGGAACCATGCAGCGAGCGCACCGAGCCAACCGTCCCGTTCAGCGAGTCGTCCGCGCCCTGACCGGCGCGGCAGTCGTCCCCGTGATGCTCGTCGCCGCGGGGTGTTCCTCGGACGCCGAGCCGACGGCCGACGCCAAGCAGAGCGCGAGCAGCAGCGACAAGCCCTCCGCGAAGGCATCGCCGACCGTCGAGCCGGCCGCCTACGAGAGCCTGCCCAAGGCGTGCGACACGCTCGGCAAGAAGACGCTGGGCGAGCTGGTGCCCAAGGGCTCGAAGACCGAGAAGGCCGGCCGCACCGACGACGAGGGCAACCGGTCGAGCTGCACCTGGAACAGCCTGGACGACAACGGCGTCGACGGCTCCCAGTACCGCTGGCTGAGCGTCTCCCTGCTGCGCTTCGACTCCGACCCGGTCCGCGGCGCGGCCGCGACGCAGGCCGAGGAGCAGTACCAGGCCATGATCGAGGAGGCCCGGAACACCTCCGACGCCAAGAAGGTAGCCGCCGAGCCGGTCAAGGGCATCGGCGGGGAGGCCACCCTGGTCACCTACGACCTGAAGAAGAAGGAGGGCCTCTTCAAGCAGCAGACCGTGGTCGCGCTGGTCGAGAACGTCGTGGTGACGGTCGACTACAACGGCGCCGGTCTGGCGGGCGAGGACGCCCCGAGCGTGAAGAAGCTGAGCGAGCGGGCGGTCGACGCCGCCGAGGAGGCCGCCGCGAAGGTCGCCGAGGCGAACGGCGACGGTGACGGCGACGGTGACGGCGGCTCCGGTTCCGGCGCCTCCGCCTCCCCGTCGGCCTCCCCCTCCTCCTCCGCCACCAAGTCCTGACGCCCGGGCGCCACTTCGCCTAGGGCCTGCCCCCCTGGGGCCCGGCCTAGGGCCTGCCCCCTGGGAGACCCGACGGCCTCATCGGCTCTCCCCCTCCGGCTCGGAGGCGGAAACGACGGGCCCCTCCGCGGGAGCGGTGGGGCCCGCTTCCTGGGCCCGGCGCCGTACGGCGTCCTCGTCGGTGCGGGAGTCGTAGGCGAGCAGCCGGGGCAGGGCCATGGTGAGCAGGCCCACCGCGGCGACGCAGGCCAGGCCGCCGCTCCAGATGGCCGGGCGGGCGCCGGTCCAGCCCGCCATCGCGCCGGCGCGGACCTGGCCGAGCTGCGGGCCGACGCTGTAGGAGAGGACCTCGATGCCGGCGAGGCGCCCGCGCAGCCGGTCGGGGATGGTCTGGTTCCAGATGGTCGACCGGCCCAGCCCGCTGAGCATGTCCCCCGCCCCGGCCAGGGCGAGGCAGGCCAGCACCAGCCAGACCTCGGACGTCCAGCCGGCCGCCGCCATGGCCAGGCCCCAGCCGGCGGCGCCGAACACCACCAGCAGGCCGTGCCGCCGGGTGCGGGACACCCAGCCGCTGGTCAGGCTGACCAGCAGCGACCCGACGGCTCCGGCCGAGTACATGAGCCCGAGCGACCACTGGGCGTCCAGGTCGTCGGCGAGGAAGGGGAAGATGGTGTTCGGGAAGGCGAAGAACATCGCCGCCAGGTCGATGGCGTACGTGCCCAGCAGCACCGGCCTGGACCAGGCGTACCGGGCCCCTTCCACGATGCCCCGCCAGGACGGCTTGGCCGCGTGCTCGACGGGCGGCGCGGGGCTGAGCCGGCGGCACATCAGGACCGAGACGGCGAAGCAGGCGACGGTGGTGGCGTACGCGGGGACGTTGCCGGCGTAGGCGACGACGAGCCCGGCCAGGGCGGGTCCGGCGATCGCGCCGGCCTGCCAGCGCAGCGCGTTCAGCGCGGCCGCCGCGGCGAGCTGGTCGTGCGGGACGATGCGGGCCAGCAGGGAGTCCAGCGCCGGGCGCTGCAGCCCGGCGAGTGCCGCCACCCCGGCCGCCACCACGTACAGCGGCCACAGGCTGGGCCGCGGCAGCATCGCGTTGAGCAGGAGCACGACGGCGAGCAGTCCGAGGCCCGCCTCGGTCAGCAGGATGACCTTGCGCCGGTCCACGGCGTCGGCGAGTGCGCCGCCGTAGAGGCCGAAGACCACCAGGGGGACGAGTTCGACGGCGCCCATCACGCCGACCGCGAGCGGTGAGCCGGTCAGCTCCTTGATCTGGAGCGGCAGCGCGATCAGGGCCATGACGCTGCCGAGGTAGGTCACCAGGCCCTGGGACCACAGGAGGCGGAAGTCCCGGGAGGAGCGCCAGGGGGCGAGGTCGGGCAGCAGCGCGGCGAGCTTGGGGGCCATGGTTCAGCGGCTCCCGGCCGGTGCGGTCGAGTGGTGGCGTCCGATCGGCAGGACGAGGGGCTTGCCGGAGACCGGGTCCTCGATGACGCGGCTCTCCATGCCGTAGACCGCCCGGACCGTCTCCTCGGTCATCACCTCCGCGGTGGTTCCGGCGGCGTGCAGGCGTCCGGAGGCCAGGGCCACGAGCCGGTCGGCGTAGCGTGCGGCCAGGTTGAGGTCGTGCAGGACCATGACGATCGTGGTGCCGCGGGTCCGGTTCAGGTCGGTGAGCAGGTCGAGGACCTCGATCTGGTGGCTGATGTCGAGGAACGTGGTGGGCTCGTCGAGCAGCAGCAGGTCGGTCTGCTGGGCCAGCGCCATCGCGATCCACACGCGCTGGCGCTGGCCGCCGGAGAGTTCGTCGACGGCCCGGTCCATCAGGTCGGTCGTGTGGGTGGCCTCCAGGGCGGCGGCGACCGCCGCGTCGTCCTGGGCGGTCCAGCGGGAGAAGGCGCGCTGGTGGGGGTGGCGGCCGCGGCCGACCAGGTCCAGGACCGTGATGCCCTCGGGCGTGACCGGCGACTGGGGCAACAGGCCCAGGGTGCGGGCGAGTTCCTTGGCGGGGGTGCGGTGCACCTCCTTGCCGTCCAGGACGACCCGTCCGGTGCGCGGCACGAGCAGCCGGGACATGGCGCGCAGCAGGGTCGACTTGCCGCAGGCGTTGGCTCCGACGATCACCGTGATCCGTCCGGCCGCGAGGGACAGGTCCAGGCCCTCGATGACGGCACGGTCGCCGTAGCCGAGCGTGAGGTCCTCGGTGGCGAGGGTGTGCGACGCGGTCACAGTGAGCCTCCGGCCCGGTTGGTGCGGACGATCAGGTGAACGAGGTAGGGCGCGCCGAGGACGCCGGTGACGATGCCCACGGGGTAGCGGGTGTCGAAGGCGTACTGGCCGGTGAAGTCGGCGACCAGGACGAGCAGCGCGCCGACGAGCCCCGCGGGGACCAGCAGGGAGCCGCCGGTGCCCACCAGCCGGGCGGCGATCGGCCCGGAGAGGAAGGCGACGAAGGCGATCGGTCCGGCGGCCGCGGTCGCGAACGCGATGAGCCCGACGGCCGCGACGATCACCGTGACGCGGGTGCGTTCGACGCGGACGCCGAGGGCGGAGGCGGTGTCGTCGCCCAGGCTCAGCGCGCTGAGGTCGCGGGCCCGGGCCAGCAGCAGCGGTCCGCAGACGAGCAGGGCGACGACGGCGGGCAGGGTCTCCTGCCAGGTGCTGCCGTTGAGGCTGCCGGTGAGCCAGCGCATGGCCTCCTGGAGGTCCCATTCGCCGGCCTGCGACAGGACGTAGGAGGTGACGCTGTCGAGCAGGGCGGCGACGCCGATGCCGATCAGGATGAGCCGGGTGCCGGCGACCCCGTCGCGGAACGCGAGGGTGTACATGAGCAGGGCCACTCCGAGCGCGGCGGCGATCGCCACGACCGACACCTCGGTCCCGCTCAGCGAGAAGGTCACGATGGCGACGGCGGCCGCCGCGCTCGCGCCCGCGCTGATGCCGATGACGTCGGGGCTGGCGAGCGGGTTGCGGAGCATGGTCTGGAAGGTGACGCCGGCCATGCCGAAGCTGAAGCCGGCGGTCAGGGCGAGCACCGCCCGCGGCAGCCGCAGCGTGCCGACGGTGAAGGACGCGCCGGGGACCTGCTCGCCCATGACCACGCGCAGCACGTCGCCGGCCGGGTAGAAGGTGTGGCCGGCCATGAGGGTGGTGACGAACGCGGCGGCGACCAGGAGCAGCAGCGCCAGGGCGATGAGCCGGCGCCGGCGGGCGCCGCGGATCCGGGCCCGGGTGACGGCCGGTTGTGCGGCGGTGGCGGCGGGGGCGCTGAGGGCTGGGGCGCTCACAGTGACTTGACCTTTTGCCTGCGGACGATGTGGATGAAGAAGGGGGCGCCGATGATGGCGGTCAGGATGCCCACGTCGATCTCGGCCGGCCGGGCCACGACGCGGCCCAGCACGTCCGCGGCCGTCAGCAGGATCGCGCCGCTCAGCGCGGAGAAGGGCAGCAGCCAGCGGTGGTCGACGCCGACCAGGAGGCGGCAGGTGTGCGGCACGACGAGTCCGACGAAGACGATCGGTCCGGCGACGGCGGTGGACGCCCCGCACAGCACGACCGCGCCGAGTGCCGCGCCGGCCCGGACCAGCGCCACCCGCTCCCCGAGTCCGGCGGCCAGGTCGTCGCCGAGGGCGAGGGAGTTGAGGGCGCGGGCGGCGGCCAGGCAGATCACGAACCCGGCGCCGAGGAAGGGCAGGACCGTGCCGAGCTGGTCCCAGGAGGCGCCTCCGACGCCGCCGATCTGCCAGAGCCGGAAGGTGTCGGAGATGTCGTTGCGCGGCAGGACGACGGCGCTGACCAGTGAGGCGAGCGCGGCCGAGATGGCGGCCCCGGCGAGCGCCAGCTTCAGCGGGGTGGCGCCGCCCCGGCCCAGCGAACCGACGGCGTACACGAAGCCGGCGGTCAGCGCCGCCCCGAGCATCGCCACCCAGATGTAGCCGGACGCGGAGGCGAGGCCGAAGTGGGCGATGGCGGTGACCACGGCCAGGGAGGCGCCCATGTTGACGCCGAGGATGCCGGGGTCGGCCAGCGGGTTGCGGGTGACGCCCTGCATGACCGCGCCGGACAGTCCGAGGGCGGCGCCGACGACGACGGCCAGGAGGGTGCGCGGTATGCGTTTGGCGACCGACGCCTCCTCCAGGGTGTGCTCCGCGCCGCCGAGCGCCGCCCACACGTCGGACCAGGCGACGGAGCGGGAGCCGAAGGCGAGGGAGGCCGCCATGACGGCGGCCAGGGCCACGGCGACGACGAGGAGCCACAGGAGGCGGACGCGCGCCGGACGCCGTATCGGGACGGTGTCCGGCGCGGTCGGGGTGGCGGTGAGTGTCACTTGACCTTGTCCGCGGCCTGGGCGAGCGCCTTCGCGTAGTCGTCGAGGACGTAGGGGATCGACAGCGGGGTGGGGTTGGCGGCGGTGGCCAGGGGGGAGGAGCTGCCGGGCAGCAGGTAGATGGAGCCCCGCTCGACCGCGGCCAGCTTCGAGGTCAGCGGGTCGGACTCGAGCGCCTTCAGCAGTTCGCCCTTGTCGTCGCCGTAGCCGGTGATGATGTCGACGTCGTTGAAGTCGTCGATGCGCTCGGCGCTCTTGGTGAGGACGAACTTCTTCGTCGACTCGGAGGGCCCGGCGACACTGGCGGGGATCTTCATGCCGAGGTCGGTGAAGAACTGCGTGCGGGTGTCGTGGACGGTGTAGAAGCCGACCTGGCTGACGTCCTTGGACGACACGTGCGTCATGAACATCGCCGTCTTGCCCTTGAGCTGCGGGTACTTGGCGGCGGTCTGCTCGATCTGCGCCTCCAGGTCGCCGATCAGCTCGTCGCCCTCGTCGGCGAGTCCGATGGCCTTGCTGTTCATGCGGATGATGTCGCGCCACGGGGTCGCCCAGGCGGCCTCGGGGTAGGCCACTACGGGGGCGATCTGACTGAGCGTCTCGTAGTCCTGCTCGGTCAGTCCGGAGTACGCGGCGAGGATCACGTCGGGCTTGGTGTCGGCGACGGCCTCGAAGTCGATGCCGTCGGTCTCGTCGAAGAGGACCGGCGTCTTGGCGCCGAGCTTCTTCAGCCGCTCCTCGGTCCAGGGCAGCACGCCGTCCCCGTCGTCGTCGCCGAAGGTGGCCTTGGCCATGCCGACGGGGACGACGCCGAGGGCGAGCGGCACCTCCTCGTTGGCCCAGTTCACGGTGGCGACGCGGGTCGGCTTCTCGGGGACGACGGTCTCGCCGAGCGCGTGCTCGACCGTCATCGGGAACTGCGCGTCGGCACCGGCGGCGGCATCGGAGGCGCCGCTGCCGTCCTGGTCACCGTCCTGGCCGCCGCCGCAGGCGGTGAGGCCGAGCAGGAGGGTCGCCGCGAGGGCGAGCGCGCGCACACGTGGAGTTCTCATCGACCCGGTCGTCACTTTCGGTTCAGGGATACGCCTCACGGCGCGGCAAGTTAGGTAAGCCTTGCCTGTCCTCACAGATTAAGGAGTCGGTGTGGGGACATCAATCGAGCCTTTTCGACAGCCCTTGTAGCGATCGGGACATCCCTCCGCGGGAGTCAGCGCACCCGGAACCTGCCGGGGGTCGTGCCCGTCGTCCGGCGGAAGGCGGCACCGAAGGCGCTCGCCGAGCGGTAGCCGACCGCGTCGGCCACCACGTCGACCTCGAAGCCGCGGGAGAGGAGCTGCACGGCGTGCTGCGCCCGCACCGCCGCCACCCACCGGGCGAAGCTCGTACCGGTCTCGCTCCGGAACACCCGGGTCAGCGTGCGGGCGCTGCACCCGAGCGAGGCCGCCCAGCCGGCCAGCGTCCGCTGATGGGCGGGGTCGGCCCGGACCGCGTCCACGATCGGCCGCAGCAGCGGGGACGTGGGCATCTGCACCAGCAGCGCGCGGGACGAGGGCCGCAGGACGTCCAGGACCGTCGCCTCGGTCACCTCCCGGGAGCGCGCGGACAGGTCCGGCTCCTCCAGCCGCTCCAGCAGCAGCCGCAGCAGCGGCGTGATGTCCACGGCCACCGGCCGGTCGGGCAGCGCGGAGACGGTGCCGTGCCGGAAGAAGTGGGCCCGGTACGCGGTGCCGGCGACCGCGGAGGCCGAGTGCAGCTGCCCCGCCGGCATCCACAGTCCCAGGGTCGGCGTCACGCACCACACCTGGGTGCCCACCACGACGGTGGACGCGCCGTGTTCGTTCCAGAGCAGCTCGTGCCACGGGTGGGAGTGCTCGTTCCAGGCCGTGTCGGTGGCGACGACCTCCTCGTACCCCTGGATCACGAAGGGCACGTCCACCTCGCCGGCGGCGAGCGCCGGCAGCTCCCTGGTGACACGCATGCGGTCAGGCTAACCGGCACCCTCCCGGGTGCGAGACGTCCCCTACGTCCGGCGCCGTCCGACTCGCTCGGCACCTCGAGGGTGCCGGTGCGGTCGACCGACCGCCCGGCACCCGTACACATGTGCAACCCTGGTGCGCGCAACAGGACAGTCTGGAAGGGGAGTCAGGTGGCCGCGCCACAGCTCACACGGACGCATCGCATCCTCATCGGGGTGGTGATCGCGGGCGCCGTGGTCATCGCCGCGATCGGCTTCGCCGGGTCGTACGCGGCCGTGAAGGAACTCGCCTTCCAGAAGGGCTTCGGGAACTTCTCCTACGTCTTCCCGATCGGCATCGACGCCGGCATCTGCGTGCTGCTGGCGCTCGACCTGTTGCTGACGTGGATCCGCATCCCGTTCCCGATGCTCCGGCAGACGGCCTGGCTGCTGACGGCCGCGACGATCGCCTTCAACGGCGCCGCCGCCTGGCCGGACCCGCTGGGCGTCGGCATGCACGCCATCATCCCGGTCCTGTTCGTGGTCGCCGTCGAGGCCGCCCGGCACGCCATCGGCCGCATCGCCGACATCACGGCCGACAAGCACATGGAGGGCGTCCGCCTCACCCGGTGGCTGCTGTCGCCGGTCCCCACCTTCCTCCTGTGGCGCCGGATGAAGCTGTGGGAGCTGCGCTCCTACGACGAGGTGATCAAGCTGGAGCAGGAGCGGCTGGTCTACCGGACCCGGCTGCGGGCCCGCTTCGGGCGCGGCTGGCGGCGCAAGGCCCCGGTGGAGTCGCTGATGCCGCTGCGGCTCGCCAAGTACGGCGTCCCGCTGGCCGACACCGCCGCGGAGGGTCTCGCGGCGGCGGGCATCGAGCCCGCGGTGGTCCCGGCCGCGGAGGTGGAGCGCGAGGACCGCCGCCGCCAGGCCGGCCCCGCCGCGGCCACCGCCGCCGAGCCGGCGCCGGAACTGGAGAGCGCCGCCCGCCGCCAGGCCCCCGGCCCGCACGAGCAGGACCCGTGGCAGCAGGAGCAGCGCGGCCACCGGCAGCAGCCGCAGGACGCGCAGGCGTACGCCGGGCCGCAGCAGACCCCCGCCGACCAGCGGATCCACTACGACGAGAACGGCAGCGCCTGGTTCTACGACCCGCGCCTCGGCAGCTACAGCCCGGCCACGTACCAGCCGGACCCCGCCACCGAGCAGTGGTACGCCCAGCAGGATCCGCAGCAGCCCGCGCAGGGCGGCCAAGGCGGCCAAGGCGGCCAGGGCCCCCAAGGCACGCAGCAGTTCGCCCAGGATTTCCCGGCCCAGGGCTTCCCCGCCCAGGACTACCCCGCGCAGGACTTCCCGCCCTCCCCCGAGGACACCGGCACCTTCCCGGTCCCCGTCGGCCAGCCCGGCGGCCGCACCCGGCAGCTCGGCGAGGGCGCCCAGCCCGAGACCGAGCCGCTGCCCGAGCCGGCGCCCGAGCCGGGGCCCGGCCCCACGCCGGAGCCGCAGCCGGAGGTCAGCATCCCCGGCCAGCGCCAGGAGCAGCAGCCGGCCTCCCGCGCCACGGTGGAGTTCGAGGACGAGAAGGAACGCGAGGACGCGTACTACCAGGTCTTCCGCCGTGCCATAGACGGCAGCCTGCCGACCCCGCGTCAGCTGGGCGAGATCCTCGAGGCGGAGTACGGCCACACCTTCACGCCCACCGAGCTGAAGGAGTACGTGGACCGCTTCGCCGTCCGCTACGACGTCGAACTGGCCCAGGACCACATCGCCTGAGCAGGCCCCGAGCAGCGCTGAGCAGCCCCCGAGCGGGCGTGAGCGGCGCGCAGCCCCGAACGCACCGGTGCCCCGGTGGTCGTCACGACCACCGGGGCACCGTCGTCCCGCGCCGGCCCGGTCAGGCCGCGGCGCCGCCGAGCAGGCGACGCACGCGGTCCGCGCCCACCGCCAGCAGCAGCGTGGGCAGCCGCGGGCCGGTGTCCTTGGAGACCAGCAGCTGGTACAGCAGCGCGAAGAACTCCCGCTGCGCCGTCTTGATCTCCGGCGGCAGCTCCTTCGGCGTGGCGTCGGCCGAGAACCCGGCCTGCACCTTGGGCACGCCGTAGACGAGGTGGGTCAGGCCGTCCAGCGACCAGTGGTCGTCCAGCCCGTCCAGCAGCAGCCGCAGCGACTCCCGCGAGGTGTCGTCCAGCGAGCCCAGGAGCTCCGCGTCCGGCTCGTCGCGGACGATGGTGCGCTGGTCCGCCGGGACGTGGGTGTTGATCCACGCCTCCGCCTTGTCGTACCGCGGCCGCGCCTCGTCCAGCGAGGACAGCGGGTGGGCCGGGTCGAGGTCGCTGAGGATCCGCAGCGCCTGGTCCTGGTGGCCGCCGGTGATGTCGGCGACCGAGGCCAGCGTCCGGTACGGCAGCGGGCGCGGCGTGCCCGGCAGCTCACCGGCGGCGGTGGAGGCGGCGCGGGTGTGGGCGGCGATGTCGCCCGGCAGCGCGCTGCCGTCCTTCACCTTGGCCTCCAGGCGGTCCCACTCGTCGTAGAGCCGCTGGATCTCCTGGTCGAAGGCGACCTTGAACGACTGGTTGGGCTTGCGCCGGGCGTACAGCCACCGCAGGATCTGCGGCTCCATGATCTTCAGCGCGTCGGCCGGCGTGGGCACGCCGCCCTTGCTGGAGGACATCTTCGCCATGCCGCTGATGCCGACGAAGGCGTACATCGGGCCGATCGGCTGCTTGCCGCCGAAGATCTCGACGATCTGTCCGCCCACCTGGAAGCTGGACCCGGGCGACGAGTGGTCCACGCCGGACGGTTCGAAGATCACGCCCTCGAACGCCCACCGCATCGGCCAGTCGACCTTCCAGACCAGCTTGCCGCGGTCGAACTCGCTGAGCAGCACCGTCTCGGTGAACCCGCAGGTCGTGCAGGCGTACGCCATCTCCGTGGACGCGTCGTCGTAGGAGGTGACGGTGGTGAAGTCCTTGCCGCAGTTCCCGCAGTACGGCTTGTACGGGAAGTAGCCGCCGGCCGCGGACGACCCGTCGTCCTCGTCGGCCGCGCCGGAGCCCTCGGCGGCCTCCAGCTCGGCCTCGTCCACCGGCTTCTGCTGCTGCTTGAGCTGCTGGGCCGGGTCCTTCTTCTTGGTCCGGTACTGCGCCAGGACGGCGTCGATGTCGCCGCGGTGCTTCATCGCGTGCAGGATCTGCTCGCGGTAGACGCCCGTGGTGTACTGCTCGGTCTGGCTGATGCCGTCGAACTCGACGCCCAGCCGGCCCAGCGACTCGACCATCGCGGCCTTGAAGTGCTCCGCCCAGTTCGGGTGCTCGGAGCCCTTCGGCGCGGGGACGGAGGTCAGCGGCTTGCCGATGTGCTCGGCCCAGGACTCGTCGACGCCCTCGACGCCGTTGGGGACCTTGCGGTACCGGTCGTAGTCGTCCCAGGAGATCAGGTGCCGGACCTGGTGTCCGCGGCGGCGGATCTCGTCGGCGACCAGGTGCGGGGTCATCACCTCGCGCAGGTTGCCCAGGTGGATCGGGCCGGAGGGCGACAGGCCGGACGCGACGACCACGGGTTTCCCAGGGGCCCGACGCTCCGACTCCTCGATGACCTCATCCGCGAAACGGGAGACCCAGTCGGTGGTCTCGGTGCTCTGAGCCACGATCGGCACGTCCTTCTTTCCTGAGGGGAGACGCCCGGCCGCCGCGACGCCCGCGCGGCCGTGTCGTCCATTCTCCCAGGTGCGGCCCCCACGGTGAAAACGCCTTTCCCTCCAGCCCCACCGCACGGCGAAACGGCGAGGCGGCGGCGGTGCCCGAGATGGGATACTGGCCGGGCTCACCCATCTTCGAGGAGAACGGCACCCACTCCATGACCTCGGTCAAGTCCCTCACCGCCTCCGTCCACGCGCGCCTCGCGGACGCCCTCTCGGCTGCCCTGCCGGAGGCCGCTCCCGCGGACCCGCTGCTGCGACGAAGCGACAGGGCTGACTACCAGGCCAACGGAATCCTCGCCCTGGCCAAGAAGGCCAAGGCCAACCCGCGCGAGCTGGCCACGCGGGTCGTGGAGCAGGTCGTCACCGGTGACGTGATCAAGGACATCGAGGTCTCCGGCCCCGGCTTCCTCAACGTCACCGTCTCCGACAAGGCGATCACCGAGAACCTTGCCGCGCGTGCCGCGGACTCCTCGGGCCGCCTCGGCGTCCCGCAGCGCGAGGAGACCGGCACCACGGTCATCGACTACGCGCAGCCGAACGTCGCCAAGGAGATGCACGTCGGTCACCTGCGCTCCGCGGTGATCGGCGACGCGGTGCGCCGCATCCTGGACTTCACCGGCGAGAAGACCGTCGGCCGTCACCACATCGGCGACTGGGGCACCCAGTTCGGCATGCTCATCCAGTACCTGATCGAGCACCCGCACGAGCTGGACCACAAGGCCGACCCGCAGGCGGACGTCGAGGCGGCCGGCGAGGAGGCGATGTCCAACCTGAACCGCCTCTACAAGGCCTCCCGCGCGGTCTTCGACTCCGACGAGGTGTTCAAGACCCGTGCCCGCAAGCGCGTCGTCGCCCTGCAGTCCGGCGACGAGGAGACCCTCGCCCTGTGGCAGCGGTTCGTGGACGAGTCGAAGATCTACTTCTACTCCGTCTTCGACAAGCTGGACATGCCGGTGGCGGACGAGGAGATCGTCGGCGAGTCGGCGTACAACCACATGATGGCCGAGACCGCCCGCCTCCTGGAGGAGTCCGGCGTCGCGGTCCGCTCCGAGGGCGCGCTGGTCGTCTTCTTCGACGAGATCCGCGGCAAGGACGACAAGCCGGTCCCGCTGATCGTGCAGAAGGCCGACGGCGGCTTCGGCTACGCCGCCTCCGACCTCTCCGCCATCCGCGACCGCGTGTTCACGCTGAAGGCCGACACGCTGCTGTACGTCGTGGACGCCCGGCAGGCGCTGCACTTCCGCATGGTCTTCGAGACGGCCCGCCGCGCCGGCTGGCTGAACGAGGACGTGAAGGCCGTGCACCTGGAGTTCGGCACGGTCCTCGGCAAGGACGGCAAGCCGTTCAAGACCCGTGAGGGCGAGACCGTCCGTCTGGAGGACCTCCTCGACGAGGCCTCCGAGCGGGCGGCGTCGGTCGTGCGCGAGAAGGCGGAGAACCTGCCGGAGGGCGAGCGCCTCACCGAGGAGGAGATCCTCGAGCGCGGCGCCCAGGTCGGCGTGGGCGCGGTCAAGTACGCGGACCTGTCCACCTCCGCGAACCGCGACTACAAGTTCGACCTCGACCAGATGGTCTCCCTCAACGGCGACACCTCGGTGTACCTCCAGTACGCCTACGCCCGTATCCGCTCCATCTTCCGCCAGGTCGGCGACCTCCAGCCGGTCGCCCACCCGGAGCTGGAGCTGCACGAGGCGGAGCGCGCGCTGGGCCTCCACCTGGACGCCTTCGGCGACCTGATCACCGAGGCCGCCGCCGAGTACGCCCCGCACAAGCTGACCGCCTACCTGTTCCAGCTGGCGTCCCACTTCACGACCTTCTACGACAAGTGCCGGGTGAAGGACGCCCCCACGCAGGAGCTCCGGGAGAACCGCCTCCTGCTCTGCGACCTCACCGCCCGCACCCTCCACAAGGGCCTCGACCTCCTGGGCATCCGGACCCCCGAGCGCCTGTAGTCCCACCCGGTCCCTGTCACACCCCCGGAGGCCCGGCGCGTTCCCCGCGCCGGGCCTCCGGCCGTCCCGGTTGTCGGTGCCGCCCCCTACAGTCCAGGCCCATGGCCAGCCTTCCCAACGCCCTCGCGAACCCGTCCTCCGTGCTCCGGCTGCCGCCGGGCCGGCTCGTCGACGCCACCGTCGACGGGCCGTGGCACGAGCCGCTGCTCTGGTGCGGGGACAAGCCCGTGGCGCCCGGCGACTGGGCCTCGCTGCGGGCGGCCGGCCGCGACCTCGGGCTGCTGCCCGTCCTCCTCGACGTCGACACGCCGCGGGGCGGCCCCGAGGACTGGGACCTCGACCCCGCCCGCGTGTCGTACCCCGGGGACCACGACGCGTACGAGGTCCTGGACGACTACCGGTCCGACTTCGGCTTCGACCTCGACTCCGGCCTCGACTCCGACTTCGCGGAGAACGGGGACGGGGACGGGGGCGACCCGGACGAGCAGGACGCCGCCCCCGGCGCCTGGCAGGGCCTCGCCCCCGCCACGGAACCCCACCCCGACCCGGACCGCGACGCCGCCGAGACCGCGGACGTCCTCGCCGACGGCGTCCCGTGGCTCCACCACCTGCGCCCCGCCCTCGTCCCGGCCCGCCGCAGCGCGGACATACCGGCGGCCGTCGGCTGGTCCGGCCCGGTGAACCACGACAACGACGTGGCCCGCCTCTGCGCCGTCCTGCGCTCCTGGGAGGACCGCTTCGGCGCCCGCGTCCTCGCCCTCACCTTCGACCAGCTGGTCCTCTCGGTCGCCGCCCCGCCCACCACCCTCCAGCACGCCGAGGAGGTCGCCGCCGAGCACTATGCCTTCTGCCCCGACAACATCGACCAGGGCGTCTCCCCGCTCTCCCGCTACGCGCGGGACGCGGTCCTCGACACCCATCTGTGGCGCTTCTGGTGGGACTGAGCCCGGCGCACCGTCGCCCCGTCAGGCCACCGCACGCCCGTACAACTCCGGCAGCCCGATCAGCCCGACCCCGGGATCCGCGGCCGCCGCCGCTCGCGCCTTGTCGTCGAAGCCCGCTCCGCTGAAGCACAGCAGCCGGGTGCGGCTCGTGTCGTACCGGCCGGACCGGGCGATGAGGTCACGGATGCGGCGCAGGCGGTCGATGTGGGCGATGCCCATGGTGTCGTTCCACTTCGCCTCACCGATCGCCAGCAGCGGCGGCTTCGCCCCCTCGGCGACGCCGACCACCGCGACGTCGACCTCGTGCGAGGCACGCGCCGACGGGTCGCTCACCACTCCGTGCCCGACGTGCGCCGGAAGCCCGCCCATGACGTCCGGGTCGGCGTGGTGCAGCGCCCACTCGCGGCACACCTCCTCGAAGTGCGGCCCGAGCACGTTGGACGCGAAACGCCGCCGGCTCGCCTGCCAGACCCGTGCCGCGCTGCCCGGACGCTCCAACTGGGGCCACACCGGCCGCATGACCGCGTGGTAGAAGGCGATCAGAGGTTCCGCGATGCGGTAGGTGGACCGGTTGGCCCGGAAGGCGTCGGCCTCCCGCCGCAACAGCCCCGCGTCCTCCAGCACATTGATCGGATGGGCGATGTCGGTCGCCTTGCGCTCCAGGAAGCCGGCCATCCCACTGCGCGTGTTGTTCCCCTCCGCCACCGCCCCCAGCACCGACAGGTACAGCGCGGTGTCCCTGAGGTCGGGCTCCTCCGCCAGCAGGTACCGGGCCTCCCGGAAGAGCGGCGTCTCCGGATTGAGGACGGTGCGGACGACCCAGTCGTCGAAGTCCTCCGGCCCGGTCGGCGCGTCGCCCCGCGCGAACTCCCGTCGGTACGCCGGCGTTCCCCCCACGACCGCGTGCACCCGCAGCGCGAGTGCTGGGTCCTCGATCCCCCAGAAGTCGGCAGCCAGCCGATGGTCGAGCGACCGCACCACCAGCTCCAGCCCCGCCCGGCCCCGCAAGGGCGCATTGCCCGACAGCAGTCGGCCCATGAACGACAGCGCCGATCCGCACAGCAGCAGCCGCGTCCGGGACCCGGTGCGCCCCTCACGCAACGGGCGGAACGCGTTCCGGACGACGGAGGGCAGCTCCGGAGTGGCCCTGGCGAGGTAGGGGAACTCGTCGATCACCACCGGGACGGGCCGGTCCGCGCCGAGCGCCAGCAGGGCGTCGAGCGCCTCCGCCCAGTCGGCGAAGTGAAACGGACTGGGCGGCCGGACGTGCGCGGTGAGCTCGGCACTCAGTCGGCGCAGGGACTCCGCTTCCGTGGCCTCGGTGGCCCCGAAATAGAAGCCACCCGCGGCACCGCAGGCGGCCTCCAGCAGGAATGTCTTGCCCTGGCGCCGCCGCCCGGACACCACGCCGAGCGTGGCCCCGGGCTGCTCGTCCGTGATGAAGCGGGTCAGCGCCGACCACTCGTAGTCGCGGTCGAACATGTCGGCGGGCTTCAGCAAAGGAGGGATCCCTCTTGTAGAGGTACAGTTATATAAAGTGTACCTCTACAAGCAGGCCGAGGGCCGCTGTCGCTCATCCGGCCTCGTCCCACTCGCACCACACCGCCTTGCCCGGCGCCCCCGGTCGCGGGGCGACACCCCAGCGGTCGCCGAGCGCCGCCACCAGCGGCAGCCCGCGTCCGCCCTCGGCGTCGCCCGACCCCTCGCGGATCCGCGGGTGGGCGGGCCCGCTGTCGTGGACCTCCACCCTCAGCACGCCGTCCCCGTACCGCATCCGCAGCAGCAGGCCGCGGCCGGGCGGTACCCCGTGCAGCAGCGCGTTGGTCACCAACTCACTCACGCAGAGCGCCACTTCCTCGGTCCGGCCGGCGAGCCCCCACTCCTCGAGCACGCCCACCGCGAACCGCCGCGCCGCCCGCGCCGATCGCCTGTCCCGCCGGTAGAACCGCTCCCGCAGCCCGGCGTGTTGCATCAGCTCATTCACGGGACGACTGTCACCCTGCGCGACTACAGTGCACAGTGCGTTAGCCCGTACTCGCTGCCAGTACGAGCACGACCAGGGAGGCGCCGGATGCCGACGTCGCGCAAGGCCAAGAACCCGTCCGCCATGCGCCTGCTCGGCGCGCAGATGCAGACGGCACGCCGCGCCGCGGGCCTCACCCAGCGGTCGCTCGCCGACGCCGTCCACGTGGACGCGGAGACCATCGCCTCCATCGAGCAGGGCCGCCGCCGCCTGATGCCGGACCTCGCAGGACGGCTGGACCAGGCCCTCGGCACGCGCGGCCTGCTGGCGGCGGGCGTGGAGAACCTGCCGGAGATCGACCAGTTCCCGATGTACGCCGAGCAGTACATGGTTCACGAGCGCGAGGCGATCGCGCTGTCCTTCTACGCCAACCAGGTCCTGCCCGGACTTCTGCAGACGGAGGCCTACGCCAGGGCGGTACTGCGCGAACGGGTCCCGGCGTACGACGAGGACGAGGTGGAGGCGAAAACGGCCGCTCGTGTGGCCCGCCAGGACATCCTCCGCCGCAAAGGGCCACCGACGGTCAGCTTCGTCATCTGGGAGCCGGTCCTGGCGCTCCGCTTCGGACCACCCGACATCCACCTCGAACAGCTGCGGCACCTGCGCCGGTGCGTGGAACTGCCTGGCGTAACAGTCCAGTTCATCCCGCTGGACAGCCCTTCCCACGCGGGCCTGAACGGACCGTTCGTCCTCCTGGAGACCCCGGAGCACCAGCACCTCGCCTACGTCGAGGGCCAGCGTGGCAGCCAATGGGTCTCCGGCGCCGACGAGGTGTCGATCCTGGCCTGCAAGCATGCGATGCTGCGGTCGCAGAGCATGACTCCGCAGGAGTCGAAGGCTCTGCTGGACCGACTGCTAGGAGTTTCATGAGCACCGCACTCGAGTGGTTCAAGTCGAGCCACAGCGGCAGTGAAGGCGGCGAATGCCTCGAAGTAGCCTACGTGTGGCGCAAGTCGAGCTACAGCGGCGATGAGGGCGGCGAGTGCGTCGAGGTCGCCGGCTGCCCCCACGCCGTGCACGTGCGGGACTCGAAGAACCCCGACGGCCCCACGTTCCGCGTCGGGCCGGCCGCCTGGGCGGCGTTCACCGCCGGGGTCACGCCGCGACGGTGACGGCCGGGTACTTCGGGCTGTCGCCCCACTTGTTCGGGTCCGGCTTGCCGTCCCGCAGGGCGAGCCACCAGACGACGAGCACGCCGAGCGGGACGAACACCCACAGGGCCATCAGCCCGGAGTTGCCCGTGTCGTGCAGCCGCCGGATCAGCGTGGCCACGCCCAGGCCGGTGAGGTAACCCACCACGACCGTCAGGGCGAGGTCGAGGGCGCGGACGTCGGTGAGCCCCATGAGCATCAGCGCCAACTGGTTGCCCGCCGTCATCACCACCGCGTACCGCCAGAACTCCGCCCGCCGGGCACGTCCTCGGACGGACCCGCCCTTCCTGAACACCGTGGCGATGTGCTCGTGCACCATGCCGCCCCCCTCTTCCGGCGCGTTCCCGCGCGACAGGTGACCGGCGAACCGCAGGGCACGGTGCTGAAGCTACGGCCCTTGTCCGAGGCCCGTCAACGATCATTCAGCCGTCGCCGTCGCCGTCCCCGCCCGCGTCGGCCTGCCGCTCGGCGTACGCGGCGGCGGCCTCCTCCAGCAGGCTCCAGCCGTCGACCCACGCCTCGCCCCGGACGTCGGGGTCCCAGCCACGCGCCAGCGCCACGTCCAGCAGGGCCCGGACGGCGCCCGGCGCGTGCAGGTTGAGGTGGGCGCCGTGCACCAGGCCGACGTCCCCGCTGCCCGAGGTGAACCCGTCGGCGACGATCCGCCCCGGCCCTCCGTCGAACACGATCCGCAGCGGGCCGCCCGAGCCGGAGGGCTGCGGAGACAGGGTCAGCAGCTGGCTGCAGCACACGCCGCCGCTGCCGTCCGGCACCCGGTGACGGTGGCGCTGGTTCCACAGGTACGTCCGCCCGTCGGCGACCAGGCGGCGGGATGCGTTCTCTCGGCGCGGCACGGGGTCGACCGTACCGATCCGGTCAGGCCCGCGTCCGGCCGTTGTGGCGCAGCCGGAGCCGGCGCCGGGGGTGCGAGCGGGGTTGCAGGGTCCAGTTGCGCTCCGACGCCACCCGCACGACGTGTCCGGCGCCGACGCCGCGGAAGACGCGCGCCCGGAGGACCAGTTCACGGTCCCAGGGGCGGAAGCCCGAGGACGTCTCCGCCCGCCGGGTCGCCTTCTCGACGCGCCGGTCCACCCTCGCCCGGTAGTACTCCGTGTCGCCCTCCCGCAGGAGCGAAACCGGGGTCACGCACCAGAGCGGAACGAACGGCACCCGGCCCAGCGTGGCGTCGATCATCCGCACCGCGCCGTTCTCGGCACGCGGCACCAGGTACACGAACAGCTCGACGAACGGCGCCACGCAGTACAGGCAGAACGCCAGGAGGAGCCACACCACCCACCAGACCGGCAGGAACAGCAGCGTCAGCGGAAGGAGCACCAGCCAGCGCAGCACCGCCGGGCGGGCGGGCAGCGGTCCCCAGGCGGGGTCGTCGAGGCCCGGACGCGTGGGCGAGGCGGGGGGTGCGAACGGCGCCGACGGCGGTATGGACGGTGTGGACGGTGTGGACATGGACGGCGGCTCCCCGGGTTCGCCCTCACTCGGGGCGGCACGCCCACGGGCGAGGGCGACTGTACCCAAGGGGAGACACCGCGGGGAGCCCCGTCGGCACCGGCTACCGCAGCATGCGCGCCGCCTCCACCGCCCAGTAGGTGAGGATGTTCTGCGCGCCGGCCCGCTTGATGCCGGTCAGCGTCTCCAGGATCGCCTTGTCGCGGTCGACCCAGCCCTTCTCCGCGGCGGCCTCGATCATCGAGTACTCGCCGGAGATCTGGTACGCCGCGACCGGCACGTCCACCGCGTCGGCGACCTTGGCCAGGATGTCGAGGTAGGGGCCGGCCGGCTTGACCATGACCATGTCCGCGCCCTCCTCCAGGTCGAGGGCCAGCTCGCGCAGCGACTCGCGGACGTTGGCGGGGTCCTGCTGGTACGTCTTCCGGTCGCCCTGGAGCGAGGAGCCGACGGCCTCGCGGAACGGGCCGTAGAAGGCGGAGGAGTACTTGGCGGTGTAGGCGAGGATCGAGACGTCCTCCCGCCCGATCTGGTCGAGCGCGTCGCGGATGACGCCGATCTGGCCGTCCATCATGCCGCTGGGGCCGACGACGTGGGCGCCGGCGTCCGCCTGGACCTGGGCCATCTCCGCGTACCGCTCCAGCGTCGCGTCGTTGTCCACCCGGCCCTCGTCGTCCAGGACGCCGCAGTGGCCGTGGTCGGTGAACTCGTCCAGGCACAGGTCCGACATGACGATCAGGTCGTCGCCGACCTCGGCCCGCACATCGCGCAGCGCGACCTGGAGGATGCCGTCCGGGTCCGTGCCGCAGGTGCCGAGGGCGTCCTTCTTGCCGTCCTCCGGCACGCCGAACAGCATGATCCCGGAGACCCCGGCCTCGACCGCCTCGGCCGCCGCCTTCTTCAGCGTCTCCCGCGTGTGCTGGAAGACGCCCGGCATCGAGCTGATCGGCACCGGCTCGCTCACGCCCTCCCGCACGAAGGCGGGGAGGATGAAGTCGGCGGGGTGCAGCCGGGTCTCGGCCACCATGCGTCGCATCACGGGGGTCGTACGCAGCCGCCGCGGCCGCGTACCGGGGAAGGAACCGTACGTCGTCATGCCCTCCACGCTACGCCCGCGGTAGCGGATGTTTTGCCGACGCCGGGTCGGTCCGCGGCGGCCGTACGGCCGTGCGGCGCGGAGCGGTGCGGGAACTGCGGGCGCCCGGACCCACGTCTCGGCCGGTGGACCCAGCGGCGACCCCGGGGAGTGCCGGAGATGGCCACGACTCACCGCCCGCACCAGGACGGTCCGCCGGAGATGACCTTCCGGCGCTGGACCGCCGTACTGATCCCGCCGTGCACCGCCGTCGCGGTCCACGGATGGGCCTTCTGGTTCTACTCGTCGAGCGGCCTCCCGCTGTCCGCGGGCATCGCCGTGGGCGGCGCCCTGATGCTCGCCGCCGCGATCGCCTACACGGTGCTGGTCAAGGGCGTCGGCTGCTTCTTCGGCGTTCTGCTGACCGCGCTCGCCCTGTTCGCCGCCGTCACCGCGGCCGAGCGCGGCACCCCGCGCGCGGTGGCCGTCGACTGCGCGGTGACGGAGGCGACCGGCGGCTCCCGGGAACCCGGCACCGACGGTCCCGCCGTCCCCGACCGTCACTTCCTCACCCTGAAGTGCCCCGGCGGCCATCCCGCGAAGATCACCACCGTCCAGGAGTACGGGGCGGGAGACCGGGTGCGGATCACCTACGACCCCGAACGCCGGGTCGCCCCGAAGGCGGAGGGCGAGCCGGCCCCGTGGTTCATCGGCGTCCTCGCCCTGGTGATGCTCGCCGTCGCCTCGCTGATCGCGCGGCACAACGGCGGACGGACCGAGGCCCCCGTCCCCCGGCGCCGCCGCTGAGGGGCGTACCTCTTCGTCCGCTACGAGAGGCGGGCCCCCGGCCTCGACGTACGGGACGTCCGAAGGCCGAGGGCCCAGCTCCTCGTCGGCCGGGCCGGCCGGGTCGACCCGGCCGGCCGCCGCGTCACCAGGCCAGCGCCTGGTCCATCTCCTGCTGCCAGTAGGTGACCGTGTGGGTGCTGTCGACGTACACGCCGCCCGAGGGGAGCGTGACGGTGGAGGCGCCGGACCCCGCGTCGCCGGAGCGGGCCGCCAGGGTGACCGTCACCTTGCGGGCGGTGCGGCCCCCCTCGCCCTCGCCGGTGGCCGCCGCGGTCATCACCCCGGCGTAGGCCGACTCCCCCGGCTCCAGCGTCACCACCGCCTGCGGCACGCTGGCGTCCAGCACCGGCACGGCCGCCTGCGCGTCGTCGAACCGCAGGAACGGCGCGTGGTAGGCGAAGCAGGGGACCTTGCCGGTGTTGGTGGCCGTGACCAGCAGGTGGTTGATCGGGCGGGAGACGGAGGTCACGACGATCTTGGTGTTGGCGGCGGTGCAGGTCACCGGGGACGCGTCGGAGCCCGAACCGGAGCCGGAGCCCGAGGCGCCCTTGTCGCCGCCCCCGGTGCCGCCCGAGCCGCCGGTGCCGCCGGTGCCGTTCGCGGATCCGGCGGTGTCCTTCCCGTCGCCGGAGGCGCCGTCGGTCGACTTGTCCGTGCCGGCCGGCTCGGTGCCCGAGCCGCTCTCCGTGGTCTCGGGGGCGGTGGCGGGGTGCGAGCCCTCCGAGGAGGGGGCGGAAGCGCCGGCGTCCGCGCCGCTCTCGCAGGCGGTCAGCGAGAAGGCGGCGAACGCGGCGGTGGCGACGGCGAGGACACGGACACGGGGGCGGCGGAAGGCGAGAACACGCATGGCGAAATACCTCTCAAGGCAGTGGAGTTCGGCAGGCCGCTCGACCTGTTGACCGGAGCGGCGTGCTTGGATGACCACAGCTTGTGGGCAGTTTCGTCCCACCGGCGCCGATGCCGGGGCGTACGGGACGCTGGAACGTTCCCGGCGCCCTGACCAGCCAGAACGCGGTCGCCTGGAACGCCCGGACGGGACGTCCCAGGCGACGGACGACCTCGGACGAAGGGGAGAGGGACCGTGACGGGGGAAGAGCGCACCGCAGAGTTCGCCGAACGGCTGCGGGAGCTGAAGGAGCGGTCGGGGCGCAGCTACGGCATGCTCGCCAAGCGGCTGCACATGAGCACGTCGACCCTGCACCGCTACTGCAACGGGGATGCGGTTCCGGCCGATTACGCGCCGGTCGAGCGCTTCGCCCGGGTGTGCGGGGCGTCGCCCGAGGAGCTGGTGAGCCTCCACCGCGCCTGGGTCCTCGCCGACGCCAACCGCCGCCGCGCCACAACCACCGCGGACGACACCCCGGCCGCCGCGAAGAGCGCCACGGGAGCCGCGGACACCGCCCCGGGTGCCCCGGGCACCGCCCCTGCCGCCGCGGACACCGCTCCGGGAGCCGCGGGCACCGCTCCGGCGGCAGCGGAGAGCGCTCCGGGAGCCGCGGGCACCGCTCCGGCCGCCGCGGAAAGCGCCCCGGCCGCCACAGACACCGCTCCGGGGGCCCCGGGCACCGCCCCGGGAGCCGCAGGCACCGCCCCGGGAACCGCGGGCACCGCTCCGGGAGCCGCAGGCACCGCCCCGGGAACCGCGGGCACCGCCCCGAGGGCCCCGGGCACCGCCCCGGGGGCTGCGGACACCGCTCCGGGAGCCGCGGGCACCGCTCCGGCCGCCGCGGTCAGCGCGACGCGGCCCGCACCCGCCGACCCCGCACCCGCCGAGCGGCCCGGCACCCCGGAGCACCGCCCCGTCGGCGTCCCGGCCGCCACCGGGACCGGTGCGGCGGACGACGGCGCGGCCGGGACCGGGGCGTCGCGGAACGACGTGGCCGACCACCCCGTAACCGTGCCCACGGCCCGCCCGCGCGCCCGCCGTCGTCTCCTCGTCGCCTCCGCGGTGACCGCCGTCGCGGCGGTGGTGCTGGCCGGCACCCTGATGACCCGCCAGGAGCCGGGCGGCGGCGACGCACCCGACCGCACCGCGGCGGCGGGCGCGCAGGCGTCCCCCACCGGCACCCGTTCCTCCGCCTCCCCGTCCGTCTCCGCCTCACCGGACGGCAGCAAGGACAAGGATAAGGACAAGGACAAGGACCGGGGCGGGAAGGGCGCCGGCTCCGCCTCCCCGTCCGCCGCCCGGGACAGGGCCGACGCCCCCGCGGCCACCGGCACACCCCTGACCGTCTCCACCCGGCCCCACGTCTGGGAGGGTCCCTGCAGCCAGCACTACCTGGTGAACCGCCCGCCCGCCGAGGTGCCCCCGCCGCCCGCCGAGCCGGACGCCGCCGGGTGGGTCGCCGCGCTGGGCGCGGTGCCCGCGGGCGACCAGATGGTCGCGCTGACCGTCCAGGCCTCCGGGAAGGAGACCGTGGTCCTCGACGCGCTCCACGTCCGGGTCCTGTCGTCCTCCGCCCCGCTCGCCTGGAACGACTTCGCCATGGGCGTCGGCTGCGGCGGCAACGTCTCCACCCGGTCGTTCGACGTCCGCCTCGACGACCCGCGCCCGACCGCCCGGCCCCAGAACGGCCAGGGCGCCTTCCCCTACAAGGTCACCGCCTCCGAGCCGCTGGTCGTGTACGTCACCGCGCACGCCTCCGCCCGCGACGTGCGCTGGGCGCTGGACCTGGAGTGGTCCAGCGGCGGCCGGTCCGGCACGGTCCGGGTGGACGACGGCGGCAACCCCTTCCGCACCAGCGGCAACAAGGGCCGCCCCCGGTACGACTACCCCCTGGGCGGGACCGCCTGGAACGTTCCCCTGGAGTGACCCGCCTGGGACGATGAGGCCCGCACAGCGCAGGTGACACGAGGGCACGGGGGACGTGGGCGGCGTGGGAAGCACGGGGGACATGGTCGGCGTGGACGACATGGGGGACGCGGGGAGCCCGGCGGCGACGGCGGAACGCGGCGACGCCGAGGACCCGGAGCGGGACGCCGTCTGGGACGCCCTGTTCGACGGCACCCGGGGCGAGCCGCCGCTGGACGCCTGGGCGGAGGCCTTCGCCTTCCACCCGGACGCCCCGCCCTCCCTGCTGCTCCGCGTCCTGGAGCCCCGCTCCACCCTCTTCTACCGCCGCTTCCCGCCGCGCGTCCTGGAAGCCGTACTCGTCCACCCGGACCCCAGGATGCGGCAGGCGGCCTTCGACATCCAGCCGCTCACCCGGGAGCAGCGGTCAGGGATGATCCTGGCCGAGACGGACGAGCGGACCCGGCGGCAGCTGGCCATGATCGCCGGGGAGTACCGTCACGAGCTCACCGAGGAGGCGTGCGAGCGGCTCGCCTCCGACCCGTCCGCCGGCATCCGGATGGAGGCCGTCCGCCTCGTCGGCCTCCCGGTCCGGCTCGCCCTCCAGCTCGCCGAGGACCCCGACCCCGGCGTCCGCGCGTTCGCCCGCCGGACGGCCTGGGACCACCTGGGACCCGCCGCCCGCCAGGCCGTCCTGGACGACCCCCGCCCCGGGATCCGGCGGGCCGCCCTTCTCCTCCACCACCGGGACCACCCGCTCACCACCGCGGTCCTCGAGACCGAGGGGCTGGACCGGGAGGCCGTCCGGAACTGCCTCCTCGCCGACGACCTGGTGGACCACGTGCTCCGCCACCCCGACGCCTCCCTGCGCGCCGCCCTGGCCGAGAACGTCCGCGTCGGCGCGGAGGACGCGTTCCGCCTGCGCGACGACCCGGACCCGGCGGTGCGCCGGTGCCTGTCCCTCCGCCCGGACCTCACCGAGGAGCAGCGCGCCGCGGTGGAGATCGACGTCGGCCCCGAAGGGCGGTACTTCCTCCCCCTGTGGGTCTTCGACCTGCACGACGATCCCGAGGCCATGCGCCGCCTCGCCCGTTCCGCCCACCCGCTGGTCCGCCGCGCGGTGGCACGGGCCCGCCGCCTCCCGGCGGACGTCGTCGAGCGCCTCGCCCGGGACGAGGACCGCGTGGTCCAGCTCTTCCTGGCCGAGTCCTGCGACGACGCCCCCGCCGAGATGCTGCTCCGCGTCGCCGAGTGGTGGTCGGGCAGCCTCAGCTTCCCCGGCCGTCCCGGCAACCACCCCAACTTCCCCCGGGAGGGGCTGCTGCGGTTCGCCGACGACCCGAACCCGAACCTCCGCCGGCTGGCCCTGGACGACCCCGCCGCCACCCCGGACGTGGCCGAACGACTCCTCGACGACCCGGACCCGGACGTGCGGTACCGGGCGGCCACCGATCCCCGGCTGCCGGCCGCCACCGCGGTGCGGCTCCTCACGCACCCGGACGGCCGGGTACGGCACGCCGCCCGGCACCACCCGGGGCTGCCGGCCGACGTCCTGGTCGGCCTGCTGCTGGATCCGGACACCGCCGGGTGCGCCACCGACCACCCCGCGGTCCCTGAGCGGGTCCTGCGCCGGATGCTGGACCTCGCCGTCGGCTGAGGCCATGCGGCGGCCCACGTCCTCAGGTGTCCTCAGGTGTCCTCAGGTGGTCTCCCGACCGCCGCCCGGTCCGCGCCGGCGAGGATCGCGTCCACCGTCTCGTCCGGGCCCTGCGCCGACGTGTCGAGCCACAGCCCAAGCCGCGGCGTGCCCTCCCGCAGCAGCCGGTCGAAGTCCTCCACCGTCCAGCCGCCGCCGTACCCGCTCTTGGCCCGTCCGGCCTCCCGCTCCCGCACCGCGGCCGCCGACGGAGCCAGCACCACCACGTACAGCGGCCGGGTACGCACCCGCGCGACGAAGCGCGGCAGGTCGTCGCCGAGCAGGATGTCCTGCACCACGGCGGTGAACCCGGCCTCCGCGTACTCGTCCGCCACCGTCGCGGCGAGCCGTTGCCGCAGGTCGAGCTGGGCGAGCGCCTCGGCCGAGCCCTCCGGTGACATCTCCGCGCGGCCGGAGACCACCATCCGGCGGAAGAGGTCGCCCCGCACGTGCGCCGCGCGCGGCAGCCTCGAGGCCAGCCGCTCGGCCACGGTGGACTTCCCGGCGGCCATCACCCCCGTGATCAGCAGGACCGCGCCGCCCGGCAGGCCTCCGGTCACTCACGCACCAGGCAGAACGGGTGGCCCACCGGGTCCGCGTACACCCGGAAGGACCGCCCCGCCTCCCCCGCGTCGAGCAGCCGGGCGCCCAGCCTCAGCACCTCCGCCTCGGCGGCGTCGAGGTCGGGGACGCCCAGGTCGAGGTGGAACTGCTGGGGGCGCGACGGGTCGGGCCAGGCGGGCGCCTGGAGGTCGGGGGCCTGCTGGAAGGCGATGACGCCGCCGCCCGGGGTGTGGAGCGTGGCCCAGGTCTCGTCCGTGGACCAGCGCGGGTCCTCCCCGTCCACCTCCCCGCCCAGCACCCGCTGGTAGAACGCCGCGAGCTCACGCGGCCGCGGACAGTCGATGACGACGCACTGCAGGGTGGCGATCATGCGTCCGAGCCTAGGGATCGAACCGTGGCGAACGCGAGCGAAATGCCGAGGGCGGCCAGGACCGTGCCGGGGACCGGTCGCCGCGAGCACGGTGTCGACGGCGGCGGCCGACCGCCCGGCCACGGGAAAACGCCAGGTGGGCGCGGGAATGCCCGCGCGGGACGGGGGCAACCGGATGATCGTGCCGTCCCCCGCCCCACCCGTCCGCCGTCCGCGCCGGCCACGCGTGCCCCCGCACCCGGGTCCCGGGTACGGGGGCATGCGTGGCCGACGCGGACGGCGCCTCAGCTGGTGGTCGCCCGGCGGCGGCGGGCGCCGGGGCGGCGCTCGGAGGGCCGGGTGACCGGGTCGCCGGCCGCCAGCGCGGCCTCGCGCCGCTTGGTGCCGAAGTCCGCGAGCGCGGCCGCCAGCTTGGTGACCGACGGCTCGGGGGCCATCACGTCCACTCTCAGACCGTGCTCCTCGGCCGTCTTGGCGGTCGCCGGGCCGATGCAGGCGATCACCGTGACGTTGTGCGGCTTGCCGGCGATGCCGACCAGGTTCCGCACCGTCGAGGACGAGGTGAACAGCACCGCGTCGAAGCCACCGCCCTTGATCGCCTCACGGGTCTCCGCCGGCGGCGGCGAGGCGCGCACGGTGCGGTACGCCGTGACGTCGTCGACCTCCCAGCCCAGCTCGATCAGCCCGGCGACCAGGGTCTCCGTGGCGATGTCGGCGCGCGGCAGGAAGACGCGGTCGATCGGGTCGAAGACCGGGTCGTACGGCGGCCAGTCCTCCAGCAGACCCGCGGCCGACTGCTCGCCGCTGGGCACCAGGTCCGGCTTCACGCCGAAGGCGATCAGCGCCTTGGCGGTCTGCTCGCCGACGGCCGCGACCTTGATGCCCGCGAAGGCGCGCGCGTCCAGGCCGTACTCCTCGAACTTCTCCCGGACCGCCTTGACGGCGTTGACCGAGGTGAAGGCGATCCACTCGTAGCGGCCGGTCACCAGGCCCTTGACCGCGCGCTCCATCTGCTGCGGGGTGCGCGGCGGCTCCACGGCGATGGTCGGCACCTCGTGCGGCACCGCGCCGTAGGAACGGAGCTGGTCGGAGAGCGAGACGGCCTGCTCCTTGGTCCGCGGCACGAGGACCTTCCAGCCGAACAGCGGCTTGGACTCGAACCAGGAGAGCTGGTCGCGCCGGTCACCCGCGGCGGCGCGCTCACCGACCACGGCTATGACGGCCCGGCCGCCGTCCGCGGACGGCAGGACCTTGCCCTGCTTGAAGACCTGCGCGATGGTGCCCAGCGTCGCCGTCCAGCTGCGCTGGCGGGTCGTGGTGCCGGCCACCGTCACGGTGAGCGGGGTGTCCGGCTTCCGGCCGGCCGAGACCAGCTCGGCGGCGGTCGCCGCGACGCCGTCCAGCGTGGTGGAGACGACCACGGTGCCGTCGGAGGCCCCGAGCTCGGTCCAGCAGCGGGCGCTGGCGCTGCGGGCGTCGACGAAGCGCACGTCGGTGCCCTCGTCGTCGCGCAGCGGCACACCGGCGTACGCGGGGACGCCGACGGCGGAGGCGATGCCGGGCACCACCTCGAACGTCACGCCCTCCGTGGCGCAGGCGAGCATCTCGCGGGCCGCGTCGGAGTCCAGACCGGGGTCGCCCGTGACGGCACGGACCACCCGCCTGCCGGACCGTACGGCCGCCATGACAAGATGAACGGCATCGCGTTCCGCCGGAACCGCAACGGTTGTTGACGTGCCGTCAACCACCGTGAGCTGCGGCGCGTCCGCGTCCGTCCCGGTGCTCTCCAGGACGGCGCCCGGCCTGGCGTGTGCACGCACCACGTCGAGCACGTCGGGCTCGCCGACGAGGACGTCCGCGTTCGCCAGGGCCTCCACTGCGCGCAGTGTCAGCAGGCCCGGATCGCCGGGCCCGGCACCCAGGAAGGTGACGTGCCCGTGGTCGTGACCGGCGGGAAGGGTGGTGGGGCTCACTGTGCTCGCTCCCCCATCAGACCGGCCGCACCCCGGGCAAGCATCTCCTCCGCGAGTTCGCGGCCGAGCGCCATCGCCTGCTCGTGCGTCTGGGGTACGGGACCGGTGGTGGACATCTGCACCACGCGGGAGCCGTCGGTCGTGCCGACGACGCCCCGCAGGCGCATTTCCTTGACAATCTGCCCGTCCCCCAGAAGGCCGGCCAGGGCACCCACGGGTGCGCTGCAGCCGGCCTCCAGGGCGGCGAGCAGTGATCGCTCGGCGGTCACGGCGGCCCGCGTGTGCGGGTCGTCGAGCTGCGAGAGTGCGGCGACCAGCGCGGTGTCGTCCGCGGCACACTCCACGGCCAGGGCTCCCTGGCCGGGGGCGGGCAGCACGGTGTCGACCGGCAGGAAGTCGGTGACCTCGTCCGCGCGGCCGATCCGGTTCAGTCCGGCGGCGGCGAGCACGACGGCGTCGAGCTCCCCGCTCTCCACGAACCCGATCCGGGTGTCGACGTTGCCGCGGATCGGCACCGTCTCCAGCTCCAGGCCGTGGGCCCGCGCGTACGCGTTGAGCTGGGACATCCGGCGCGGCGACCCGGTGCCCACGCGGGCACCGCGCGGCAGGTCGGCCAGCTTGACGCCACCGGCCGCGACCAGCACGTCGCGCGGGTCCTCGCGCACGGGTATCGCGGCCAGCGTCAGGCCCTCGGCCGGCTGGGTCGGCAGGTCCTTCAACGAGTGGACCGCGAAGTCCACCTCGCCGCGCAGCAGCGCCTCGCGCAGGGCGGCGACGAACACGCCGGTGCCACCGATCTGCGTCAGGTGCTCACGCGAGACGTCGCCGTGGGTGGTGATCTCGACGAGCTCGACGGGCCGGCCGGTGACCCGGCTCACCGCCTCCGCCACGTGCCCGGACTGGGCCATGGCGAGCTTGCTCCGCCGGGTGCCGAGCCTCAAAGCCTTCTCTGTCATGCTCGCCCTCGGTTCTTGGCGTTGGCGTCGATCAGGGTGCTGCCGACCGGGGTGTCGTGGCCGGCGTCGGTCGCGGTGCGGCCGGCTGCCTTGTCGGCCCGGGAGACGGACGCCACCGTCTCCGGGTCGAGGTCGAACAGGGTGCGCAGGGCGTCGGCGTAACCGGCGCCACCCGGCTCCGCGGCGAGCTGCTTGACCCGCACGGTCGGCGCGTGGAGCAGCTTGTCCACCACCCGCCGGACGGTCTGGGTGATCTCCTGGCGCTGCTTGGCGTCGAGATCCGGCAGCCGGCCCTCGAGCCGGGCGATCTCGCTCGCCACCACCTCGGCGGCCATGGAGCGCAGCGCCACCACGGTCGGCGTGATGGTCGCGGCCCGCTGCGCGGCGCCGAACGCGGCGACCTCGTCGGCGACGATCCGCCGCACCTGGTCCACGTCGGCCGCCATCGGCGCGTCCGCGGAGGCGTCGGCCAGCGACTCGATGTCCACCAGGCGCACACCGGCGAGCCGGTGCACGGCGGAGTCCACGTCACGGGGCATCGCCAGGTCCAGCAGGGACAGCACGGGCTCGGGCCGGACGGTCTCCACGGCCTCCGGACGGCGCCGCTCGGGGATCCGGCCCACGGCGGCCGCGGTCGCGGCCAGCGCGGTGACCAGCTCCGGGTCGGGCTCCGGACGCGCCTCCTGCCCGGCGCGCGCGGCCTCCAGGCGCTCCGCGTCGCCGCGGTCCACCCAGGCGCCGTGCTGCTCCAGCGTGGCGGCGTCCATCCCGGCCACCGCGGCCTCGCCGGAGGCCGGGAAGTCCGCGGCGGGCGCGCCCTGCGGCAGCCCGGTGAGGTCGGCGACGTCGACCGGGCAGACCTCGGCGGCCTTCGCCGCGCCGGTGCGCGCGCGGGAGTCCGTCCGGGGAGCCGTGCCCTCGGCGACGCCGGTCGGACCGGCCGGGCCGACCCGGCCCTCGACGGCGGCGGCCACCGTCGCGGCGGTGAGCACCAGCCCGGTCGCGCCGGTGCAGGACACGGCGATGTCGGCGCGAGCCAGCTCATCGGCGACGGCGTCCATCGTCACCGCGCGGGCGCGCACGGAGGACTCCCCGCTCTCGGTGAGGATCTGCGCGAGCCGCTCGGCGCGCTCCACGGTGCGGTTGGCGACCACGACCTCGGCGACCCCGCCGCGCGCCAGCGTGGCGGCGGCCAGCGAGGACATCGACCCGGCGCCGATGACCAGCGCCCGCCTGCCCTCCAGCCAGGACGGCGCCCCGGCGCCGCCCGCGAGCTGCTCCAGGCCGAAGGTGACCAGGGACTGCCCGGCACGGTCGATGCCGGTCTCCGAGTGGGCGCGCTTGCCGACCCGCAGCGCCTGCTGGAACAGGTCGTTCAGCAGCCGCCCGGCGGTGTGCAGTTCCTGAGCCTGGGCCAGGGAGTCCTTGATCTGGGCGAGGATCTGGCCCTCGCCGACCACCATCGAGTCCAGCCCGCAGGCCACCGAGTACAGGTGGTGGACCGCGCGGTCCTCGTAGTGCACATAAAGATAAGGAGTGAGCTCCTCCAGCCCCACCCCGCTGTGCCGGGCCAGGAGCGTGGACAGCTCGGCGACACCGGCGTGGAACTTGTCCACGTCGGCGTAGAGCTCGATGCGGTTGCAGGTGGCCAGCACCGCGGCCTCGGCGGCCGGCTCGGCGGCCACCGTGTCCCGCAGCAGCTTGGCCTTCGCCTCGGCGCCCAGCGCGGCGCGCTCCAGCGCGCTGACCGGCGCGCTGCGATGGCTCAGCCCGACGACGAGCAGACTCATGCCGGCATCACGGCGGGGGCTTCCCCGTCGGTGCCCTTCGGGTCGGCCGCGTCCATCGCCGCGGCCGCGGCGGCGGCGCTCCTGGAGGCGGGCGGCGCCGGCATCGCGCCGGCGTCGCCGGACGCGTCCTCGCCGGCCTTCCGCTGCTCGTGGAAGGCCAGGATCTGCAGCTCGATGGAGAGGTCCACCTTGCGCACGTCGACGCCGTCCGGGACGGTCAGCATGGTCGGCGCGAAGTTCAGGATGGAGGTCACCCCGGCCCCGACCAGACGGTCGCAGACCTGCTGGGCGGCCCCCGCGGGGGTGGCGATCACGCCGATGGAGACGCCGTTGTCGCGGACGATGTCCTCGAGCGCGTCGGCGTGCTGCACGGGAATGCCGGCGACCGGCCTGCCCGTCATCGCCGGGTCGGCGTCGATCAGCGCCGCGACCCGGAAGCCGCGGGAGGCGAAACCGCCGTAGTTGGCGAGCGCCGCGCCGAGGTTGCCGATGCCGACGATGACCACGGGCCAGTCCTGGGTCAGGCCCAGCTCGCGGGAGATCTGGTAGACGAGGTACTCGACGTCGTAGCCGACGCCGCGCGTTCCGTAGGAGCCCAGGTACGAGAAGTCCTTGCGCAGCTTCGCGGAGTTGACCCCGGCCGCGGCCGCGAGCTCCTCGGAGGAGACCGTCGGCACGGAGCGCTCCGACAGAGCGGTCAGCGCACGGAGGTACAGCGGAAGCCGGGCGACAGTGGCCTCGGGAATCCCTCGGCCACGGGTCGCCGGTCGGTGAGTTCGGCCAGTTGCCACGATGCTCCTGCGGGTAGAGCGGGGCTGGGGGCGGCCACACGTCCCCGGACCGCCTCGTCGGATGCAGGCTATGTCTTTGTGAACGTGTGCACAAAGATGGTGTCCGTTTTGCCCCACCGACGTGACCGGGGTCACGCGATGTTCGCGCACGTGCGTGGAACCGCCGGCAAGACGCCCGGGTCCCTCACTCGACGGGGACAAAGCAGCACACGCTCCTCTTCAGATGCACGCCCCCGCAAGCAAATTCGTGGTAAATCCTAAGCGACCGAAGGGAGTCCACCGCACGGTTACGGAGCGCGAAACCCCAGGTCAGCGGGTTCTTCCCGTCCCGGGTGAGAGCTATCTCTCCTCCCTCGGGCCCCTCCCGCCTCCTCCGCGGCGCCCTCTTCGTGAAGACGATCACGACCTCGTCACGATCCGCTCGGCCGTCGCGCCTGCGCGTCACCGCCCCGGGGGACCCACCGGGGGCCGCACCGGGGGGCCGCACCGGGCGCTCCGCGGAGGCGCGAGAATGGCGGCATGAGTGGTCTGGTGACTTTGATCGGCAAGCCCGGGTGCCACCTCTGCGAGGACGCGGAGAAGGTCGTGGCCAAGGTCTGCGACGAGCTGGGCGTGCCCTGGGAGCAGAAGGACATCACCCAGGACGAGGAACTCCACCGGGCCTACTGGGAGCAGATCCCGGTGGTCCTGATCGACGGGCGCCAGCACACCTTCTGGCGGGTCGACGAGTCCCGCCTGCGCGCCGCCCTCACCTGATCCCCGGCCCGCGGGGGCGGCGTAAAGGCGGTGTTCACAGCACGACAACCTCACCGCCCCGAACCCGTCCCACGATGTGGATATGCTCACCGCATGGCCGCTCTTGGATGGCTCCTCCCTAGGAAGCGCTTCGCCACGGCGCGCAGCGTCCTGGCCGGCGAGGCCGCGGCGGAGGCCGCCCGCAAGTCCTCCCGCGCGCTGGAACAGCAGGACCGGTTCCCGGTCCTCGGCGACACCCGCGCCGCCGCCTTCTTCGACCTGGACAACACCGTGATGCAGGGCGCCGCCCTGTTCCACTTCGGCCGCGGCCTCTACAAGAGGAAGTTCTTCGACACCCGCGAGCTGCTCCGGTTCGCCTGGCAGCAGGCCTACTTCCGGCTGGCCGGCATCGAGGACCCGGCCCACATGCAGGAGGCCAGCGACGCCGCCCTGTCCATCGTGAAGGGCCACCGCGTCGAGGAACTCCGCGACATCGGCGAGGACATCTACGACGAGTACGTGGCCGGCCGCATCTGGAGCGGGACCCGCTCGCTGGCCCAGGCCCACCTGGACGCCGGCCAGAAGGTGTGGCTGGTGACCGCGGCCCCGGTGGAGATCGCCCAGACCATCGCCCGCCGCCTCGGCCTGACCGGCGCCCTCGGCACCGTCGCCGAGTCGGTCGACGGCGTCTACACCGGCCGCCTGGTCGGCGAGCCGCTGCACGGCCCCGCCAAGGCCGAGGCGGTCCGCGCCCTCGCCGCCGCCGAGGGCCTGGACCTCGACCGCTGCGCCGCCTACAGCGACTCGTACAACGACATCCCCATGCTCTCGCTGGTCGGCAACCCCTACGCGATCAATCCCGACACCCGGCTGCGCAAATACGCACGCGAACGCGAATGGCGACTGCGCGACTACCGCACCGGCCGCAAGGCGGCCATGGTCGGCATCCCGGCCGCCGCCGGAGTCGGCGCCGTGGCCGGCGGCACCGCCGCCGCGATAGCGCTGCACCGCCGCCGACGCCTGGTCTGACCGGCGCTTTTCCTTTCCCTCCCGGACACCCCGCGCCCGACGGCGCCCGGCCCCGACGGACCGGCCCCCCGTCGGGCGCCTTCGCGCGCACCCCGGCGGGCCCCTGACGCTCCGCTCACATCGGCCGGACCCGGACAGCACGCGCTCAAATCATGGCCGAATGCGATCGCCAAACGGTCGCTCTGTGACACCGGATCCGACCCCAACCGGGTACGGAAGCAACGTAATCGGTGATTTGAGCAACTCGGCGTAGCAGCGCCTGTACGAAGCGTTATTCTCCTCAGACGCAATCCGGTACCCCTCCGTCGCTACGACGGGTGAACGGTCCCGCACTGCACGTGATGGAAGCTCTGCCTCTGGGAGTCCCGTGTACCCACACGTCGGGGTTGACGCCTCGGGCCTGGCTGCGCTCCGCTCAGCGGCCCTGGAGCTGTTGCGCGGCTTCGTCCCCACCGCGTACGCCGTTCCCGCCCTCGCCGCCCCCGCCGGCCCGTGCTACGCCCTCGCCGAGGGCGCCTCCACGGTCGTCCGGAGGGGCCGCGCGGGCGCCACCGCCGCGCCCGCCCGCCGCCCGGCGGCGGACAGCGACAGCGCCCGCATGATGGACCTGGTCGAACGCGCCCAGGGAGGCGAGGCCGAGGCCTTCGGGCGGCTCTACGACCAGTACAGCGACACCGTCTACCGCTACATCTACTACCGCGTGAACAGCCGCGCGACCGCGGAGGACCTGACCAGCGAGACCTTCCTGCGCGCCCTGCGCCGCATCGGCACCTTCACCTGGCAGGGCAGGGACTTCGGCGCATGGCTGGTCACCATCGCGCGCAACCTGGTCGCCGACCACTTCAAGTCCAGCCGTTTCCGTCTCGAGGTGACCACCGGCGAGATGCTCGACGCCAACGAGGTCGAACGCTCGCCCGAGGACTCCGTCCTGGAACATCTCTCCAACGCCGCCCTGCTCGACGCCGTCCGAAGGCTCAACCCCCAGCAGCAGGAATGCGTCACGCTCCGGTTCCTCCAGGGCCTCTCGGTCGCCGAGACGGCCCGGGTGATGGGCAAGAACGAGGGGGCCATCAAGACCCTCCAGTACCGCGCCGTCCGCACCCTGGCCCGGCTGCTGCCCGACGACGCCCGCTGACCGGGGGACGCCGCCCGGGCGCGGTCACCGGCCGGGCACGCTCCGCCATCGTCAACTCACCAAGAGTGAAAGGCGGTTGATTCCTCATTCCATCCGCCCTATGTCCGTAACCGAAGCACCCAGCCGCTCGTTGTCCGGGATACAGGCTCCCTGCGGACTCCCCGAGGTCCCGCCGGGAGTCGTCCGTCATGACGAGAGGAGGTGCCGCCAGTGATCGCGAACGTATCGGCGCACCGGCGGGCGAACGCCTTCGCCCAGGCCCTGGAGGAGCTGTCCGACCGGGGCACGGCGGCCGAGCAGCCACAGGGATCGGCACCGACCCCGGCTGCCGCGGAGGAGACCGGGCAGGCGGCCATGCTGGCCGTGGCCGCGGGTCTCGGCGAACTGCCCAAGCCGGAACTCGATCCGGAGGTGAAGGTCGTCCAGCGCGCCCAGTTGGTGGCGGCGATGGAGGCCATGGTTCAGGAGGGGACCCTGGGCGGCGACGTGTCCGCGCAGGTCTCCGACCAGCGGTCGACCCGGGCGCGCGGCGCCCACCGGGCGAGCCCGCTGGGAAAGCTCCGGCCGCGCTCGCGCCTGACCAAGGGCCTGGCCGCCGGCGGACTCGGTGTCGGCGTGGCGGCGAGTGCCTTCGGCGGTGTTGCCGCGGCCAGCTCCGACGCCCTTCCCGGTGACTCGCTCTACGGCCTCAAGCGCGGCATCGAGGACTTCCGTCTCGGCCTCGCCGACGGCGGCGCCGAGCGCGGCGAGATGCTGCTCGACCAGGCGTCGCGGCGGCTCGCGGAGACGCGGCGGCTGATGGAGCGGGGCCGCGGCGGCCATCTGGACCACGAGTCCCTGACCGAGATCCGCCGCACGCTGTCCGGGATGCAGGAGGACGCCTCCGAGGGGCACCGCCTGCTCCACGACGCGTACCAGCGCGATCCGGACTCCCTGTCCCCCATCCAGACCCTCTCGGCGTTCTCCGAGCGGCACGGCCGGACGTGGAGCGAGCTCCGCGACCGGCTCCCCGTCCAGCTGGGTGACGTGAGCGAGGAGGTCTCCTCGGTCTTCGACGCCATGGAGCAGGACGTGGCGCCGCTGCGTCCGCTGCTGCCGAAGGCGCCGTCGGCCGGCGGGGAGGACGCCAGGCCCGGCGGGGCCGGCACCCGGTCCCCCGGTTCCTCGCCCTCCGGCGAGGCCGGCGAGTCCGGCAAGGAGGAGCGGGGCACGGGCTCCACGGGTCCCGGTGGTTCGGGCAGGCCCGACGCGTCCCCGTCCGCGGAGCCGGACGGTCTCCTGGGCGGCGGCACCGGCGGCCTGTTCGATCCTCCGGCCCAGGAGGACCAGGACAGCGCCCCGCCGGAGGACAAGGACGAGGACGACCGCCGGGTCGTCCTGCCGCCGCTGCTTCCGGATCTGCTCCCGGGCCTCGGCCTGGGCGGGGACTCCGAGGAGTGAGCCCGACGCGAGGGGCGGCCCGTCCGCCGCCCCTCGCGTCGGCGTGCGCGCGGGGCGGTCTGCGGCCGTTACCCGGGCACGGGGACTCGGAAGAAGTCAGAAGAAGATCGACCGTCGCTGCACCAGCAGCTTGTAGAGGGTGTGCTGGATCTCCTCCCGCACCTGGTCGGTGAGGTTGAACATCAGCATCGGGTCGTCCGCCGCCTCCGGCGCGTACCCGTCGGTGGGGATCGGTTCCCCGAACTGGATGGTCCACTTGGTGGGCAGCGGGAGCGCGCCCAGCGGCCCCAGCCAGGGGAAGGTGGGCGTGATCGGGAAGTAGGGCAGCCCGAGCAGCCGGGCCACGGTCCGGGCGTTGCCGATCATCGGGTAGATCTCCTCCGCGCCGACCACGGAGCACGGCACGATCGGCGCCCCCGCGCGCAGCGCCGTGGAGACGAACCCGCCGCGGCCGAACCGCTGCAGCTTGTACCGCTCGCCGAACGGCTTCCCGATGCCCTTGAAGCCCTCCGGCATCACCCCGACCAGTTCGCCGCGGCCGAGGAGTTCCGCCGCGTCCTCGGCGCAGGCCAGCGTGTGCCCCAGCTTGCGGGCGATCTCGTTCACCACGGGCAGGGTGAAGACCAGGTCGGCGGCGAGCAGCCGCAGGTGACGCCCCGCCGGGTGCCGGTCGTGCACGGCCACCTGCAGCATCAGGCCGTCCAGCGGGAGGGTCCCGGAGTGGTTGGCGACGATCAGCGCGCCGCCCTCGGCGGGGATGTTCTCGATGCCCTTCACCTCGATGCGGAAGTACTTCTCGTACAGCGGGCGGAGCATCGCCATCAGCACCTCGTCGGTGAGTTCGGCGTCGTAGCCGAAGTCGTCGACCTCGTACTCGCCGGTGACCCGGCGGCGCAGGAACGCCAGCCCCTTGGCCAGCCGCCGCGCCGGCCCGCCCGGAGCGGTCTCCCCGGGCGTCTCCGCGCGGGAGGGCTGCCCGGGTGCCTCCGCGCGGGAGGGCTGCCCGGCGGCGGCCTCGTCGCCGCTCCCGGTGTCCTGGTCCCTCGGGGCGTCCTCGGCGCGGGCCTCCTCGTCGTGCGGGGTGCCGTGGCCCTGGGCGGGCAGCGGGACGGCGCCGCCCGGGCCGGACCGGGTGCCGCGCGGCGCGGAACGCCGCCTGGCGCGGTCGTCGTCGAACGGGATGACCTTCGCGTCCGCCATGGTGACTGTGCTCCTCCGTCTACCGCGTGGCCTGCGGGCCGCTGCCGGCCTCGGTGCTGGTGTGCGCCGCCCCGGCGGCGTTGCGCGGGGCCTCCTCCCGCGCGGCGTTCCCGCCGGCGGCGTCCGGCGTCACGGCCTCGGCGAGCCGGTCGACGGCCGCCGCGAGCAGCGCGGGCGGCAGCAGCCCGGGACCGGCCGCCTCGGCGAAGTCCGCGAACGTCTCCGCCGTGCCGTACCGGGGGGTGAAGCCGAGGACCTCGCGCATCTGGCCGGTGTCGACGACCCGCCCGTGGGTGAGCAGCCGGATCTGCTCGGGGGAGAAGTCGGAGAGCCCCAGCGTCCGCATCAGCGACCCGGTGAGGGTGACCGCGGGCAGCAGCACCGGAGCCGTGGGCCGCCCCATCCGCCGCGCGCACTGCGAGAGCGTCAGCACGCCGTCCCCGGCGATGTTGAAGGTGCCGCTGTTGAGCGTCCCCCGCGCCGGCTCCCGGGAGGCCAGCAGCAGGACGTCGGTGACGTCGTCCTCGTGGACGAACTGCAGCCGCGGGTCGTACCCGAGCACCGTCGGCAGCACCGGCAGCCGGAAGTAGGAGGCGAGCGGGGTGTCCGCGCCGGGGCCGAGGATGTTGGCGAACCGCAGCACGCACACCGCCACGTCCGGCCGCCGCCGGGCGAACCCGCGGACGTAGCCCTCCACCTCGACGGCGTCCTTGGCGAAGCCGCCGCTGGGCAGCGCCTTCGGCGCCGTCGTCTCGGTGAACACCGCCGGGTCCCGGGGCGCCGACCCGTACACCGTGGTGCTGGACTTCACCACCAGCCGCCGCAGCGTCGGCGACTTCTGGCAGGCGCCCAGCAGCTGCATGGTGCCGATGACGTTGGTCTCCTTCACGGAGGACCGGCCGCCGCCGGCCAGCGCGGTACCGGTGACGTCGAGGTGGACCACCGTGTTCACGGAATGCTCGGCCAGCACCCGGCCGATCACCGGCTGCCGGATGTCCGCCCGCACGAACACCGCCTCGCCCAGGTCGTGCTCCGGCAGGACGGCGTCCACCGCCACCACCCGCTCCACGTCCGGGTCCTCGAGCAACCGGCGCACGTAGAGGCACCCCAGGCGCCGGGCCGCCCCGGTCACCAGCACGATCCTGCCCAAGATCAGCGCCTTCCCCTCGTCCGCCGGACTCCCTTACGGCGGTACGCGACAACTTAGCCGCTCCACGGCGCGCGGGCAGGGCCCTCATGCCCCCGACGCCCACCGGCCACGCCACGTGCACGCCACCTCCGCGACGGCACCGGAACACCGCCACAACGACCGCGGCCCCCCACCGAACCGGTGGGGGGCCGCAGAGGCACGCTTCGCGCGGCGTGTGCCGCGTCGCGCTACTTCTTGTTGCGACGCTGGACGCGCGTGCGCTTGAGCAGCTTGCGGTGCTTCTTCTTCGCCATCCGCTTGCGCCGCTTCTTGATAACAGAGCCCACGACTTACCCTCGCTCACTTCTCATCACTCGGTGTTGGGCGCCATGGGCCCATACGACCTTCGAGGGGAAAGCCTACCTTCCCCCGGCCGCAAGGTCGTAATCGAGGGGGTCCCGGGTTGGTCCCGGGACCGTCGCGGGCGGCCCGTCAGGCCGTCTCCACCCCCACATAGCTCTCGCGAAGGTACTCGTGAACCGCTTGCTCCGGAACCCGGAACGACCGTCCGACCCGGATGGCGGGCAGATGACCGCTGTGCACCAGCCGGTACACGGTCATCTTGGACACGCGCATCACCGAGGCGACCTCCGCCACGGTAAGGAACTGAACCTCGTTCAGAGGCCTTTCGCTGCCAGCTGCCATGACACACCTGAACCCTTCGCACTCGACGGCCACCGGCTTCCCCTTCCGGTGACTCTTCGTCGCTGCGTGCTCACTCCCCAGGCTAGGGGCGGATGATGCGAGTGGGGAAGAGGAGCAGCCATCACCGGCCTACCGTGACAGACACCCGCGATTGAGCACGCAACGGATAAGCGGGGGACGCCGCCCGGGCCCCACACGCACCCCAACCGGAACGCCGGCCGCGTCCCGCGCCCCCCGCGCCACCGACGCCCACCGGCACCTCGTCCACCCCGGCCGGCGCGTCGGCCCGCACGCCCGCTGACCTGCCCGTCGGCCACGGAACCGCGCGTTCACCACGCCCGCCGGAACCGCCCCGGCACCCCTTGGCGCCCGCCGCGGAGCCCCGGCCGCCACCGGCCCCGCGGACGACGGCACGCCGGTGGTGCGCCCCCGGCCGCGGAATCGGCGGGGGCGGCGGAGCGGTGCGGTCCAGGGGCTGCCGGGGTTGCTGATGCGTAGGCGGAACCGGGTCGTTTTGTCGACACGGTGGCCCAGCATCGGGCGCAGGTCACCACCGCCGCCCGTCGAGCCGCCCCCACCGCCCGGGCGGACCGCACCTCGCCCCGCCCTCGCCGCAGACCCCCCGGAACCCGCTGCTCCCGCCTCCCGCGCCGGGATTCCGCATCCCCGCCCGCGATCACCCTCGATCACATACTGCCCGCCCCCGGGCCCCAACAAGACCGAAACGGATCAACCCCCGTACAGGGAGGGGGCACGAGGACCTGCGGCGAGAGGGGGCACCGGTTCCCCGGCACGGACGGCGGCAGCAAGCCCGCGGAAGGCGAGGGCGAGCAAGCCCGCGGAGGCGAGGGCGAGCCCGCCGTGCGGCCCCGCCGGGGGCCGGCCATCGCCTACGGCATCAGCCCCCGCAAGGGGTACACCGCCTTACGCGTCGCCAGAATCGCCTGATCCAGCCGATCCGCCGGGTCGTACCCGTCCCCCCACTCCCGGAACGTCACCGGCCACCGCCCATCCGTCATCCGCCGCGGCCCCGCCTGCCGCGTCGACGCGTACACCTCCTGGCGCCACCCCTCCGGCACCGCCGTCTCCGGCGCCACCGGCTTCCCCGCCGCGACCGCCACCAGATGCGCCCACGACCGCGGCACGACGTCGACCACCTCGTACCCGCCCCCGCCGAGCGCGATCCACCGCCCCTCCGCGTGCGCGTGCGCCAGCCCGTGGCACGCCGCCTGCACCGCGTGCTGCGCGTCCAGCGACACCGCGAGATGCGCCAGCGGGTCCTCGAAGTGCGTGTCCGCCCCGTGCTGCGAGACCAGCACCTGCGGCCGGAACTCCTCCAGCAACTCCGGCACCACCGAGTGGAAGGCCCGCAGCCACCCCGCGTCCCCCGTGCCGGCCGGCAGCGCCACGTTCACCGCCGTGCCCTCCGCGCCGGGACCGCCGGTCTCCTCGGGCCACCCGGTCTGCGGGAACAGCGTGCGCGGATGCTCGTGCAGGGAGACGGTCAGGACCCGGGGGTCCTCCCAGAACGCCGCCTGCACCCCGTCCCCGTGGTGCACGTCGACGTCCACGTAGGCGACCCGCTCCGCACCGAGCTCCAGGAGCCGTGCGATGGCCAGCGCCGCGTCGTTGTACACACAGAACCCGGACGCCGCCCCCGGCATCGCGTGGTGCAGCCCGCCGGCGAAGTTCACCGCGTGCAGCGCGTCCCCCCGCCACACCGCCTCGGCCGCCCCCACCGACAGCCCCGCGATCAGGGCGGACACCTCGTGCATCCCCGCGAAGGCCGGGTCGTCCTCCGTACCCAGCCCGTACCGGGGATCCGCCACCGCCGGGTCGGCCGAGGCCGCCTTCACCGCGTCGATGTAGTCCTGCCGGTGCACCAGCCGCAACGTGGAGTCCCCGGCCGCCCTGCCACCGGCCACGGTGACCTCACGGTCCAGCTCCAGCGCGGCCACCAGGCGGCGCGTCAGCGTCAACCGCACCGGATCCATCGGATGACCTCGCCCGAAGTCGTATCCGGTGACTGCCTCGTCCCACATCATCTGCGCGCGGCCGCTCATGCCCGCCACCGTAGCCGGTCACGCAAGCAGCGCCGCCAACTCCCCCATCGTGGAGAACAGCGCCTTCGCCCCCGCCAGCTTCGCGGCCGGCGTCATCGCCGTGAACCCGTAGACGTCCATTCCCGCGGCGAGCCCCGCCTGGACACCGAGCGGACTGTCCTCGACCACCGCACACCGCTCCGGAGGCACGCCCATGGACCGCGCGGCGTGCAGGAACAGGTCCGGCGCCGGCTTGCCCCGCCCGACGTCCTGGGCACTGAAGATCCGCGCGTCGTCGAACCAGCGGTCCAGCCCGGTCTTCCGGTGCCCGACCCGGATCCGCTCGTGACTCCCCGACGAGGCCACACAGAACGGGACCCCGTCCTCGGTCAGCCGCCGCAATACCTCCGCGACGCCGGGCACCGGCTGCAAATCGCGTTCGAAGGCCTCGAAGACACGGGCATGGAACACGTCGTCGAAGTCGCCCGGCAGCCGCTGTCCCGTCCGCTCGAGGATCAGGTCGTGGATGCGGTGCATCGCCGAGCCCATGTAGTCGCGGATCGAGTCCTCGTAGGAGGTCTCGTGCCCGAGCTCGGTCAGGTAGCCGGCCAGGAGCCGGTTGGAGATCGGCTCGCTGTCGACGAGCACACCGTCGTTGTCGAAGAGGACGAGGTCGTAGCGCATACCCCGACAATAAACTCCCCGGAAATGCAGAAAGCCCCCGCACCAAAGGTGCGGGGGCTTTCCCAATATTTGTTCGGCGGCGTCCTACTCTCCCACAGGGTCCCCCCTGCA
>NZ_JBSFVZ010000037.1:0-59235 GCF_053592575.1 Streptomyces sp. NPDC002640 | reverse complement strand
ATCAGCGTCCTGTTCGCCATGCTCCGCGACGGAACCTTCTACGAACCGAGAAGCCCCCGCACCGCTTGACGAAAGACATAGAGGCACCCCCCCCCGCGGCCCCGCCGCACCCTCACCCCGGCACGCCCGACCGGCGGCACCCGATGCCGCCGGTCCGGGCGCTGTTCGTGGTGCCCTCGCCCTCTTTTCCCCTCTTTTTCCCCGAAGGCAAAGGCTCGATTTCCATGGCATCCACTCGCGTGGACGCGTCCCCGGCGGCCTCCGCGCCCGCCGGACGCCGGGGCAATCCCTGGCTCGCCCTGATCGCGGTGTCGTTCGGTCTGCTGATGGTGCAGCTCGACGGCTCCGTGGTCGCCATCGCCAACCCGGCCATCGGCCGTGACCTCGGTGCCAGCACCGCCGAACTGCAGTGGGTGACCAACTCCTACCTGCTGGCCCTAGCCGCCTCCATGATCCTCGGCGGCAAGCTGGGTGACCGATTCGGCCGGCGGTTCTACTACCTGGCCGGCATCGGCGGCTTCGTCGTCACCTCGGTCGCCATCGGCCTGTCCGGCAGCATCGAGACGGTCATCCTCTTCCGCGCCCTGCAGGGCATCTGCGGCGGCATCCTGATGCCCAACACCCTCGGCATCCTGCGCGCCGTCTTCGAACCCCGGCGCTTCCCGATCGCGGTCGGCATCTGGGGCATGGTCTCCGCCGTCTCCACCTCCCTCGGCCCCATCGTCGGCGGCCTGCTGGTCGAGAGCGTCGGCTGGGAGTGGGTCTTCCACCTGAACGCCCCGATCGGCGTCATCGCCCTGCTGTTCTCGATGTGGGCCCTCGCGGAGTCCAAGAACTCCACCGGCCACCACCGGTTCGACGTCACCGGCGTCGTCCTGCTGGCCGTGGGCCTGCTCGCGCTGGTCTTCGGCATCGTCAAGGGCGAGACCTGGGGCTGGGTCTCGGCCGGCACCCTGGGCTCCCTCGCCCTCGGCCTGGCGGTCCTGGTGCTGTTCGGCTGGTACGAGACCCGGCAGACGCATCCGCTGCTGCCCATGCGTCTCTTCCGCAACCGCTCACTGACCGTGGGCGCGGTGATGACCGTGCTCAACTTCTTCGTCATGCTCGGCGGCATCTTCTTCATCATGCTGTACCTGCAGAACGTCCGCGGGTACACGCCGGTCGAGGCCGGTGTCGCCACCCTGCCGATGTCGCTGGCCTCCCTGGTGGCGTCGCCGCTGGGCGCCCAGCTCAGCCAGCGCCTCGGCGCGCGGGTCTCCGTCCCGATCGGCCTGCTGCTGTCGGCGGTGGCGATGTTCTCCATGCTGACCTGGACCGTCGACTCGTCCTACGCCACCATGTGGGTCCCCTACATCGCGTTGGGCCTCGGCGTGGGCATCGTGCTGCCCGCCACCGCGGACACCATCATCGGCAACGCGCCCGTCAAGGACGGCGGCGTGGCCTCCGGGCTGCAGTCCACCATGCTGCAGATCGGCGGCGCGCTGGGCACCTCGGTGCTCGTCTCGGTCATCGCCGGCAAGGTCGGCTCCTCCCTGTTCGGCGAACTCACCGCCGCCGGTGTCCCCGCCGCCATGGCGCACGGCCTGGAGAAGGCCGAGGACGCCGTCACCATGGGCATCGCGCCCGTCTCCCCCGGCATGCCCGAGGGGATCAGGGCCGCGGTCGTCGAGGGCGCGGGGCAGGCGTTCGTCAACGGCCTGCACGCCGCGGTGATCGTCACCGGCGTGCTGTGCGTGCTCGGCGCGGTCGTCGCCGCCGTCGGCATCGAGCGGCGCCTCCCGGAGGAGGAGAAGGCGGCCGCCGCCGAGGCCGCGGCCCGCTGACCGTCCACGGCACGCCCGCCGCGACGCGCCCCCCGGTAATCCTCCCGGGGGCGCGTCGCCGTTTCTGACGCCGTGTCACCAGGCGATTACGGCGCTGGTCGGGCGTCGGTGACAGGCCGGCCCGTCGCAGGCCGGTCCGTGGAAAAATCGTCGTGACGGCACCCCGCGCGTCGGTTCGGCCGAACGGGTGAGCGCGCGCCACAATGGGGCCTGACAGACGATCCGGACACGACGCGGGGGACCGACGGTGATGAGCAGGCGCAGGCACGACGTCACCGACGAACAATGGGAAGGCCTCGCCGAGGTCGTCCCCCTGCGGGGCCGGGACGCCTGGCCCTCCCAGGTCGACCACCGCGCGCTGCCCGAGGAGGCCGTCGAGCCCCGCCGCCGCTTCGTCGTCCTGCGGGTCAACGTCTTCGCCGACGCCCGCGAGGTCGCCGAGACGCTGATGGCCGGCGCCCCCGTGCTGCTCGACCTGTCCGGCGCCGAGGGCGACGTCGCCAAGCGCGTCCTCGACTTCTCCACCGGCGTGGTCTTCGGCCTGGCCGCCTCCATGCACCGCGTCGACCGGAACGTCTTCCTGCTCACCCCGGGCGGGGTCGAGGTGCAGGGCCTGATCGAAGGGCTCGGCGGGAACTCCCCCTCCCAGCAGGGACGATGACCTCCGCCCGGGGGTGACGGCCCCCGGCCCGCGCTGACCGCGTCCCCCGATCGTAGGAAGGCCGACCCGGCGGAACGGTTCACCGGAGCGGCTCCCGCCTACGGTCCGGTCATGACCCTGTCCGTGCCCTCCGGCGTCCCGTCCCCGTCCCCCTCCCCGTCCTCCTCTCCGTGCCCGAGCGAGGCGGAGGAGGCGCGGGTCCCCGTCCAGCGCGCCACCGCCGACCGCGCGCGCGTCACCGAGCTGAGGCTGTCCGCCTTCGCCTCTCACCGCGGGCTCCGCGTCCCGCTGGACGCCCCCTTCACCCTGATCGCCGGCCCGAGCGGCAGCGGCAAGTCCGGTGTGCTGCGCGCCTACGAGGCGCTGGCGCGGCTCGCCGGAGGGGCCGAGGCGGGAGAGGCGTTCCCGGACCCCGGCTCCTGCGTCCCGGACCGCGCCCGGCCCGACGACCAGGGGCGCCGCGGCTTCCGCATCGGCTGCACCGCCGACGGCCCGGAGGGCCCGGTCCGGCTCGACGTCGCCGTGCAGGTCGAGCCCGCGCTGCGCATCGTCGGCGAGCGGCTGACCGCGGACGGGACGGTGCTGCTGGAGACCGCCCTGCGCGACCCCGCCCGCCGCTCCGTGCAGGCCGCCTGGCACACCGCGGGCAGCGCGCCGGTCACCCGCGCCCCCCTGCCCGACGACCGGCTCGGCACCGCGCTGCTGCCGCTGCGGGTGGCCGGGAAGACCGAGGGCCAGCGGCGGGTGCTGGCCGCCGCCGAGCAGATGGTGGTCGCCCTGCGGTCGGTGTTCGTCTGCGACCCGCGTCCAGCGCGGATGCGGCCCGCGGTCCCGCTGGGCACCGGGCGGCTGCTGCGCGGCTGCGACAACCTCGCCGACGTCCTGTTCCGCACCCGCTCCGAGTGCGGGCGGCGGCACGGGCTGCTGGTCGACGCCGTCCGCGCCGGCTGCGCCGGACCGGTCCTCGACCTGCTGGCGGAGCGGACCACCGACGGCCGGGTCCGCGCCCTGCTCGACCGCGGCGACGGCACCCGCACCGACCTCGCGCGCCTCGGGGACGGTGAACTGCGGTACATCGCCCTGGCGTTGGTGCTGCTCACCGGGCCGGGCGTGCTGGAGGTCGACACCGCGGAGGTGCCGGAGGCGTACCAGACGCTCACCGTGCTCGCCGACGGCTTCGGCCAAGGGCTCGACGCGCGGCAGCGGGGAGAACTGCTGGGGCTGGCGGCCCGGATGTGCGAGCGGGGGCACATCCGTCTCGTCGGCGCGGTCAACGACCTCTCCTGGGTGGAGGGCGCCGAGGGGAGCGACGCGGCCCGGGTGGTAGACCTGGCCCCGTGACAGACGACCGTGACCTGGACGCCCTGCGGCGGCGGCTGGTGGAGTTCGCCGCCGCCCGCCGCTGGGAGCCGTACCACACCCCCAAGAACCTGGCGGCCGCGCTCAGCGTGGAGGCGTCCGAACTGCTGGAGATCTTCCAGTGGCTGACGCCCGAGGAGTCGGCGCGGGTGATGGACGACCCCGAGCGGGCGCACCGGGTCGAGGACGAGGTGGCGGACGTGCTCGCCTACCTGCTGCAGTTCTGCGCGGTGCTGGGCGTCGACCCGCTGTCGGCGCTGGATGCGAAGATCATGCGGAACGAGAAGAGGTTTCCCGCGCCCGGCGCGTGAACCGGGCCGCCCGGTCGGCCGGACCGGGAGGCTTTCTCACTCTCCGGAGTTGTGGAGCGGGGCGTTCTCGCAGAGTTTTCCACAGATTTCCGGCATGGTCTGGCGTATCCGTGCCCGACCCTTCACTCTGGGTAGTGGAACCGGTACGGCGTGCGCGGGGGCACGCGGAGAGAACGGGGGCGGCGTGGATGGACGCGGCACGGCTCATCGAGGTGGCCAGACGGGCTCTGGCGGTCAGTGAGGAACCACAGGCCGTTCTGGCCGAGGTGTGGCAGGCGCACGCCCTGGCCCAGGCGGTCGGCAGCCGGCTCGCGGTGTCCGGGCCGCCGGAGCTGAGAGGAGAGGCCCTCGGGCTGACGGAACTCGCCGGACGCGGCTGCGGGGCGCTGGGGCCCGCGCCGTTCGGCGCCGAGCACCTGCGCGCCGCGCGGCTGACCTCGGTGGGGGAGCCGTTCGCCGTGCTCGAGGCGCTGGGCGAGCTGCTCTCCGAGGCGGGCATCGCGATGATCGGCCTGGCCCCCGCCGCGGCGGACGACGACACGTACTGGCAGTGCATGGAGTCGATCGACGCGTCCGACGAGTCCCGTGACCGGGTGCTCCAGATGATCCGGCGCCTCACGCCATGACCGCCGCCCGGCCCGGATCCGGCGCCGCCGGGGCGGGGCGCCGCGGCGGGCCTCCGCAACGGCCCGCGGACCGGGCGCCGCACGCGAAGGCGCGCAGGCGGACGGCAGTGCGGTGCGGAAGCGGCCCGGGGCCGCCACGGCGTCCGTGGCGGCCCCGCAGGCAAGGCGCGGGCGGGTCAGGGGCGGGTGAGCACCGGGGGCTCGGTGCCGGCGCGGCCCGCGAGGACCGAGCGGTGGCGGCTGTAGCCGAGGTACACCGCCAGGCCCACGGCAAGGAACGCGGCGAACCGCACCCACGTGCCCCAGCCGGTCTCGAACATGAGGTACAGGCAGAACAGCACACCCAGCACCGGCAGCACCGGACCGAACGGCACCCGGAACGGCCGGGCCAGGTCCGGCTCCCGCCGGCGCAGCGCGATCACGGCGACGTTCACGGCGGCCATCGCGGCCAGCGTGCCGATGGTCGACAGGTCGATCAGCCCGTCCAGCGGCACGAACGCCGCGACCAGCCCGAAGACCACGCCGATGACGATGGTGCCGGTGACCGGGGTCGAGGTCCTCGGGGAGACCTTCTCGAAGAACCGCGGCATCAGGCCGTCACGCGACATCGACATCAGGATGCGGCTCTGCCCGTAGGTGACCGCCAGCGTCACCGAGGCGATGGCCACCACCGCGCCGAAGGCGATGACCGCACCGCCGACGTCGGAACCGGTGACCGTGTCGACCACGTGGGACAGCGCGGCCGGCCGGCTGCCCGCCTCCTCGGAGCCGATGGCGCCGATCGCCGCGAGCGCCACGGCGCAGTACAGGACGGTCACCGCGCCGATGCAGACCAGGATCGCGATCGGCACGTCACGCCGGGGGTTGCGGGACTCCTCGCCCGCGGTGGTGATCGCGTCGAAACCGATGTAGGAGAAGAACGCCGCCGAGGTGGCCGCGCCGATGCCGGCCACGCCCTCGGGCGCGAACGGGTTGAGGTGGCCGTCCTGGAAGGCGCTGAAGCCGACCGCGCAGAACACCAGCAGGATGCCGATCTTGATGACGGCCATCACCGCGGTGGCGCGGGCGCTCTCGCGGACGCCCCGGACCAGCAGCACCGTGGCCAGGCCGATCAGCACCACGGCCGGAAGGTTGACCACGCCGCCCTCGGTCGGCCCGTGCGAGAGCACGGCGGGCAGCTCGTGACCGAGGAGGCTGTCGAGGAGCTCGTTGACGTACTCGCTCCAGCCCACGGCGACGGCGGAGATGGAGATGCCGTACTCGAGGAGCAGGCACCAGCCCACCAGGAAGGCCCAGGTCTCCCCGAGACCGGCGTAGGCGAAGGAGTACGAGGAGCCGGCGACCGGGATGGCGCCGCCGAGCTCGGCGAAGGAGAAGGCGGTGAAGACGCAGGTGATCGCGGCGAGGACGTAGGAGACGACGACCGCGGGACCCGCCTCGGCGATCGAGTCCGACAGGCCGACGAAGATGCCGGTGCCGACCACGGCGCCCATGCCGAAGCAGATCAGGTGGAAGAGGCCCATGGTCCGCTTCAGACCGTGACCCTCGAGGTCGTGGCCCGATTCGGAGATCAGGAGCCGGGAGGACTTGACGCGTGGTGCGGGCATGACGGGTGGTGCTCGTTTCTGGGTGGTGCGGGTCGCGACGGGGTGGGTCGCGGTCGGACGGCACGGAAAGGGATGGTTCCACGCCGACCGTCGGTCGGTCCCGCGGCGCGACGGCCGCGGGGGAGTGTCACAGGGGCTTCGGAGCCGCCGAGGTCATCGGCCGAGCGCGGCGACCATGACGGCCTTGATGGTGTGGAGGCGGTTCTCCGCCTCGTCGAAGACGACGGAGTGCGCCGACTCGAAGACCTCGTCGGTGACCTCCAGCGACTCCAGGCCGTACTCGGCGTGGATCTGCTTGCCGACCTCGGTGCCGAGGTCGTGGAAGGCCGGAAGACAGTGCAGGAACTTCACGTCCGGGTCGCCCGTCGCGCGCAGGACGTCCATGGTCACCGCGTAGGGGGACAGGGCGGCGATCCGCTCGCCCCAGACCTCCTTGGGCTCGCCCATGGAGACCCAGACGTCGGTGGCGACGAAACCGGCGCCCCGCACGCCCTCGGCGACGTCCTCGGTGAGGGTGACGCGGGCGCCGCTGATCTCCGCCAGCTTGCGCGCCCGGGCGACGACCTCCTCGTCCGGCCAGTACGAGCGCGGCGCGACGATCCGCACGTCCATGCCGAGCAGGGCGCCGGTGACCAGGTAGGAGTTGCCCATGTTGAAGCGGGCGTCACCCAGGTAGGCGAAGGCGGTCTCCTCCAGCGGCGCGGCGCTGTGCTCGGTCATGGTGAGCACGTCGGCGAGCATCTGGGTGGGGTGCCAGTCGTCGGTGAGGCCGTTGAAGACCGGCACGCCCGCGTGCGCGGCGAGCTCCTCCACCTTGGCCTGGCTGTCGCCCCGGTACTCGATGCCGTCGTACATCCGGCCCAGCACCCGCGCGGTGTCCTTGACCGACTCCTTGTGCCCGATCTGCGAGGCGCTCGGGTCCAGGAACGTCGTCGAGGCGCCCTGGTCGGCCGCGGCCACCTCGAAGGCGCAGCGGGTGCGCGTCGAGGTCTTCTCGAAGATCAGCGCGATGTTGCGGCCCCGCAGGTACTGGGTCTCGGTCCCGGCCTTCTTGGCCGCCTTCAGCTCGGCGGCCAGCTCGACCAGGCCGCGGAACTCCTCGCGGCTGAAGTCCAGCTCCTTGAGGAAGCTGCGGCCGGCGAGGGCGGAGGGGAGGTGGGGCATCACGAGCTCCAGGGGCTGCTGCGGGAGACGGTGGAATCCGGACGGGGGCGGTGGAATTCTATACGCAAAAAAGAATGATTATGCACCGTTGCCGGACGCGCGAGACCCTACACCGGATCCCGCTCCACCGGACAGCTCATGCAGCGCGGCCCGCCCCGGCCCCGGCCGAGCTCGTTGCCGCGGATCTCCAGCACCTCCACGCCCTGCTTGCGCAGGTGCGTGTTGGTGGTGGTGTTCCGCTCGTAGGCGACCACCACGCCCGGCTCCACCGCCAGCACGTTGCACCCGTCGTCCCACTGCTCCCGCTCGGCGGCGTGGACGTCCTGGGTGGCGGTGAGGACCCGGATCTCGCTCAGGTCCAGCGCCGACGCGATGGCGCGGTGCATGTGCTCCGGCGGATGGTCCACGACCTCGATCCGCTGTCCGGCGCCGCCCGGGGTGATCGTGTACGAGCGCAGCATGCCCAGTCCCGCGTACTGGGTGAAGGTGTCCCCGTCGACCATGGTCATCACGGTGTCCAGGTGCATCGTCGCCCGCTTCTTCGGCATGTCCAGCGCCACCACGGTACGCGCCGAGCCGGTGGCGAACAGCTTGTGGGCGATCATCTCCACGGCCTGCGGAGTGGTCCGCTCGCTCATGCCGATCAGCACCGCGCCGTTGCCGATCACCAGGACGTCGCCGCCCTCGATGGTCGACGGGTAGTCGGCGTGTCCCTGCGACCAGATGTGGAACTCCTCCCGGCGGAAGAGCGGGTGGTGCCGGTAGATCGCCTCGAAGTGCACCGTCTCCCGGCGGCGGGCCTGCCAGCGCATCGCGTTGATGGACACCCCGTCGTAGAGCCAGGCGGAGGTGTCGCGGGTGAAGAGGTGGTTGGGCAGCGGGTCGAGCAGGAAGTCGTCCAGCTCCATCACGTGGAAGCGGACGGAGACCGGCTCCGGGTGCTCGTCCAGGTACTCCCGCTTGGTCATGCCCCCGATCAGGGCCTCGGCCAGCCGGTCGGCGGGCAGCGACTCGAAGACGGATCTGAGCCGGGAGGTGGCGAGCGGACCGAACTCCCGGGTGTCGAACACCTCGTCCAGGACCAGGGACCGCGCCTCGTCGATCGCGAGGGTCTCGGCCAGCAGGTCGCCGAAGAGGTGCACGGCCACCCCGCGCCCGCGCAGCACCGAGGCGAAGGCGTCGTGCTCGGCCTGGGCGCGCCGCACCCAGAGCACGTCGTCGAAGAGCAGGTCGTCCTTGTTGGACGGGGTGAGGCGCTTCAGTTCGAGGCCCGGACGGTGCAGGACGACGCGGCGCAGCCGGCCGGTCTCGGAGTCGACGTGGAATCCCATGTCCCTCATCCTGACCCCGCGAACCCGGTTTCATCCCTGTTCAGGGGGCCCTTCCGCCCGCTCGCAGGAGCGGGCCGCCCGGTGCGGCGCTTTACGCCAGCCATGATCCGTGCGAGGTTGCGGCATTGCGACAAGGCGGCGACATGCCGGAAACGGCATGCCGGAGACGGCATGAACCCGCCGCCCCATGGCGGGACGAGGACGAGTGGGGGCCCACGATGATCCAGGACGTGCTGGGACTGACGGAGAACGAGTCGAACGCCTACCGGGCGCTGCTGCGCCGGCCCTCCTGCTCCGCCGTGGAACTGGCCGACGTGCTGAGCGTGCCCGAGGGCGAGGCGGCCCGGCTCATGGGACGCCTGGAGGTGCTGGGCCTGGCCGCCCGCAACGGACAGGCGCCCGGCCGGCTGAGCGCCTCACCGCCCCAGCTGGCCCTCGGCTCCATGCTGGTGCACCGGCAGAACGCGCTCCGGCTGGCCGAACTCGAGCTCGGCTCCCTGGAGGAGCTCTACCGGGCGACCATGGCGGAACGATCCTCCTCCGACGTCCTCGACGTCGTCCGCGGCGCCGACGCCACCCGGCAGCGCCTGGAACAGCTCCAGACCGGTGCGCGCAGCGAGATCCTCTGCCTGGTGCAGGCCCCCGCCCGCTTCGTCTCCACCACCGAGAACACCGCCACCGAGGCCGCCGCGGCGGCCCGCGGGGTCGCCTACCGGGTGGTGCTGGAGCGGCGCATGCTGGAGGAGGACGACGGCATCGTCGAGGAGCTGGAGCGCGCGGTGCAGGCGGGCGAGGAGGTCCGGGTCAGCGACTCGGTCCCGGTGAAGCTGATGATCGCCGACCGGGAGCTCGCGATGGTCCCGATGGGAGGCCGCGGTCACCGGGCGGACGGCGCGCTGCTGGTCCGGCCCGGCGGCCTGCTCGACGCCCTCATCGGGCTCTTCGAACTGGTCTGGCAGCGCAGCTCCCGCCTCACCGTGCCCCGCGTCGGCCAGGTCGCCGTCTCCACGCCGAGCGCCCTCGACGAGACGGACGCCCGCATCATGAGCCTCCTCGTCGCCGGGCTCACCGACCAGGCGGTCGCGGTCCGTCTCGGTCTGTCGTTGCGCACCGTGCAGCGCCGGGTCGGCCAGCTGATGAAGCTCACCGGCGCCCAGACCCGCCTTCAACTGGGGCTTCAGGCGGCCCGGTTGGGCTGGGCCTGAGCTCCCGGGCGGCACCGGGACGGCGGGCCGGACCGGCCCCGGTGACACTCCGTCATGTCCGGCGCCTAAAATGATCAACGTGTCCGACCAGCGCGCTCCCCGTTCCCTCATCGTCACGCTCTACGGCGCGTACGGCCGCCACCTGCCCGGACCGCTGCCCGTCTCGGAGCTGATCCGGCTGCTCGCGGCGGTCGGCGTCGACGCCCCGTCGGTGCGGTCGGCGGTCTCCCGGCTCAAGCGGCGCGGCATGCTGGTCCCCGCCCGGACCGCCACGGGGGCGGCGGGCTACGCCCTCTCGCCGGACGCCCGGCAGACGCTGGACGACGCCGGACGCCGGCTGCTCGCCGGGCCGCCCGAGGGGGAGGAGTGGCTGCTGGCCGTCTTCTCCGTGCCGGAGACGCTGCGGCAGCGCCGGCACGTGCTGCGCACCCGGCTCGCCCGGCTCGGGTTCGGGGCGGCCGCGCCCGGCGTGTGGATAGCGCCGGCCCGCGTCCACGAGGAGGCCCGGCACACGCTGAGCCGGCTGGGCCTGGACCGGTACGTGGACTTCTTCCGTGGCGAGCACCTCGGGTTCACGCCCACCGAGGAGGCGCTCGGACGGTGGTGGGACCTCGACGCGATCGCCGCGCGGTACGAGGAGTTCCTCACCCGGCACACGGGGCTGCTCCGGTCCTGGGAGAACCGCGACGACACCCCGGCCGAGGAGGCGTACCGGGACTACCTCCTCGCCCTCGACGCCTGGCGCGAACTGCCGTACGCGGACCCCGGGCTGCCGCCGGACCTGCTGCCCGCGGACTGGCCCGGGCCGCGGGCCGGCGCCCTCTTCCACGCGCTGCGCGACCGCCTGCGCGACGCGGCGGAACGGTTCGTCACCGCCGGGTGACCCCACGGCCCCGCGGCGGGGACCCCGTGCGGCGCCCCCGCCCCGGGGCCCCGCACGGCGCCCCCGCGGCGGGGCCGTGACGCGGGGCATGCCCCCGCGGCCGGGTCACAGGCGCGGGTCGACCGGTTCCGACTCGAGGGCCAGGACCGCGAACACCGCCTCGTGGACGCGCCACAGCGGTTCGCCCTCCGCCAGCCGGTCCAGCCCCTCCAGCCCCAGCGCGTACTCCCGCAGCGCCAGCGACCGCTTGTGCCCGAGGTGCCGCTGCCGCAGCCGCTCCAGGTTCGCCGGCCGGGTGTACTCGGGGCCGTAGATGATCCGCAGGTACTCCCGCCCCCGGCACTTGACGCCGGGCTGCACCAGCCGCCCCTCCGCGTCCCGCACCAGCGCGCCGAGCGGCTTGACGACCATGCCCTCGCCGCCCCGCCCGGTCAGCTCCAGCCACCAGTCGACGCCCGCGGCCACCGAGGCCGCGTCGCCGGTGTCGACGACCAGCCGCCCGGTGCTCCGCAGCAGCCCGCTGCCGTCCGCCGCGACCAGCCGGTCGAGCCACGCCAGCTGCTCGTCGTGCGGCACGCCCGCCAGGTTGCGCCCCCGCCCGGCGAGGAGCTGGAACGGCGCGAACCGCACGCCGTCCAGGCCCTCCGTCGTCCAGCAGTAGCGCCGGTACGCCTCGGTGAACGCCCCCGCGTCCGCGGCCCGTCCACGCTGCCGGTCCAGCAGCCCCGCGACGTCCACGCCGCGCGCCCCGGCCGCCTCCAGTGCGGCCAGCGCACCCGGGAACACCGCCCCGGAGGCCGCGCCGACGGCCGCGTACTGGTTGCGCAGCAGCCCGCCCGCCTTCAGCGACCACGGCAGCAGCTCGCCGTCCAGCAGCAGCCAGTCGGTGTCCAGCTCCTCCCACAGCCCCGCCGCGCCGATCGCCGCGCGGAGCCGGCCGAGGACCTCCTCGGTGACCTGCTGGTCGTCGAAGAACGGCCGCCCGGTGCGGGTGTACAGCGAGCCGGTGGGCCCGTCCACGCCGAACCGCTCCCGGGCCGCCTCCGCGTCCCGGCAGACCAGCGCGACCGCGCGCGAGCCCATGTGCTTCTCCTCGCACACCACCCGCTCCACACCGGTCGCGGCATACTGCGCGAACGCCTCCAGCGGGTGCTCCAGGTAGCCCTCCACACGGGAGGTGGCCGTCGGCGCCATGGTCGGCGGCAGGTACGGCAGCAGCCGCGGGTCCACCGCGAACCGGCTGACGACCTCCAGCGCGGCGGCGGCGTTCTCCTCCCGCACCGAGATCCGCCCGGCGTGCCGGGTCTCCACGATCCGCTTGCCGTGCACGTCGCCCAGGTCCAGCGGACGCCCCTGGTGGCCGCCCGGCGCCTCGCCGGCCAGCGGCTTCACCGGCTCGTACCAGACCCGCTCGGCCGGCACCTCCACCAGCTCCCGCTCCGGGTAGCGCAGCGCGGTTAGCTTGCCGCCGAAGACGACACCGGTGTCCAGGCAGATGGTGTTGTTGAGCCAGGTCGCCGTCGGCACCGGGGTGTGGCCGTAGACCACGGCGGCACGGCCCCGGTAGTCCTCCGCCCACGGGTAGCGCACCGGCAGCCCGAACTCGTCGGTCTCGCCGGTGGTGTCGCCGTACAGGGCGTGCGAACGCACCCGGCCCGAGGTGCGGCCGTGGTACTTCTCCGGCAGACCGGCGTGGCAGACCACCAGCCGGCCCTCGTCGAGCACGTAGTGGCTGACCAGCCCGTCGAGGAACCTGCCGACGCGCTCCCTGAACTCCTCGCTCTCGCCCTCCATCTGGGCGATCGTCTCGGCCAGGCCGTGGGTGTGCTGGACCTGGCGGCCCCGCAGCCAACGGCCGAACTTGTTCTCGTGGTTGCCCGGCACGCACAGCGCGCTGCCCGACTCCACCATCGACATCACCCGCCGCAGCACGCCCGGCGAGTCGGGCCCGCGGTCCACCAGGTCGCCGACGAACACGGCGGTCCGGCCCTCCGGGTGCACACCGTCGGTGTAACCCAACTTCGCCAGCAGCGCCTCGAGTTCGGCGGAGCAGCCGTGGATGTCGCCGACGATGTCGAACGGACCGGTCAGGTGCCGCAGGTCGTTGAACCGCTTCTCGGTCACGACGGTGGCGTTCTCCACCTCCTCCACGCCGCGCAGCACGTGCACCTTGCGGAAGCCCTCGCGCTCCAGGTGCCGCATGGAGCGCTTGAGTTCGCGGACGTGCCGCTGGACGACCCGGCGCGGCATGTCCGCCCGGTCGGCCCGCGCCGCGTTGCGCTCGGCGCACACCGGCTCCGGCACGTCCAGCACGATCGCGATGGGCAGCACGTCGTGCTCCCGCGCGAGCCGGATCAGCTGGCGCCGTGCCTCCTGCTGGACGTTGGTGGCGTCCACCACGGTCCGCCGGCCGGCCGCGAGCCGCTTGCCGGCGATGTAGTGCAGCACGTCGAAGGCGTCCCTGGTCGCGCTCTGGTCGTTCTCGTCGTCGGACACCAGGCCGCGGCAGAAGTCCGAGGAGATCACCTCGGTCGGCTTGAACAGGCGTCGCGCGAACGTGGACTTGCCGGAGCCGGAGGCGCCGATCAGCACCACCAGGGACAGGTCGGTGACGGGCAGGGTGCGCCCGGTGGGCCGGGTCTCCCGCACAAGGGCGTCGGTCATGCCGCGGCCTCCTTACGGCCTTCGTCGTGGGTGCGGTCGGTGCCGCGGTCGGTGCGGTCGGTGCCGCGGTCGTCGGCGTCGCGGTCGGCGGTGCGCGGGGTGCCGCGGCCGGTGTGCCGCTCGCCGCCGGGGTCCGCGCAGAGGGTGAACAGGGCCAGCTGGGTCGGCGGCCCCACCTCGGGGTCGTCGGGTCCCACCGGCCGGTACTCGACGTCGTAGCCGTACCGCGCCGCCACCGAGTCGGCCCAGGCGCGGAACTCCTCCCGCGTCCACTCGAAGCGGTGGTCGTGGTGGCGCGTGCGACCGGCCGGCAGCGACTCCCAGCGGACGTTGTACTCGACGTTCGGGGTGGTCACGACGACCGTGCGGGGCCGCGCCGAGCCGAACACCGAGTACTCCAGCGCGGGCAGCCGCGGCAGGTCCAGGTGCTCGACGACCTCGCTCAGCACCGCCGCGTCGTACCCCTTGAGGCGGCTGTCGGTGTAGACCAGCGACCCCTGGAGCAGCCGGACCCGCGACGCCTGCCGCTCGCCCGTCCGCTCCAGCCGCAGCCGCCGCGAGGCCAGTGCCAGCGCCCGCATCGACACGTCCACGCCGACGACCTCGGTGTACCGGGTGTCCTTCAGCATCGCCTGCAGCAACTGCCCCTGGCCGCAGCCGAGGTCCAGCACCCGGGCGGCGCGCCGGTCGCGCAGCGCCGCCAGGATCGCCTCGCGGCGCCGCACCGCCAGCGGCACCGGCCGCTCCTCGGTGTCGGTGTCCGGGTCCACCGCGTTGTCGAGCTCCTCGACCTCGGTGTCGTCGGCCTCCGCCAGCCGCAGCAGTTCCTGCCGTTCGGTCTCCAGCCGGTCCATGACCTTCTGCGTCAGCGACCAGCGGCGCGACAGGTAGCGGCTGGTGATGAGCTTGTACTCCGGGTGGCCCGCCAGCCAGCGTTCACCCACCCGCAGCAGCTTGTCGACCTCGTCGGCGGAGACGTAGTAGTGCTTGGCGTCGTCCAGCACCGGCAGCAGCACGTACAGGTGCCGGAGGGCCTCCTCCACGGTCAGGCGCTCCGACTCCAGGACGAGCGAGACGTACCGGGAGTCCCCCCACTCCGGGAACTCCGTGTCCAGCGGCACCGGCCGTGCGTCGACCCTCCAGCCCAGTGGCTCGAACAGTCCGGCCACCAGCTCCGCACCGCCGCGCGCCGGCAGCGAGGGGATCTCCACCCGCAGCGGCAGCGGCCGCCCGGGCAGCTCCGGCCGCGCCTCGCACCGGCCCTTCATCGCCGTGGAGAACACCGCGCCCAGCGCCACCGCGAGCAGGGAGGAGGCCGCGTACGGCCGGTCGTTGACGTACTGCGCGAGCGCGGCGTCCGGAGCGCCGCCCCGCCCCTTGCCCCGGCCGCGGCGCACCAGGGCCACCGGGTCCACCTCCAGCAGCAGCGCCGCCGTGCAGCGCTCGTCGGAGGCCTCCGGGTAGAAGACGTGCGCCGTGCCGTAGGAGGTGGAGAAGGGCTGCGCCTTGCCGGGATGCTTGTGCAGCAGGAACCCGAGGTCGGTGGCCGGGCTCTGCGGCGTACCGGTCGTGGTGATGGTCAGGAACATCCGGTCCGGCCCCTCTCCGTCGTGTGCGTTCGGTCGCGTCCGGCCCGCACCGCGGCGGGACGTGCGAAACCCCCGGGACGCGCTGTCCCGGGGGTTGCGCAGGACGACGCCGCTCACGATCGCACAACCGGTGCGAGCTGCGCCTTCCTTTATCCGGCGGCCGGATGCGGGGGCCGGATGCGGGGGCCGGATGCGGCGGCCGGACGGGGCCGGACGCGGGGGCCGGTCAGCTGAGTCGGCTCTGCACCTGCGAGGAGATCAGCTCCAGGTGGTCCAGGTCCTCCAGGTCGAGCACCTGGAGGTAGATCCGCTGAGACCCGGCCTCGGCGTAGCGGCCGATCTTCTCGACCACCTCGGCGGGGGAGCCGGCCAGACCGTTGAGCTTCAGCTCGTCCACCTCGCGGCCGATCCGCTCGGCGCGGCGGGCCACCTCGGCGTCGTCACGGCCGACGCACACCACCAGGGCGTTGGAGTACGTCAGGTCGTCGGCGGACCGCCCGGCCTCCTCGGCGGCCGTGCCCACCCGCTCGAAGAGCACCTTGGTGTCCTCCACGGACACGAACGGCGCGTTGAACTCGTCCGCGTACCGGGCCGCCAGCCGGGGCGTGCGCTTGGCGCCGCTGCCGCCGATCAGCACCGGCACCTTCGCCTGCGCCGGCTTCGGCAGCGCGGGGGAGTCGGTCAGGTCGTAGTGCGTGCCGTGGTGGCTGTACGTCTTGCCCACCTCGGTCGCCCACAGGCCGGTGACGATCTCCAGCTGCTCCTCCAGGCGCGCGAACTTCTCCTTGGGGAAGGGGATGCCGTACGCCTTGTGCTCCTCCTCGTACCAGCCCGCGCCCAGGCCCAGTTCGACACGGCCGCCGGACATCTGGTCGACCTGCGCGACCTGGATGGCGAGGACGCCGGGGAGGCGGAAGGTGCCCGCCGTCATCAGCGTGCCGAGACGGATGCGCTTGGTCTCCCGGGCGAGACCCGCCAGGGTGATCCAGGCGTCGGTCGGACCGGGCAGGCCGGTGACGCCGCCCATGTGCAGGTAGTGGTCGGAGCGGAAGAAGGCGTCGAAGCCCAGGTCCTCGGTGGCCTTCGCGACGGTGAGCAGGGTGTCGTACGTCGCACCCTGCTGGGGTTCGGTGAAGATTCGCAGGTCCATGCCCCCATCCTGCACCGGCCGGGTGGGAGGCGGGCGCATTGGGGTGCCGGACGCCGGTCCGGGCGGTGAGCGCGCGCGGCCGATGTCCGTCCGGCCCCACGTTCACCTTGATCACCGCGCGGGTGAACTTCCGTCAACCGCGCTCCCTTCCGGCAGTCCGCTCAGTGACCGGCCCCGGCCGTGATCGTTGCTCGGGACGGAGCCGAAGATCGTCCGGCGCCCGCACCGGAGGTTCGCCGCCGGTGCGTCCGTAGTGTTCGCCCCTCGGGGCCAGGGCCTGGGAGCCTTCGATGTCGGAAGAGACCGTTCCGCAGTCCGCGCCGCAGTCGGCGCCGGGCGGGCCGGGTGCGCAGGGTGTGCCGCTGCAGCCGTCGGGTCTGCTGCAGCAGATGGAGGAGCTGATGGCGGCTCTCAACGCGGACCTCTCCGACCTGGGCGCGGCCCTCGGGGCCGACCCCGACCGCCGCGACCCGGTCTGACCCTCCGCCGCACCGCGGGCGGGCCTCACAGGGACTGGCCGCCCTCGGTGAGGCGGTGGTACCACCACACGTCGGGCTCCCACGGCCGGCGGCCGGCGAAGGGGTCGGGCAGCGTCCGCTCCCGGAACCGGGTGTCGAAACGGGCCACGTGACGCCTCAGCTCGGCCCGCGGCCGGTGCGGCAGCATGCGCAGCACCTCCTCGAGCACGTCGCGGGCGTGCCGCACGTCGGCGAGGGAGCACCCCCGGCAGGTGCAGAAGGTGTCCTGCGGGTACAGGGGCTTCCGGCCAGGCGTCCGCAGGAACTCCCGGCAGCGCCGCAGCGCGACCTCGGTGGCGCCGGGGAAGACGTAGTAGTCGTCGGAGAGGCGCTCCGCCCGGTGGACCGCCAGGCTGGTGCGTCCGGAGAGCCCGTGGATCCGTCCGGGCGGCGGGTCCTGCGGCGGGTCCTGCGGCGGGTCCTCCTGGAGGCGGGGGTAGTAACGAGGGGCGCGCAGGGCGCCGGGCCGTCTACGCGGCATCGGCCTTTCGGTACGCGATCACGCCCCTCATCCTGCCGCCCCCGCCTCCACGTGTCACCCCCATGGTCCGCCCCCGCACCGCGGTGGGGAGCCGGTCCGGGGATTCCGTCGACGTCCTGTTCGACTTCTGTGATGCCGCGCCGCAGGCCGACTTGGCCCCCGGACGCGGGGGAACGAGGGCGAGGACGCTGCGCGGAAGGAGAGCACGTGACGCATCCGTACTCCTCGCCGGCAGTTGCGTGGGTGCCGCCGGCGGGGACGACCCGCCCCGACCCGAACCCGCCCCGACGGTGACCGAGACGGTCACCGCGACGGCGGAACCCGCGCCGACGGTCACGGCGACCGAGACGGTGACCGAGCGGCCGGAGCGGGAGCCGGACCCGGAACCGGAGGAGACCACCGGAGGGGACGGGACCGGTGACGAGGACGACGGGACCGGCGGCGGGGGCGGCGACGTGTACTACGCGAACTGCGACGAGGCGCGTGCCGCCGGTGCGGCGCCCGTCCAGCAGGGCGAACCCGGTTACGGCCGTCACCTCGACCGGGACGGCGACGGAGTCGGCTGCGACACCTGAACCTGGGCCGTCCCAGGCGCGCGGCCGTGCCCCTCGGATCAGTCGTGGTCGTGGGGTCGGTCGAGGGTGAGGGTGAAGCGCTGTTTCTCCTGGGCGGAGGCGCCGACGCGGGCGTAGAAGCGGATGGCGCGCGCGTTCCAGGCGGGTGTCTGCCACTGGACCTGGCGGAGCCCCAGTTCGCGGGCGTGCGCGACCACCGCGTCCATCAGCGACTGCCCGGCCCCCCGGCCCCGGTGGCCGTCGCGCAGGAACAGGCAGTCCAGGTGCAGGTACTCCTCGCCGTCCCAGGTCGACACCTCCGGTGCGCACGAGGCGTACCCGACGATCTCCTCGCCCGGGAGAACGGCGACGAAGCAGCGCAGGCGCGGGCCGGCCGTACCGAAGAGCAGCGTCTCCAGCCGGCCGGCCAGGTCGGCGGGCGGCGGCGCGGCCCGCTCGTAGGCCGCGTGCTCGATCACCAGGCCGACCACCTGCGGCAGGTCCTCCGGGCATGCCTGCCGCACCCGCACCGTCACCGCGTCCGTTCGCACCGGAATCCCCCTACGACCGACCTGGCCAGACCACCGCCTGGGCGACGACGACCCGCTCGCCGTCGAAGGTGAGGGCCGGGCCCTCGTACAACTCGTAGCCGAGAGCGAGCACTTCACTCACGCGCCGGCAGAAGGCGGCGTCGTCCGGACCGGTCAGGACGCGGTAGGCGGGCAGTCCGTCGGGTGGTGTGGTCATGGGGGCAGGATCCCAGACGCCGCGTGCGGTGCGCGACCTCCTGGCAGTCCGGGGTCAGCCGCGGTTGTCCTGCCGTGGCTGCGCGGAATCCAACTGCCGCAGCCGGCAAAGCTCCGCCTCCGCCGCCTCCGGATGCCCGAGGTCCAGGGCCATCGCGGCGCGCCCGGCGAGGTAGAACGCGTCCTGGCGGACACACGGGTCCAGCCCCGGCCTGCGGCACAGGGCCAGGAAGGTCACCTCGATGCCGAGCTCGATGCGGGCCATCTCGTCCCGCACGACCACCGGGAGCGCGGAGAGCCAGAGGTCCTTGGCGTAGTCACGGGTCTGCCGGTCGGCCTCGTCCGGCCGCGCCTCGGTGGGCCGGTACGGGTGATCGGCCCACTCCGCGTCCGCCCACCGGACGAGCGTGTCCAGCTCGTGGCGGGCGCCCTCCATGTCCGGGGGCGAGGCGGAGAGGGCCGCGTCGGCCTCGGCGATCAGCCGGGCGAGACGGTGCCGCGCCTCCTCGTCGCCCGTCACGCACATCGCGACGAACCCCGACAGCACGTCCAGCTTCCGCCACACCTCCGCCTGCTGCCAGATCTCGTACAGGTCGCCCATGCACCGTTCCCTCTCCGCGGACGCCGCGTCCGCGCGCCCGCACCCTACGCCGCGCCCCCGCCGGCCGGTCCACCCGTTTTCCCGGGCCCGAGGGAGCCGAGGCCGTCCGGGAGCCGTGCGCGGACACCCCCGACCAGGACTTCGTCGTCCGTCGTCCGGGAGGACCGACCGCCGCACACCGGCGTCAGTGCGCCGCCCCGGTCTCGATCAGCAGGACGCCCGCGGCGATCAGGACGATGCCGAACGCCATCACACGGGTGAGGGGCTCGCCGAAGAGGACGCGGGACGCGACGGCGGTGAGGGCGACCCCGCAGGCGGTCCAGATGCCGTAGGCGACTCCGAGGGGCATGCCCCGGTCGAGTGCGGCGCTGAGGAGCACGAAGGCGCAGACGTAGCCCGTGGCGACGAGGGCGAACCAGCGGCGGGACGCGGCGGGCCGGGAGGCCATGCGGAGGGAGAGGGTGGCGCCCACCTCGGTGAGGATGGCGGCGGCGAGGAACAGCCAGGTCACGAGGCGGAGCCTCCCTCACGGACGCCGTCCCCCGCGTCGCCGCGCGCGTCGCCCTCCTCCTCCCCGCCCCCCGCGCCGCCGCGGGCGTGACCGCGTTCGTGCGCCTGCTGGGCGCCGAGTTCGACGCACAGGACACCGGCGATGACGAGGACGATGCCCAGGGCCATGACCGGGGTCAGCGGATCGCCGAAGAGGGCGGTGGCGAGGAGGGCGGTGAGGACGACGCCGGTCGCGCCCCAGATGCCGTAGGCGAGCCCGAGGGGCATGCCGGCCCGGAGCGTGAGGGAGAGGGCGGTGAAGGAGCCGAGGTAGCCGGTGACGACCAGCGCGTACCAGGCGGGGTGGCCGAGGGCGGCGCGGAGGGCGAGGGTGGCGGTGACCTCCAGGGCGATGGCGGTCGCCAGGAGCAGCCGGCGGCGTGTCATGAGCCCACCGTGCCGTGTTCCCGCCGGCCGGTCCAACGACGGGGGGCCGTGTGCCGCGCGGTCGCCGGAGCGCGCACCCCGGCGAGGGGCTTCGCCGGTATTCACGGGGCCGCGAAGTGGGTCACCGTCAGTGCCTCGTCCCACCGCGCGGCGGCCAGGTCGTCGTGCCGGATCAGGAACGTCGTGGAGTGCTCCTCGTAGACCCGGGCCTCCCGGGCGAGCGGTATCCATTCGCCGGCCAGCCGGAGCGCGTCCTCGTCCGCGTAGGACAGCCACGCGCCGTCCGCGAGGGACTTCGCCAGGACGCCGCCGACCGTCGCCTCGTCGTCGGCGTACCCGCCGATGACGAGGGGGGCGCCGGACGGCCACAGGTCGCGGGCCAGGGACCGGAGTCCGTCCAGGTGCGGCAGTTCGCGCTCCATGTACCGGGCCAGCCGCTGCTGGAAGGACGACATGTCCTCCCACTCGAGGTCCTCCCAGAACTCGTGCCAGCCCTCGTCCTCGTCGCCCTCCTCGAGCCAGAGGGGCAGCTCGGCCCTGAGGCCGGCCCGGACGTCGACGCGCTCGCCGACGCACGCGGGGTCCGGGGGTTCCGCGACCGCGGTCTCGGCGCCGGCCGGGACGTACACGACGCGTGCGTACGGCCCCGGGTCGGCCCGCGACGCGCCGAAGTCCCGCTCCCGGTGGACGAAGAAGAGCAGCGTCCCGTCGGCCGGCAGGCCGAAGCCGTCGACGGTCGGCAGCGCCCCGCAGTCGACGGACAGTAGCAACGGCAACGGGACGTCCCCGGCGGACGGCCACGCCATGCCCACCGGCAGCCGCGGCAGCCCGCCGATGTGCCCGACCGGAGCGCCCTCGCCGCCGGCCGACAGCCCGATCGCCAGGCGAAGGTGGCTGCCGAACCTGCTGATCTCGTCCTCCGGGACGCCCGACTCAAGCGCCGCCCGGCGAAACTCCCCCTGATGATCCATGCCGGAGACGATAGACGGCTCCCCCTCGGCCGGTGCCGGCCGAGGCGCCGCCGGCCGCGCGTTCGGCGACGTCGGCGGGAGCGGCGGCGATGACGTCGTCGAGCGCGGCGCGGGAGGTCTGCAGATCGACGATGGCCCGGGTGATCCGCTCGCGTTCCCTGGCCAGGTCGGCGAGGAGCCCGGGGCAGGTCGGCACCAGGCGTTCGTCCTCGTCGCGCAGGCAGGGCAGGATCGTCGCGATGGTGGCGGTGTTCAGGCCGGCCGCGAGGAGGCTGCGGATGCGGCGCACGGTGCCCACGTCCGCCTCCCGGTACTCGCGGTAGCCGCTGGGCCGCCGCTCGGGCCGGAGCAGGTCCTGCTCCTCGTAGTAGCGCAGCAACCGCTCGTGCACGCCGGTCCGGCGGGACAGCTCACCGATCCTCACGTCATCCTCCTCGGGACGCCTCGGGCGGGCGACGCCGCTTGACCCTCACATCGGTGTCAGACTCTAACGTCCTTTTCGTGCCCGGGAGTTACGCCTCATGCGTCTCCCGGCCGCGACCGATCCGGTGCCGCCCATCGCCCTCCCCGGAAGGACGAGTCCGACCATGCGAGCCGTCCAGATCGACCGCCACGGCGGTCCCGACGTCCTGACCCTCCGCGAGATCGCCGCGCCCGAACCCGCCGCAGGTGAGGTGCTCGTCCGCGCCGCGGCGACCAGCCTCAACCCGGTGGACCGGAAGACCCGTGCCTGGGAGGTCGGCCCGCCGCTGCCGGCCACGCTCGGCTGGGACCTCTCCGGCCGCGTCGTGGCGAGCGACGACCCGGCCCACGCGGTGGGAGCCCCGGTGATCGCCATGTCCGCGCAGATCGCCACCGGCCGCGGCACCTGGTCGGAACTGGTCGCCCTGCCCGGTCACCTGCTGGCACCGGCCCCGGCCGCCGTGCCGTTGACGGACGCGGCGGCGCTTCCGCTGGCCGGGACGACCGCCCTGCAGGCCCTGCGCGCCACGGAGTCGACCGCGGGGGAGCGCCTGCTGGTCGTCGGCGCCGCCGGGGCCGTCGGCGGTCTGGCCGTCCAACTCGCCCGCCTGACCGGCGTCCACGTCGACGCCCTGGTCTCCCGGCCCGGCCATGAGCGGGCGGCCCAGGAGCTCGGCGCGGAGCGGGCCTGGCACCACCCGGGGGACCTGCCCCGCGGCCGGTACGACGCCGTCCTCGACACCGCCGGAGTGGACGTGTCCGCGGCCCTCGTCCCCGGCGGGCGTTTCGTCTCCATCGCCGACCATCCCCTGCCCGACGTGCCGGGCGCCCGCAAGAGCTACGTCCAGGAGAACGCCACCGACCTGGCCCACCTCGCCCGACTGGTCGACGCCGGTGAGCTGCGGCTGCGGATCGCCGGCCGCTTCCCGCTCGACGACATCCGCGGCGCGCACGAGCGCTTCGAAGCCGGCGGCCTCCTCGGCAAGGTCCTCGTCACCTTCTGAGATGCTCTGCCGTGGCGGCGCCTTCTGGGGTGTCCGCGGTCCCTCGTAGGATCGGCTCCCGTGACCGCGCACCGTGAGCAGATCGCCCGAGTCGTCGCCTCCGTCGAGCCCCTCGACGCCCTGGAGGCCGAGCACCGCGGGGCCGTGCTGGAGTGGATCGGATCCGGAGCCGAGCTGTACCGGCTCGAGCCGCCGGACCGGCCGCCCATGCACCTGGTGTCGTACTTCGTGCCGTTCGACGACGCCACGGGCTCGCTGCTGCTCACCGACCACCGCAAGTCCGGACTGGTCCTGCCCCCGGGCGGCCACTGCGAGGCCGGGGAGCTGCCGTGGCAGACGGTGCGGCGGGAGTGCGTCGAGGAACTGGCAGTCGAGGCCGCCCCGTTGCCGTGGGTCGGCACCGGTCCGCTGTTCGTCACGGTCACCGAGACCCGGGGCACGGCGGTGCGGCGGCACACGGACGTGAGCCTGTGGCACGTGATCGACGTCGCGCGCTCCGACCCCCGACTGCGGCTGGACCCGGGCGAGTTCGACGGCGGCCACTGGCTGTCGTTCGACGAACTGCTCGCCCTGCCGCTCGATCGCCTCGACCCGCACGCGCACCGGTTCGCCCGCAAACTGCGCGCACGGCACGTGCGGGCCAGAGGCGTTGCGTCCTCTCTCCCGCGTGAACCATGATCGGGGCGACCGCCCCCGGAGGAAGAGAGCACCGTGCTGGAAGTGGATCAGCTGACACGCCGCTTCGGTGACCGTGTCGCAGTGGACGCGGCGTCGTTCCGGGTGGAACGGGGAAAGGTCACCGGCTTCGTCGGGGGCAACGGGGCGGGGAAGACCACCACCATGCGGATGATCATGGGTGTGCTGGCCCCCACCGGCGGTGAGATCCGCTGGAACGATTCGGCGCCCACCGCCGCGGACCGGCGGACCTTCGGCTACATGCCGGAGGAGCGCGGGCTGTACCCGAAGCAGCCCGTGCTCTCCCAGCTGGTCTACCTCGGGCGGCTGCGCGGGCTGAGCGCCGCCGAGGCCCGCTCGTCCGCCACCGCCCTGCTGGACCGCTTCGGCCTGGCGGACCGGCTCAACTCCCGTCTGGAGTCCTTGTCGCTGGGCAACCAGCAGCGCGTGCAGATCGCCGCCGCGCTGCTCGGCGAGCCCCGACTGCTGGTGCTGGACGAGCCGTTCTCCGGCCTTGACCCCGGCGCCGTGGACAGCATGACCGAGGTGCTGCGCGAGTTCGCCGGGCGCGGGGTGCCCGTGCTGTTCTCCTCGCACCAACTCGAACTGGTGGAGACCCTGTCCGACCGGCTGGTGATCCTGTCCGGCGGCAAGGTCGTGGCGCACGGCACCTCCGACGAGCTGCGCCGCCGCGGCCCCCGGCGGCACGTGCTGGTCACCGGCGGGGAGACCGGCTGGTTGCGCGATGTCTCCGGCGTCACGGTGATCGAGGAGGGCGAGGGCCGGGCCGTGCTGGAACTCGCCGACGGGCAGGCCACGGCCGACACGCTGCTCACGGAGGCACTGCGCCGCGGATCCGTGCGGGAGTTCGCCGAGCTGGTGCCGAGTGTCGCCGATGTCTACCGGGAGATGACCGCATGACCGCCCTGCGTGACCGTACCTGGTGGATCGTCGCCACCCGCGAGATGTCGGTGAAGATGCGCGACCGGGGCTTCCTGGTCTCGACCGGCATCACGCTGCTGCTGATCCTCGGCGTGCTCGGCTTCCAGGTCTTCATGGGGACCTCGGGCCGTGAGGTGACCGTCGCGGCGGTCGGCGACGGGTCCCGGCAGGTGCTGCAGCTGTCCACGGCGCTGGCCGAGGCGTCCGGGGAGGACGTCCGGTTCGAGGAACGTCCCGCCGGATCGGCCGCCGCGGCCCGCGCCCAGGTGCGCGACGACGAGGCAGACGTGGCCCTGCTGGCGTCCGGCGACGGCGGCTGGCAGCTGGTGGGCGCCGCCGAACGGAACTCCGACGCGGAGATCTGGATCGGCGCGGCGGTCCGCCAGACGGTGATGGAGGAGAACGCCGCGCGGGCCGGCACCAGCCTGGGCGAACTGGCGGCGGGCGCTGACGTGTCCTACACGCTGCTGGAGCCCGGCAAGCCGTCCGGGACGACCCTGTACTTCACGACCTTCGTCTTCACCTTCCTCTTCTACTTCTCGTCGGTGCTGCTGGGCAGCGGCCTCGCGGTGAGCGTGGTGGAGGAGAAGCAGAACCGGATCGTGGAGATCGTCGCCTCCTCCATCCGGGTGCGGGACCTGCTGATCGGCAAGACCCTCGGCGCGACGCTGATGGCCCTGGCCCAGATCGCGCTGCTGGCGGGCGTGGCGGTGGTCGCGCTGCTGGCGACCGGGCGGGACCGGCTCCTCGAGCAGATCAGCGGCGGGCTGGGCTGGTACCTGGTCTTCTACACGGTGGGCGTGGCCGTGCTGGCGTGCGTCTTCGCTGCCGCCGGGGCGGTGTCGACGCGGCACGAGGACATCGCGTCGACCACGACGCCCGTCTCCACCGTGCTGATGGTCATGATGTTCGCGAGCCTGCTGGCGTCCGGGTCGGTGAAGACGGTGCTGTCGTTCCTGCCGCTGGGGTCGGTGATGGTCATGCCGTCCCGGCTGGTGTCCGGGGACGCCGCGTGGTGGGAGGCGGCCGTCGCGCTGCTGATCTCGCTGGCCGCCGCGGCCGTGGTGATCCGGCTCGCCGAACGGATCTACCGGCGGGCGCTGATGCAGACCTCGGGGAAGCTCACGTTCCGGCAGGCGCTGCGGCTCACCGACTAGGACGTGGTCTCCGCGCGCGGCGTGCTCGCTCGGACTCGGCGACGTCCGCCGTCCAGGGGCCGTCCCCTCCCGCACGGTCGTGACGTGGGGGCCGCGGGGCGGGCGTTCGTGGGCGCCCGCCCCACGGGGCTCAGGCGGTCAGGAGGGTGAGGCCGTACCGGGAGAGGATCTCGTTGACCGGCTGGTGCCAGGTCTGGCCGCCGGTGGAGCAGTTGCCCCAGCCGCCGGAGGTGACGCCCTGCGCCTGGTCACCGCTGATGAACGCGCCGCCGGAGTCCCCGCCTTCGGCGCACACGCTGGTCTTGGTCATCTGGTACACCGCGCCCTGGCTGTAGTTGACCGTCTCGTTCTTGGCCAGGACGGTCCCGCAGTGCCAGCGGGTGGTGGAGCCGGAGCGGCAGATCGAGGCGCCGACCGGGGCCTCGGCGGAGCCGCGCACCAACTGGTCGGAGACGGTGCCCCAGCCGAGGACCACGGGAACCGTCCACCAGCCGCTGCCGACGTTCACCCACGCGTAGTCGTTGCCGGGGAACGACGAACCCTGGAAGGTGCCGATGTAGGTGCGGTCCCAGCCGTTCACCGCCTGCCCGACGCCTCCGCAGTGCCCGGCGGTGACGAAGCCGCCGACCACCGAGAAGCCGATGGAGCAGCGGACGTTGCCTGTGTAGTACGGGTCGCCGCCGACCGTGCCGGCCGCCAGGGTGCGCGGGGCGCCGGGGACGACGTCGACGGTGACGGGTCCGGCGGCGCGGGCCCGGTCGAGGAACCGCTGGACGGCGTCGTCGGAGCGGCTGCCGCCCGCCACGTTCACCACGACCGTGTTGGCGGCCGGGTCCACGTGCCAGCTGGTGACGCCGGCGGGGGCGTCGAGCCGGTCGACGCGCCGCTTGACGGCGTCGAGCTCGCGGGCGCTGTGCTCGACGGCGCGGACCGCGGCGCCGGTGGCTTCGACGGCCCGGCGGGTGCGGTCCGCGGCGTCCTCGGTGAGGGCGACGGTGAGCCGCCCGGAGGAGGCGTCGAACCAGGAGCCGCCGTACGCGGCGCCGGCGGCCTTGCGGGCCTTCGGCTCGGTGGTGGTGGCCCGCTCCTCCGCGGCGAGGCGGGTCTCGGCCTCGGAGGCGGTCAGACCCAGGTCCGCCCGCAGGGCACGGAGCAGGGCGGCGGAGGCGGGGGCCTCGGACGCCTCCCGGGCGCCGGCGCTGGAGGCCCGGTCGTCCGCGGCGGCCCGGTCGTGCGCGGCGGCCGAGGGGGCACCGGCACCGGCCCAGGCGCCGACCAGGAAGAGGGCGGCCAGAGCGGTGCGGGTGAGGGCGTTGCGTCTCATGGGAGTGCCTTTCGGTCGTTCCGGCGAGGTGGGGTGGAACGTGCTGAGAGCGCTCTCCGAACGGGCCGCGCGGAGTCCGCGCGGCCGGTGCCCGGCCCGGTGCGGGGCGGGCAGGGGTGTCCCTCCGCGGGAGCGGGCCGGGGTGGCCCGCCCCCGGGCGGGACGTTCAGGGGGAAGGGCCGGGCGTCAGGTGCCGGGGCCGAGCTCCATGGTCCAGGAGGTCGGGGCGCCGTCCTGGAGGTGGCCGTCGACCGGCGCCGAGCCGGTGGGGCCGACGTCGTCGTACGGGAAGGCGTAGCCGACGGTGGCGTGCTCGTGCACCAGCCGGGCGTAGTGGTTGGTGACCGGGTGGGTGTAGTACCGCTCCGGCGGCACGCCGTTCGGCTGGTCGTGGCCGCCCTCCACCAGCAGGGAGCTGCGGTTGAGGGCCGCGGCCAGCCGGGCCGCCACCGCGCCCCGGGCGTCGCCGCCCGAGTTGTACAACGGCCCGCTCGCGCAGCCGAAGATGTCGACGGCGCTCGGCCTGGTGAACGGCACCCCGTTGTCGTCGAGCCCGGCGAAGACGAGTGCCCCGCCCGTGACCCGGCCGGTGAACCTGCCGATGCCGCCCTGCCCGTCGACGGTGAGCGGTGTCGTCTCGAAGTGCCGCCACACCGCGTCCAGGTACGGCTCCCAGTAGCCGCCGAAAGCACCCGCCTCGTGCACGGGGGCCATGGCCCGGACCACCGTGCCCGTGTCGTCGGTGACCACGAGCCGGTCCCAGGGCGCGCCGTCGGCGGCGTGCTGGGCGCGCAGACCGTCGGCGATCCGGCCGAGGGCGCCGGCGGGCAGGGGAGGCACGGACTGCGGGCCCGCGCCGCCGGTGGTCGACATGGCGACGGGCAGGGACACCATGTCGACGTAGCTGATGTTCGCGTACAGGTTGGCGCTGTTGTAGGTGAACTCGCAGAAGGTCCAGTTGGTGCGCCAGTTGGGGTCGGCGGGGGTGAGCGCCGGCTGGACCATGCCCGGAATCCCGCCGCCCGCGGGCGGGTTGACGAAGAACTCCAGCTTCCTGCCGACCGAGAACCACACGCGGCCGCTGATCACGTACTGGTTCAGGGTGACCCGCACGCCGGGTGAGCCGGACGGGCCCAGCGGGATGGAGTGGTCGGGGACCGGGGTCAGGACCGCCGAAGGGCTGGACAGGCGGTGGAAGCCACCGTCGGCGCCGACGAAACCGGGCCACCCGGACTCGTCGGCGCCGCTGATGTAGGCGTAGACGGTGTCGCTGCCCGAGGTGTTGCGCAGGGTGACCGGCAGCGACGCCGCCGCGGCAGTGCTCTCCGCGCGCTCACCGGCCGCGGCCCGTGGGGCGCGCGAGAGGGCCCAGGCCGGCGCGCCCAGCGCGGCAGCGGCACCGGCGAGGACGAAGGATCGCCTCGAAACCACGTTGCTCCTCCTGAGGACGTCCCGAGGCGCGCGTCGACCGCACGCGTCCGGGAGGGTGGGGGGTGTTCAGGTGGGGTGGGGTGTGGGTGGGGCGGGGCGCTCGGGCAGGGAGGGGGAGGGGGACAGAACGGCCGGAGCGCCCGCCCCGTGTGGCGTGTTCGGAATTGATGAAAACGTGTGCCTGTTGTCGCGTCAAGAGCCTTGAGAGCGCTCTCAGTTGCGCAATGTTGTTGCGTTAAGCGGCTCTTCGGGGGTCGGCCTCGGGACCTCCGAGGTGGGGGCGCCTTCGCCGGTGTCCGGACCGGCAAGGGCTCCGGCGTCCGCCTCCGGCGCCCCGAACCGCGCGAGGTGGTGCCACACCTTCTTGATCGCCTGGGGGTCGTGGCGGCCGGTGCGCGCCGCGTCGCCCAGGATCCGGGGATCGAGCACGCCGTCGACGGCGATCCGCGCGCCCAGGTCGACGTACTCCTGTCCGCGGAAGTCGGGCCGGCGGCGCAGTTCCGCGACCTCGAGGCGGAAGCCGGGGTGCCACTCCACCGGGCACCCCACGCGCAGCGCCGCCGCCTCCACGGCCGTCCCCCGGTAGCAGGGGTCCAGGACCAGGGCCTCCGCGTCACGGTCCGGGCGCACCGGGCCGTGGACCTGCGCCTCGATGTAGTCGTCGAGGGGGTCCAGCCCCCCGGCGAGGGCCAGGTCGACGAGCCGTCCCATGCGGGCCGCGACGCCGAATTCCGTCGGGGAGAAGCAGCTGTCCGGGTAGCAGAACGTGGTCCGCTCCGATGCCGCGGGGGCGAGCCGGAAGTGGGCGGACCCGAACCGGGGCGCCCCGCCTACCGGCTTGCGGCGGAGGTTCAGCGCCCCGTAGACGGGACGTTCCCCGGCGGGCGCCTCGTCGTACGCCCCGCCGAACATCCGGCTCTCCCAGTGCCATCGGTCGCCGCCCGGGTGGGCGGTCAGCCCGCCGTTGCCGGTGCCGGTGACGAACTGCGAGCGGTAGACGCCGTCCCCGGCGAGGGCCTCCAGCATCGGCCTGCCGCGGAAGAGGTGGTCGGGATGGAAGTTGAGGGTGACGCGCAGCGACGGGTCCAACGGGGGCCCCTGCGGCGCCAGTTCGGCGACATGGCGGAGGGCCCGTTCCCGCGCCGCCGGCAGGACTCCGGGGCTCATCCGGCCAGTCTTCCCCGGCCCGGTGGGCCGCCGCACGCGAATTCCTGTGCAGCTCCACCGCACCTTGTGCGGCTCTACCGCACAGGGAGCCGTCGCCGCCCCTCCGGAGTGAAGGTGAAGGTCTCGCGGAAGGGCCCTGTTCCGCAGCGCACCGCCAGCAGGAGGGGTGCTTCGTGCTCGGGCGGCCATGACCGCTCGGATCCCGGAGCGCTGCCGTTCCAGAGGTGGAAGAACACCATCGGTTCCCTCGTGTCCTCCGTCAGGTAGCCGAGGGTCTTGCCGTAGTAGGGGTTGCTGCCCCCGAACAGGACGGACGGGGGACCGAACTCGTCGACGACGTCCGACCACACGCGGTCCTCACCCGCCCACCGGCGGACCGCACCCCGCAGGGCCGTGTATTCCTCAGGGTCCAGTACGCGGTCGGGCTTGAGCCAGCCACGGTGGTGCGCGAACTCGGCGTACACCGAGGCGATCCCGTGCTCGTGGGAGCGGCCCGGGAACAGGTCGCGGAACATGCCCCTGAGGCCGGTGCTGGACGAGGCGCCGCGCTCCTGCCACCTGCGCTGCTGGTCGGCCAACGCCTCGGGCTGTCCCTCCACGAACAGCAAGTGATCCAGCAGCATGCGCAAGGCCACCTCCTTCCCGTACATTCCGGGACGACGCAGAGCCAGGTTCAACTGATCGACGAGATGGGCACGGATCACGTCGGAGGCGGCGAGCGATATAGAAGCGGGCACACCACTGTCTCCCGCAGCATGCCGCCGGACCGCGATCACCGGCCTCGAGAAACACCACCCCCGTCATCTCGGAGGCTGACCCCGCTCCACTGCGAGGCGGACGCGGGGCGGGACAAGGCCGGCCTCCGCGTCGATCCGCGTCGCCGTGCCCCACGCCAGGGTGGACGCATGACGACGACACGGCACTCCCACCCGGACTCCGAAGCGACCGACCCCGCACGGCACAGCGTGCCCGCCTGGGCGGAGCGCGTCGCGCACGCCATCCCTCTGGTCGTACTGCCCATCGGCATCTGGCGCTTACCGATCGGCTTCGGGTACGGCATGGGCGGAGAGCCCATGCCCCCTGCCTGGTACAACGCCCCTTACGTCATCGGACTGACGATCCTCACCGAGTGCCTCGCGCTGCTCAGCTTCGGATTGGTCCGCCGCTGGGGCGAGGTCGTTCCCCCCTGGGTGCCGGGGCTGGGCGGGCGACGCATCCCGCCGGCCGCCGTGATCATCCCCGCAAGCGTGGGCGGTCTCTTCCTCACCGCGCTCTGCGTCCACTGGCTCTACGAAGCCGCCACCGCCGGAACGGAGGCCTGGCCGTACGACGAGGGCTGGGACGTCCTCGCGATGGCGATGAGCGGGCTGATGAACCTGTGGGGTCCGCTGCTTCTGGTCCTCACGTACGCGTACCACCGACGCCGCCGGACCTGATCCCCGTCCTGGACGGTTTCGTCCACGGCCCATCTACCCGGGTGGAGTGGCGAGTTGTCCGGATAAGGAACCCTTGACGCGGTTGGGGCCGATAGAGGAACCTGGGCGCTGTGCCAGGGGGGCCAGGGGAGGCCTCCCGCACGGCACGTCGCCGGGGGGCGCATGACCATAGGGGTGGTCGGCGGGGCGGGTGCGCGATCGGAGTTCCGGCTGCAGCGGCTGGAAGACGCGATGCGCAGACGTCTGGGCCGTGAATGTCTGTACGTGCCGTCGTGCCGTCTCGGGCTCTACCTGGCGCTGCGGCGCTGGTGCCGGCCGGGGGGCCGGGTGCTGATGTCACCGGTCAACGACGACGTCATCCTCTTCGTCGTGCTCGCGGCCGGACTCCGGCCCGTGCAGGCGCCGTTGAACCCGTACGACGGGTCGATCGACGTCGACGCCGTCGACCCGGAGGTGTGGCGGGGGCTCGCCGGGGTGCTCACCACCAACCTGTACGGCAACCCGGACCCGGCGCCCCGGCTGCGCGCCGCGTGTGACCGGTGGGGGATCCCGCTGGTCGAGGACGCCGCGCACGCCATCGGCAGCGAGGTGGACGGGCGGCCGGTGGGATCCTTCGGTACGGCGGCCGCGTTCAGCCTGTCCAAGCACGTGGGTGCCAAGGCCGGGGGAGTGCTGGCCTTCGACGACGACCCCGGCCTCCGCGAGGAACTGGTGCGGGCCCGCGACGCGCTGCTGGAACCCGCCCGGACGTCGAGCGAACTCGCCTACGCCGTGCGCCCGTTCGCCGAGGCGGCGGTGCGCTGGCTGGGGCTGCGGCGGGCCGCCTGGGCCACCCTGCGGCTGCTGGGGATGAGCGAACGCGACGGCATCCGCATGCCGTTGCGGGCGCCGGAGCTGGCCGCGGCGACGGCCTCGGCGCCCGGCCTCGCCGCCCACCACTCCTGGGTACGGGTCGACATGCACGACTACCGCCTCGCCCCCGGACGGGCCCGGACCCGCCGGATCATCCGAAGATTCGGGCGGCTCGACGACGTGCTCGCCGCCCACCGCGCGGGAACCGCGCTCCTGCTCGACACCGACTGGGCCGCACCCCGGGCCGCCGCCGGACCGCCCCAGCCGCTGTTCCGGGTGCCGCTGCTGGTCGACGACCGCGACGCCGCCGTCGCCGCGCTGGCCCGGCGCGGCATCGTCACCGGATACCTCTACGACCCCCCGCTCGACGACTACGCGGGCCCCGGGTTCACCGACCTCTCGACCCGGCCCGCGCCCGCCCGCCACTTCGCCCGGCACGCCCTCCCGGTGGACCCGCTGCGCGCCGCCGAGGCGATCGCCGCGCTGCGCCGGGCGGGGATCGGACCCGCCGCGGCGCTGCCCGCCGGGCATCCGGACACCGTCCCGAAGGGCGGAGGCGGTGGCTGACATCCAGGAGGTGGCGGACGTCACGGACAGCGGCTCGCGGACCGCCGGCGCACGGCGGCCGTCGAAGCGTGAGGACGGCGGGGACTCGCTGTTCAGGAACGCGTACTTCCTCATGCTCAGCACCGGCGTGTCCGCCGTGCTCGGCCTGGCCTTCTGGCTGGTCGCCGCCCGCCACTACTCCCAGGAGGCGGTGGGCCAGGGATCGGCCGCCGTCGCCGCGATGCGGCTGCTCGCCAGCATCACCGCCACCACGATGATCGGCGCCGTGGTCCGCTTCGTGCCGCGCGCCGGCCGCGCCACCGGCTCGCTGGTACTGCGCGCCTACGCCCTCAGTTCGCTGGTGGTGACCGTCGCCGGTGTCCTGTTCCTGCTCACCCTCGACCTGTGGGGGCCGTCGTACGCGCCGCTGGGCACCCCGCTCGCCGGGACGCTCTTCGTGGCCTCCTGCGTGGCCTGGGCGATCCTCACCCTGCAGGACGGCGTGCTCACCGGCCTGCGCGAGGCCGTCTGGGTGCCCCTCGGCAACGCGGTGTTCTCCCTGGGCAAGCTGGTCCTGCTGATCGTCCTCGCCGGCGCCCTGCCGGTGCTCGGCGTGTTCGTCTCCTGGGGCGCCGCCATCGCCCTCTCCACGGTGCCGCTCGCCTGGCTGGTGTTCCGCCGGCTGATCCCCCGGCAGGCGGCCGCCGACCGCCACCGCCGGCCGCCCACCCTCAGGACCATCGGCCGCTTCATCGCCGGCGACTCGGTCGGCGCCCTGTTCAGCCTGCTGATGATCAACCTGTTGCCGGTGATGGTGGCGGTCCGCCTCAGCGCCGAGGAGAACGGCTACTTCTACGTCGCCTACACCGTCGGCGGCACCATGGAGTTCCTCGCCATCAACATGGCGTCCTCACTGACCGCGCACGCCTCCCGCGACCCGCGCGCCCTCGCCGAAGGGGTCCGCGGAGCGCTCCGCCGGATGACCGTGCTGCTGGTGCCGGTGGTCGCCGTGCTGGCCGCGTTCGCGCCGCTCGTGCTCGCCCCGTTCGGCCGGAACTACGCGGACCAGGGAGCCACGGTGCTGCGGCTGCTGGCCGCCGCCGCGCTGCCGCGGGTGGCGGTCGAGCTCTACATCGGGGTGCTGCGGGTGGCGGGCCGCACCGCCATGCTCGCCCTGGTGCAGGGCGTGATGTGCGTGCTGGTGCTCGGGTCCGCCGCGCTGCTGCTCACCCCGGCCGGCATCGACGGGGCCGGCTGGGGCGTCCTGCTGAGCATGACCGCGGTCGCCCTGCTGTGCGTGCCCGGGCTGCGGGCCGCGCTGCGCGGCGAGGTCCAGGTCGCCGCCGACCTGGCCAACACCCCAGCCTACGGCACCCGTTGGGCACAGCTCAGGGCCGTCGACGGCGACGGCGAGGTGGTGCGGGCGACCTCCGTGAACGGGCGGGCGGCCTCCGTGACCGGGCGGGCTACCTCCGTGACCGGGCGGGCGACCGACGCCCGGTCCGCCCGGTCCGCCCGGTCCGCGTGGGACCGGGCGGTCGCCGTCGCGAGGGCGCCGCTCGGGCCGCTGGGGGAGCGGAGGCTGCGGGTGACCCTGTGGTGGCTGCTGGGCTCCGCCGTGGTCTTCTACGCGGCGGCCCTGCGGAACCTGCCGTGGTCGGCCGCCGACCGGACCGGCACCGCGGGCGTCGGCGACGCCGGCCGCACCGCCGAGGAGGTCCTCGCCGCCCTGCCGGGCATCGCGCTGGCCGCCGCGGTGGTGATGCTGCTGGTGTACGTCGCCGCGCTGACCCTGTGCGCCCCCTTCGACACCCGGCTGACCGCGGCCTCCCTGACCGCGCTGGTCCTCGCCCTCCACACCGCGCCCGCCGCGCTCGGCACACGGCCCCTCGCGGGAGGCGCGACCTGGTGGTCCGCCACCGTGGACGGGCCGCTCGCGGAGGTGCTGCGGTGGGCGCCCCACGCGTTCCTGGCGCTCGCCCTGGTGCCGCTGTGGCTGGTGCTCCGCCGGGCGCTGCGGCTGCCCGCGGAGACCTGCTGGTGGCTGCTGTGGCCCGCCGCGGTCCTCGGCTGGGCGCTGCGGGACACCCTGGCGCCCGCCGCACCGGGGCTCCTCGGGGCCCTGCTGCTGTTCGCCGCCGCCGGCGCCCTCGCCCACCGCGGCCCACGCGGCAGGCGCCCCGCCCCGGCCCCGCCGCCCCCGCCGCGCGTCCCCCGCCAGGGGAGACACGACGACCACTGACCGACCTGCCGGACGCCCGGGCCGAACGCCCCGCGGTGACGGCGCACCAGCGCGGGCGCGACCGCCGCCCGCCACCGACCACAGCCGCGGGGGGAACGTGCGACCGACAGCCACACCGGACCACACCGGGACACCGGAGCGGACCACGACCGGGGAAGGGAGAACCGAACCGGAGGCCGCCGGGTCCGACGGCGTGCCCGCCCTCGCCCGGCAGCCCGGCGCCGGAGGACCCGTCGGCGGCACCGGACCGCACGGTCCCGGGCGCCGCCGGTGGAGCGCCGTGTGGCCCGCCGTCCCGCTGCTGGCCGCGCTCGCCCTGTGGGCGTACGCCGTCCGGGTCACCGAGATCACCACGCTGGACGACTTCGGTCTCGTCACCGCCGTGCACCCCGCGTACTGGGCCGGACTCGCCGTGCTCACCGTGGGGTTCTGGTTCACCGTCCGGCGCCCGGACCGCTCCGAGGGCTGGTCCCTGGCGTACGTCCTCGGCCTGCTGGTCGTCGAGCGCGCCACCCAGGCCCTCGTCTATCCCACCCCCCTGTACGCCTGGGCGTGGAAGCACGACGCGGTCGTCGCCCACCTGCTGACCGAGGGCGGCCTGCAGACCGGGGCGGAACTCGGCGACATGGCCGTCTACGACCAGTGGCCCGGCTTCTTCGCCCTGCAGGCCGCCGTCGTCCGGCTCGCCGGCGTCGAGAACACCCTCACCCTGATGAGCTGGTGGCCGCTGCTCTCCGGCGTCCTGGTGCTGGCGCCCCTGGTGCTGATCCACCGCACCTTCACCCAGGACCGGCGGCTCGTCTGGACCGGCGTGTGGCTGTTCTGCGTCGGCAACTGGGTCGGCCAGGACTACTTCTCGCCGCAGTCCCTCGCGCTGGTGCTGCACCTGACGGTGATCGCCCTGGTGCTGCGCCGGTTCACCGCCGCCGACCGCCGCGGCCCCGGGCAGGCCGTGTGGACCACCGTGCTGATCCTGGTGATGGTCCCCATCGTGCTCTCCCACCAGCTCACCCCGGTGGTGACGATCATGTCGCTGGGCGTGCTGGCGCTCACCCGCCGCCACCGCGACTGGGTGCCCCTCCTGGCGGCCGTCGCCCTCTTCGCGGCCTGGAACCTCACCGCGTCGCTGCCCTTCCTGTCCGCGGCGCTGCCCGAGATGATCGCCTCCATCGGCGACATCGGCTCCAACGTCGAGACCGGGTACGGCACCACGCCCACCGGCACCGGAGCCGTGGCCACCTCCTGGGCGGCCCGCGCGCTGTCCGGCGCGGTGGTGCTGCTGGCCGTGCTCGGCGTCCTGCGGCAGCGCGAACTGCGGCGGCACGCACGGCCGTTGCTGCTGCTGACCGCGCTGCCGCTGCTGCTGATCGCCGCCAACGACTACGGAAGCGAGATGATCTTCCGGGTGCTGATGTTCATGCTGCCCGGCGCCGCCTTCTTCGCCGCCGCCGCGCTGCTGCCGCGGACCGGGGCCGCCGTCGAGGCGCCGCCACGCCGCGCGTCCGCCCTCCACGTCTGGCTGCCGCTGCCGGTGCTGCTCGCCGCCTCCCTGGCCTTCGTGCCCGCCTACGCGGGCAAGGACCGGCTGAGCTACTTCCCGCCCGAGGAGGTCGCCCTGGTCGGGGACCTCGTCGACCGCGCGCCCGACGGGTCGCTGATCGTCGCCCCCAACCGCAACTACCCGCTGGCCTACGACGACTACTGGCGGGTGGACCACTACTGGTTCCTCGAGGAGGACCGCACGGTGGTCGACGGCATCCTGCGGCGGCCCGCCTTCATGCTGGCCCTCGACATGAAGGACCTCCCCGCACCAGGACGCTCCTACCTCCTGTTCACCGAGGGCCAGCGGGCCAACGCCGAGATGAACGGGCAGCTCACGGAGGACGAATGGCGCCGCGTCGAGGAGTCGGTGGCCGCCTCCCCGTTCTTCGACCGGGTGGCTGGCAACGCCGCCGGCTCGGTGTACCAGCTCGACGTCGAGGCGATCGAGGAGGCCGCCCGGTGACCGCCCAGGAACTCGTCATGAGGATGCTGCCGCCCTTCGCCGGGTGGCTCGCGCTCGGCGCGCTCACCCTGCCCGACGGCTCCCCGGCGCGCGTCGCCGCCGTCGTGCTGTTCCTGGCGGCCGGACCGGGCACGGCGCTGGTGCGGATCTGGTGGCCCGTGCTGGGCGTCCGGCCCGCCGGTGCGCCCGCCGCCACCTGGGACCCCCGGTTCGCCCGCCGGACCGGCCTGCTGGAAGGGCTGCTCCTGGTGCCGCTGATCAGCGTCGCCGCCGTGACCGTCACCGCCACCGCCCTGCTGGCCGCGCACGCCTTCAGCGGCCGGCGCGTCCTGCTGGTGCTCACCCTGCTGACCATGCTCGCCGCGTACTGCCCGAGGACGCGTCCGTCCTGACCCGAGGAAGGCCGGTTCCGTGAGGTTGCCCCGTCGTTCCCGAAACCCTGACGGCCCGAACGCACGAGGCCCGAACGCACGAGACCCGAGCACTCGCGGACCGCGCCACGCCCGGCGCCGGTGGCCGCTGCTCCTCGTCGCCGCGGTCTGCGCCTCGCTGGTCACCGCACTGGCCGTCCGGGCCGGCGCGGGCCGGCCGGACGTCGCCCCGGAGTGCCGGGAGCCCGTCTCCGACCTGCTGGAGCCGGCCTGCGGCGCCTGGTTCGGCGCGTTCGTGCCGCACGCCAAGGCCGACCTGGAGGAGAAGGTCGAGGCCTACGAGCGGCGCGTCGGCCGCCGCCTCGACATCGTCTACACGTACCATGACATGTCCGAGGTCACCGCGACCCGCTGGGAGGGGCAGCTGCTGACCGCCCCGGAACAGCGGGTCGGCCGCGACCGGATGCTGCTCCTGTCCTGGGAGAGCAAGGTGTGGGGCGGCACCGAGGCCCAGCAGCCCCGCTGGGAGGACATCGCCGCCGGGAGGTACGACGCCGAGGTGATCGACGTCCAGGCGCGCCGGATCAAGGAGTACGGCGAACGCAACGACGGGCGGCAGGTGTTCCTCTCCTTCGACCTGGAGATGGACACCCGGGTCCCGGACCACGGCACCCCCGAGGAGTTCGTGGCCGCCTGGCGCCACATCCACGACCGCTTCCGGGAACTGGGCGTGGACAACGTGATCTGGACCTGGATCACCACGGGCTACCCCGGCCACCACGAGGTGATCCGCGAGCTCTACCCGGGCGACGACTACGTCGACTGGATCGGCTACAACCAGTACAACTACTACCGCTGCCACGCAACGGGGTGGAGGTCCTTCGAGGAGACCCAGACGGCGGTGCACCGCTGGATCCGCACCCACCTGTCGGACGACAAGCCGCTGATGCTCTCGGAGTTCGGCTCCGCCCACGACGCCGCGCGGCCCTCCCGGCAGGCCGACTGGTACCGGGACGTGCCGGACGTCCTCGAGAAGCTCGACGGGGTCAAGGCCGCCCTGCAGTGGAACTCCCGCGACCCCGGCCCGCACTGCGACCTCTCCCTGGCCAACGAGGAGTCCTGGGAGGCGATGCGACGGCTGGCGGCGAACCCCCACCTCAACCAGCCGCCGCCGTAGGGACGCCGGGTCCCTCAGCCCGCTCAGCCCGCTCAGCCCGCGAACTCGGGCCCGCGCGCCGCCGCGCGGGCCCTGCGGTACCAGCGCCAGCCGACCGTGAGGACGCCGTCCCGGTAGGGCGCGACCCGCGCGCCCTCCCCCCGCATCCACGCCTCCACGTCGGCCACCGTGTGGCCGCGCCGCACGATCAGCCGCGCGATCCGGTACCGCTCGTCCCGCTGCGAGCTCAGCGCGTGACGGACGGCAGCCGCCGTCTCGTAGCCGGAGCGCGCCGCCGCCCGCCGCACCGCGCCGCTGTTGTACCCGTGCGGGTACGCCAGGTGCCGGACCGGATGCCCCAGCGCGTCCTCCAGCACCGTCTTGCAGTGCCGCAGTTCGTACGCCAGGGCGCCCGGCCCCAGGGTGTCCAGCTGGGCGTGGGTCACCGTGTGACCGCCCACCTCGAGGCCCGCCTGCTCCAGCAGCGGCGCCTGGTCCAGCCGCATCATCGGCGCCGGCGGCAGCAGGCAGCGGCCGGACGGCACGATCGCCCCCGTGGTCAGGTAGGCGGTGCCCGGGAGGCCCCGCGCGGCCATCGCGGCGGCCGTCGGACCGGGCAGGTCCGCGAAACCGTCGTCGAAGGTCAGCACCACCGGCCGGGCCGGCAGCGGGGCGCGCCCCGCCAGGTGGTCGGCCAGCGCGCTCACCGTCACCGGCGTCCGGCCGCTCGCCACCACGGCGTCCAGCTGCGCCGCGAACTGCCGCGGTGTGACCGTGAACTCGGCGATCCAGTCCGGGGGATCGTCCATCACCGCGTGGTAGAGCAGCACCGGGACGGCGTCCGGCCGGGGCGCGCCCGCGGCCCCCGCCGCGCTCACCGGGCCGTCACCGCCCGCCGCAGCGCCCGGCGGGCGCGGGCGTAGCCCAGCGGCCCGTAGAGCATGCCCCGGCGCTGGAGCCGGGAGAGCCGCCTCGGCCAGGGATGGTCACGCCTCTCGTGGCCCCCCGGTGCCGTGCCGGGCCCGTCGCCGTCGCGGACGGCGGTGAGGCGGCGGGCGTGGGCGAGACCGCTCGGCAGGCGGCGCAGCAGCGCGGGCAGCAGGGCGGGGCGGCGCACCAGGACCGCCGTCAGGTAGGCGGTGAGCCCCGCGCCGTAGCCGAAGGCCTGGTTCTCCAGATCCCGCCAGGTCTCCCGGTGGTGGTGCCAGACCAGCGCGCGCGGCACGTACCGCAGCCGGTGGCCCTCGGCGAGGACGCGGACGAACGCGTACAGGTCGTCGCCGCCCTTCGCCGGGGTGCCCGTCCCGGTCGCCGCGTCGAAACCGCCGACGGCGCGGAGCACCTCCGTGCGGAACGCCATCGCCGCGCCCGAGCCGAACCGGCCGGCCGTGAACGGGAACAGCGGGTCGTCGGCGGGCGGATCGGCCGGGTCGAAGACGCGGGGCGCGAACCCCTTGGCGAAGCCGCCGTTGCTCTCCAGCAGCACCTGGGCGGGCGTGACCAGCCGGGCGGGCAGGATCAGGCCCGTCGTGCAGCCCAGGCGGGGGTCGGAGGCGAACGGGGCGGTCAGCTCCGACAGCCAGCGGGGGTCGGCGACCACGTCGTCGTCGGTGAACGCCACCACCTCGCCCGAGGCAGCGGCCAGCCCCGCGTTGTGGGCCCGGGCCAGCCCGGGCACGGGCTCCCGCACGTACCGCACGCGCTCGCCGTACCTGCCCTCGACCAGCTCGCGGGTGGCCGGGGTGACCGGCGCGTTGTCCACCACCACGACGTCGAAGTCCGGGTGGTCCTGGGCCAGCAGCGACTCCACCGCCCGGGCGAGCTGCTCCGCCCGCTCCCGCGTGGCGACCACCACCGTGGCGCGCGGCGGCCGTCCCGGATCCGGCCCGTCGCCGTCGGGGACCGGCAGCCGCCGCGCCGCCGCGGCCACCTCCTCCCGCGGATCCCGGCCCTCCGGCACGGTCACCAGCAGCGTGCCCACCGGCACGCCGCCGCGCCGCACCAGGGCGAACACCTCCCCGTGGGTGACCTGCGGGCTCCCGGGGCCCGGCCGGAGCACCGGCGGACCGTCCTGCGCGGCCTCACCCGTCCGAGGCCGCGGCCCCGGAAGTTCCAGCTCGGCGACCTGGACGGGCCGGACGGCCAGGAATCTGTCGATCTCCCGCTGTGTCGTACTACCGGTCATGCGAACTCCCCCTCTGTCGCGGCGGTTCCTTCCCCACCGCGGGTCGGCCGGGTGCGCGGTGCGGCGTGCGTTCCTCAACCGCGCAGGCGTCCCACGGCCTTCAGCGAACGCGCCGCCAACGAGGCCAGCCGGGGCCGGCCGCGCACGAACCCGTGGGCGCGGCGGGCCGGCTCGCGACCCAGCCAGTGCAGGGCGGCGCCCACGCCCGGCCGGATCACCGTCCCCTCGTGGACCCGCAGTTCACCGGTCTTGAGCGCGTCCTTGTACTCGGCCGCCCCGCGCCCCATGTCCAGCAGCCCGATGCCCGCCGCGGCGGCCGCCTCCGCCATCCGCAGGTGCAGCACCAGCCCCGGCGAGTACTTCGCCAACTCCGGTTCGTACGCCGGGAACCAGCAGGCCAGGACGGTGGACGAACGCAGACCGAAGTGCGCGGCCACCGGCCGGTCGGCGGCGTACAGCACCGACAGCACGCCCGAGCACTCCTGTGCCCGGGTGGCGGCCAGCAGGTGCACCAGCCGGCTGATCCACTCCCGGGCGAACCGGTCCCGGCGGCCGGTCCGGCGGTACTGCGCCGACTTCCACGCCATCAGGGTGCGCAACGCCCGTGGATCCCGCTCGTCGAAGACGAAGCGGACCTCGCCGACCTGGCGGCCGAGCCGCCGCTCCTTGGCCAGCGTGGTCTTCAGGAACTTCGGCGACTGCCGCCGCAGCACCTCGAGATAGGCCGGGTAGCCCTCCCTGACGTCGATCACGTACGACGGGCAGGCGTCGGCCGCGTGACCGGCGAAGAGGGCCTGTCCGTCCTCCAGGTTGTCGAAGGTGAAGCTGTTCAGCGAGCAGGCGCGCAGCAACTCTTGCGTGCTGAGCGTCACTTGGGGTCGCAGTACGGCGCCCTGCAGGTCGGAGACGCCGAGCCCGAGCGCGCGGCCGTTGCCCCACGGGCTTCTCTCGAAGGGCAGGAAGCCGACGATCTCCCGGTCGTCGCCGCCGAGGCCGCCGCCGCCCTCCTCGATCACCGCCACCCGCGCCTGCGGCCTGACCCGGCCCAGGGCGACCGCGAACTCGGGCTCCATGAAGGGGTTCCTGACCGCCCCCGACTTCGCCCTCAACTCCCGCCAGCTCTCGGTCTCCTCCGCCCCGAGCCGCTCGGGCCTCAGCACACGAACACGTCGTCCACCGCTCACGATGACCCCCCGGTCGAAGCGTCCACGGCCTCCGGACCCCCCGGTCCGTGGACACCGCGAGGATCGTATAGCGGCGGGGGAGTTCTCCGGTAGATACCGCCGCAGGACGTGACCAAGCGAGGAGAAAGCGACAACCGGAGCATTGGCTCCACCGGGCCGGCGGCGGCCCGTCCGCGGCGTCGCGATGACGCTGGCCGCGGCGTGGGGCGCGCTATAGCGTGGGGCGTCCGGTCACGGCGCCGCGCGCCGCGCGCAGTTCGAGGGGAACGGGACGGAAGGCATGTCGGGAGAGATCTCGTCCACGGAGGGGCCCCGGGGCACCGGGTCCGGCCAGGCACCCGAGGTGCGGGCCTCGCACGCGGACCGGGACCGGGTGGTGGACGTGCTGCGCGTCGCGGCGGGGGACGGCCTGCTGACCGCGGAGGAGCTGGACGAGCGCCTGGAGGCCGCCCTGTCGGCCCGCACCCTCGTGGAACTGTCCGGCCTCACCGCCGACCTGCCGCCCGTGTCGGTCACCGGCGGCGCGGTCCCCGGCGAGGTCAAGGACCTGGTCCGGATCGAGCAGGCGTTCAGCGGCGGGGTCCGGCGCGAGGGGCGCTGGGTGGTGCCGCGGACGCTGGAACTCGCCGTCACCTTCAGCGACGTGACCCTCGACTTCACGGACGCGGTGATCACGCACGACACCCTGCGGATCGATCTCCGCATGACGGGCAAGACGCTCACGCTGATCACCCGGCCGGGCATCGAGGTCGACACCGACGATTTGCAGCTGGTGCACAGCCGGGTCAGCCGCCGCCGGGCCGCCACGGCCCCCTACGCGCCGGTCGTCCTGCGCGTGGCACTGACCGGCAACAAGACCCACGGCCGGGTGGTGATCCGCCCGCGGCGACGGACGTTCGCCCAGTGGCTGATGCGGAGGCCGGCGGCCGACGGGTCCTGAGCGACCTTCGGCAGGCGTCTTCCCATCTGGTCGTCGCCGCCCGCCCGGGGGCGCCCGGAGGCGCTCCCGGACGGCCGGTGCGGTCAGTCCTGGGCGGCCGGGGACAGCGAGACGTACAGGCGGGTGCCGCGCGGGCGGAACCCGACGCGTTCGTAGACGCGGCGCGAGCCCTCGCCGGAGTACTCCAGCCAGACGGACCGCGCGCCCACCCCGAACATCGCACCGGCCAGGGAGGCGGTCACCGCGGCGGCGATGCCGCGGCCGCGATGGGCGGGCCGGGTGCCCACGCCGCTCAGCTCGGCCGTGTCCTCGGCCGGCGCGGAGCAGGAAGCCCCGCCGGCCACGCCGCCGTGCGGATCGCGCACGAAGCGGACGGCGCCGCCGCCCTCCTGGGTCCGGCGCAGGCGGGCGGCGCCCTCCGCGGATGCCGGGAAGAGGCCGCCGAACGCCTCCGCCAGCGCGGCGTCGAGCCGCAGGAACTCCTCGTCCGTCACCGGGGTCTCCACCCGCGGCGCACCCGCCTGCCGGGGCGGCGCCAGCGTGTCCGGGGCGCACACCAGGTACTGGTGCACCGCCTCGGTGGCGAACCCCGCCGCGCGCAGGGCCGGTTCCACCTCGGGCGCGGCCTCCGGGGCGAACTCCAGCCGGGGCAGCAGGCCGCGCTCCCGGAAGAGCCCGATCAGCGCCCTGACGTCCTGCCGGGTCGGCCGCGCGCCGGGCAGCGGGGTGGCGTAGTTGATGTAGGGGCTGTCGGTGCCCGGGACGAAACCGGCGACGAACCCACCGGCCTCGACGGTCTCGGGACGGCGGCGGAGGTTGGCGACGGCAAAGCTCTGGACCTGCATGTCCATGGTGGTGGTGACCTCACGGAAGTCTCGGAGAAGCCCTCGGCGCACAGGGACGCACAGGTGCCTGCGGTCCGGCGCGGGGCGCGGGAGAGTCGCGATGCCTCGGGCATCGCGTCGTGGGGCCGCCGTGCGGAACAGTCCGTACGGGAGCGTGTCAGGCGGAGCCGGGGCCGGACGGCCTCGGGCTCAGTGCCGACGGCGGCCGCTGGGGGACGCCGAGAACAATGGCTTTCGTTCCTCACCGTGGAAGCGCCCGCGGGAACGCGGACGCGGGCCACCTTCCCACGCCGCCCTCCCCGCGGGCAAGCGGGCTCCGTCCGCCTAGGGTTTCCGGCATGAGACGCACGGACGTCGTCCGGGACGACGGGACCTGGGCCGGCCTGACGCTGGAGGTGGAGTCCCGCCCGCTGCCCGGGCTGCGCCTGTTCACCGCCGGGCGGCGGCTGCTGCTCACCCAGGAGACCCGGCCCGTCCTCCTGGCCGCCGTCGAGACCGACCACTGCGGCGTCGAGTTCCGGCGCACCGGCGAGTACCGCTCGGTCGCCCCGCCGTGCCGTGCGGCGGAGGCGAGGGAGCTCGCCGGGCGCCCCGACCGCTGGGCGTACCGCTTCGCGGAACACCTCGCCGAGGCGCCGGGCGGCCCGCTGCACGACGGGCGGTGGCTGCTCACCCCCGAGAGCCCGCTGGGCGAGCACTGGGGCGAGCTGCTCGTCGAGGGCCACCCGGAGGGCCGCGTCGACTGGTTCGCCGACGAGCGATGCGACGAGGTCCTCCCGCTGCGGCGGATGCCCGACGCCGACGACGCCCGGGTCAAGGCGTACCGCAAACAGGCGGCGGACGGCACGCTGCCGCCCGTGCTGCTGTGGTGGGTCAGCGGGCTCGACTGCCACCTGCTCCTCGACGGCCATGCCCGGCTCGCCGCCGCGATCGCGGAGTCGACCGACCCCCCGCTGCTGCACCTGCGGCGCACCGCGCCCGCCGACGAGGTGGCCGCGGGCACCGAACGGGCCGCGGCGGAGTACGCGTCGGAACTGGCCCGCTTCGCCGCCCTCCGCGCCCGCATCGGCCCCCGCGTCCCCGACGGCGCCGCCGAGGCGGGCCCGGTGCTGGCCCGGCGGCTGGCGGCGCTGCGCACCGGAACGCGGCCCACCTGGGCCTGGCCGCTGCCCGGCGGCGAGGACGCGTGGTCGCGGATCGCCCGCGAGGTCACCGGAGGAGACCGGTATCCGGGTGCGTAGGCCGCCGTCCGCGGGGGACCCGGGCCGCGGAGGCGAGGCTCGTGGAACAGACCTGGCGGTACGGAAGACGGCGGCCCGGTGCGGGCAGGCCGCTCGAGGGCAGGGTCGCGGTGGTGACCGGCGCCGCGCGCGGCGTCGGAGCCGCGCTGGCGCGGGACCTCGCGGGGCGCGGCGCCCACGTGGCGCTCCTCGGGCACGGCCAGGAGCGGCTGGAGCGCGTGGCACGGGACCTGCCGACCCGCGCGCTGGCGGTGGAGGCGGACGTCACCGACGACGCCGGCATGGCCGAAGCCGCCCGTGAGGTGCGGGAACGGCTCGGACCGCCGTCCGTGGTGGTGGCCAACGCCGGGATCGCGGAGGGCGGGCCCTTCGTGGACTCCGACCCCGCGCTGTGGCGGCGCGTGATCGACGTGAACCTCACCGGCAGCGCGGTCACCGCGCGGGTCTTCCTGCCGGACCTGCTCCGCACCCGCGGCTACTTCCTGCAGGTCGCCTCGCTGGCGTCGTTCGGCTCCGCGCCCATGATGAGCGCGTACTGCGCCTCCAAGGCGGGCGTGGAGGCCTTCGCGCACAGCCTCCGGGCCGAACTCGCCCACCGGGGCGTGGGGGTGGGCATCGGCTACCTGAACTGGACCGACACCGACATGATCCGGGACGCCGACCGGTACCCCGTGCTGCGGGAGCTGCGCGGGCACATGCCGGCGCCGGCCCGGAGGATCTACCCCGCCCCCGAGGTCGCCCGGCGGCTCGGGGACGCGGCGGAGCGGCGCCGTGCCAGCACCTACATCCCCGTCTGGCTGCGGGCCGTCCAGGGGATCCGCGCCGCGATGCCGGCCGTGGTCACGGCGGTGTCCCGGTACGAGCTGCCGCGGCTGGAGGCGGAGGGGCCGCTGGAGCCCACCGGCCCGCTCGGGGCGGGCGGCTTGGCCGACCGGGCGGCGCGGCCGCCGGAACCGGGCGCCTGACGCCCCGCGCCGCCCGCAGCCGCCCGCCCTGGACGCGGGCTCCCGCCGCCCGCGCACGCGGCTTCCCGTCGCCCGGCCCGTACCCGGCCCGCCGCCGGAACCGCCCGGGTTCGTCCCCCGCGCTACGGGGCACCCGGCTCGCGACCGTCGGCAGCAGGGACCGACCAGGACGCGGACGCGGGAGACGGCATGGCCAAGCGGCACCGGTTGATCAGGGCGACGCCCGGACAGGTCTGGGACGTCCTCGCGGACGGCGAGCGGTACGCGGACTGGGTGGTGGGCACCTCCCGGTCGAAGCCGGTGCGGGGCGACTGGCCCGAGGTCGGCGCGGCGATCGCCTACGAGGTCCGCATCGGCCCGGTCCGGCTGCACAACGAGACCGTGGTGCGCCGCTGCGTGCCCGGCCGCGAGCTCGAACTCGAGGCGAAGGCGGGGCCGCTGGGCACCGCGCGGATCGCCATCGACGTCCGCTCCTGGGGCGACGACAGCCTGGTCGTCGTCGACGAACACCCCCTCCAGGGGGCCGGCGGGACGATCCACAACGTGGGCGTGGAGGCGCTGATCCAGCTCCGCCACCGGGAGATGCTGCGGCGGCTGGAGGAGGTCTGCGAGGAGGCCCGCCGCCACCCCGGCGGCGGACGGTCCGCGCCGGGCCGGCCCGAACCCGCCGGAGCGTGACAGTCGCGGGAGTCCGCCGCCGGACAAGCCGCGGAGCCCGCCGCCGCGTGACTCGCCGCAGCGTGATCGCCGCGGAGCCGGCGGCGGCCCAGGAGCAGCGGGAGCCCGCCGGGGCCTGGGAGCGCGGAGCCCGCCGAGCCCGGGAGCACGGAGTCCGCCTGGGCGTGACAGTGGCGGGAGTCCGCCGGAGCGTGAGAGCCGCGGGAGTCCGCGGGCCGGGGCCCGGGTGCCGGGCCGGAGGAAGGAGTGCCATGCCCGACGCCGTGGTGATCGGAGCCGGCCCGAACGGGCTGGTCGCGGCCAATCTGCTGGCCGACGCCGGCTGGAGCGTCGTCGTCCTGGAGGAGCAGCCCGAGCCGGGCGGGGCGGTGCGGCACGACCGCGGCGTCGACCCGGAGTTCGTGCACGACCTGTTCAGCGCGTTCTACCCGCTCGCCGCCGCGTCCCCGGTCGTGGAGGGCCTGCGGCTGGAGCGGTACGGGCTGCGCTGGCGGCACGCCCCCCGGGTGGTCGCCCACCCGCTGAGCGACGGCCGGTGCGCGGTGCTCGGCCGGACCCTCGGGCAGACCGTCACCTCCCTGGAGGCGTTCGCGGAGGGCGACGGCGAGGCATGGCGCGAACTGCACACCGTCTGGGACCGGCTGCGGCCCGACCTGCTGGACGCGCTGTTCACCCCGTTCCCGCCGGTGAAGGCCGGCGCCCGGCTGGCCTGGAAGCTCCGCGGCACCGGCGGGCTGCGGATGGCGCGCAGCCTGGTGCTGCCGGTGCGGCGGCTGGGGGAGGAGGAGTTCGACGCCGAGGGCGGCCGGCTGCTGCTGGCCGGGAACGCGCTCCACGCCGACCTGGCCCCCGAGGCGGCGGGCAGCGGCGGCTTCGGCTGGCTGATGGCCATGCTGGGCCAGAGCTACGGCTTTCCGGTGCCCGAGGGCGGGGCCGGCGGACTGATCTCCGCCCTGGTGGCCCGGCTGGAGGACCGCGGCGGCGTCGTGCGCTGCGGGGAGCGCGTCGCGGAGGTCGTGGTGCGGCAGGGCACCGCCGTAGCCGTGCGCACCGCCGGGGGCGACACGGTCGACGCCCGGCGCGCGGTGCTCGCCGACGTCTCCGCCCCCGCCCTGTACGGCGGGCTCGTCGCCCCCGAGCACCTGCCCGGCGAACTGCTCGAGGACCTCAAGCGCTTCCAGTGGGACTTCGCCACGGTCAAGGTCGACTGGGCGCTGGACGGCTCCATCCCCTGGACCTCGCCCGAGGCGGGGCTCGCGGGCACGGTGCACCTGGCGGACGGCGTGGACGAACTCACCCGGTTCGCCGCGCAGCTCGCCATGGGCCGCGTCCCGGACCGGCCGTTCTGCGTGCTCGGCCAGATGACGACCACCGACCCGACCCGCTCGCCGGCCGGCACCGAGTCCGCGTGGGCGTACACCCACGTGCCGCACGAGATCCGCGGCGACGCCGGCGAGGAGGGCATCACCGGCGCCTGGGACGCGGGCGAGGGGGAGCGGATGGCCGACCGGATCGAACGCGAGGTGGAGCGCTTCGCCCCCGGCTTCCGCGACCGGATCCGCGCCCGCCGCGTCCTCACCCCGCCCACCATGGAGGCCATGGACGCCAACCTGCACGGCGGCGCCATCAACGGCGGCACCACGGCCATGCACCAGCAGCTGGTGTTCCGCCCGATCCCCGGCACCGGACGTCCCGAAACGGCCGTGCGGCGGCTCTACCTGGCGTCCGCGGCCGCCCACCCCGGCGGCGGCGTGCACGGCGCGCCCGGCGCCAACGCCGCCCGCGCCGCGCTGCACGGCCGGCGCCCCGCGGGCATGGCCCGCGCCCAGCGGGCATGGCCCGCGCCCAGCGGCTGCTGACCCGGCGGAACCGCAAGGGCGAACGCAGCCCCGTACCGGACGAGTGGTGAGCGGCGGAGGCCGGGCGGTGGCAGGGCGGCGCCTGCAGGGCAGCGGCAGGGCGGCGTCTGCAGGGCAGCGGCAGGGCGGCCGGAAGGGCGGCCGTCCCGGTTGCCCGCGACCCGGCGTGGGGCCGGCATGAGGGCGGGCCCCTCCGGGCAGGATGGCCCAGGCGGGCCCGCCCGCCCGTGGGCGGACCGCGGGCCGAGACCGGGCCCGTGAGGAGGGAGACCCCCGATGGCCGCGTACTTCGGCAACGCCGCCGAGGACCTGGTGCCCGACGCGCTGGCGGGCTTCGCCCGGGCCCACGCGTCCCTGGTCACCTACGACTCCCGGCACGGCTACCTGCTGGCCCGGGACCCCGCGCCAGGGCGCCGCGTCGCGCTGCTCTCCGGCGGCGGCTCGGGGCACGAGCCGATGCACACCGGGTTCGTCGGGCGCGGGATGCTCGACGCCGCCGTGCCCGGCCGCGTCTTCGCCTCCCCGCACAACCGCTCCGTCCACGAGGCCTCGGTGGCGGCCGCCCGTGAGGAGGGCGTGCTGCACATCGTGAAGAACTACACCGGCGACCGGATCAACTTCGGCATCGCCGCCGAGCGCCTGGCCCGCCGGGGCATCCCCTGCGCCCGCGTCCTGGTCGACGACGACCTCGCCTCGGACTCCGAGGACATCCGCGCCGGGCGGCGCGGCACCGGCGGCACTGTGCTGGTCGAGAAAATCCTCGGCGCGGCCGCCGACAGCGGCCTCGGGCTGAAGGAACTGGCCGAACTGGGCAGCGACCTGGTGTCCCGCTGCCGCACCCTGGCGGTCGCCTCACGCGCCCACACCGCGCCGACCACCGGGCTCCCGGCCTTCGAACTCGACCCCGGCCGACTGGAGTTCGGTGTCGGCATCCACGGCGAGCGGGCCGACCGGGCCCGCGCCCACGGGCCGTCGCGCGACCTGGTGGGCGAGATGACCGCGGCCCTGCTCCAAGCGCTCGGCGCGGCCCGCGGCGACACGGTGATCGCCCTCGTCAACGGCCTCGGCTCGGTCACCCCGCTCGAACTCTACGGCGTCTACGGCGAGTTGGGGCGTCTGCTGGACGACCGGGGCATCGCCCTCGCCCGCTCGCTGGTGGGCGACTACGTCACGGCCCTGGACATGCGGGGCTTTTCGATCACCCTGATGGTGGCCGACGCCGAGGCACTCGAGCGGTACGACGCCCCCGTGCGCACCGCCGCACTCAACTGGTGACCCCTCCCGGGAGGAAAGCGATGACCACGGCCCCGCACGGCGCCGCCCCACACGACGGTGCCCCGTACGACGGCGCGTTCACCGACGCCTGGCTGCGCCGGTTCGCGGACGCCGCGCGCGCGACCGAGCCCGAACTCACCGCCCTGGACCAGCAGTCCGGGGACGGCGACTTCGGCGTGAACCTCAACGCCGGTACCCGCGCCGCCCTCCAGCGCCTCGACGCCCTCGACGAGGCCGGCCGCGGTCCCGCCGCCGGCCCGCTGGACGCCGCGGCGGGCGCCTTCCTGGACGAGGTCGGCGGCACCAGCGGCCCGCTCTTCGGCCTCCTCCTGCAGTCGCTCGCCGAGGCCTCCGACGGCCGCCTGACGACGCCCGCGCTGGCCGAGGGCGTCGCCGACGGCCTGGCCGCGATCCGCAGGGTCGGCGACGCGGAACCGGGGGACAAGACGCTGGTGGACGCCCTCCACCCGGCGGCCGGCGCGCTGGCCGCCGCGGGCCCGGACACCCCGCCCGACCAGGCCCTGCGGCATGCCGCGGAGGCCGCGTGGCAGGGCGTGCGGGACACCGCCGGGCTGCGCGCCCGCCAGGGCCGCGCCAGCTACCTGCGGGACCGCGCCACCGACGTGCCCGACCCGGGCGCCGTCGGCGTCGCGCTCTTCCTCACCTCGGCGGGCAGCACGGTCACCGCGCTGACCCCGTACCTGCCGCCCGCCATGAGCTGAGCCGCCTCACATCGGACGGGACCCTCCCCGCCGGGCCGGAACGGTCCGGCGGGCGTCGGGCAGCGCCCGGTCACGGGTCAGAAGTAGTGCTTCCGTCCGCCCACCGCGTGGCCGAGGGCGCCGGCGATCCACAGCGCCACGCCGACGACAAGCAGGATGATGCCGATCGTCCACAGGATCGACAGATCGACGAGGGCGCCGATCACCAGGAGGATGATGCCGAGGAGGATCATGACCGCCTCCGTTGGGGATGATGGTGCCCTTCCAGTGTGCGCCCGCGGCCGCGGTAACGCAGTCCGCCCCCTCCAGCCGTAGGTCCGGCCCCTCCGGATGCCGGTCGGGCCGGGCCCGTCAGCCCTCGCTCCGGCACCGTCGGCGGCCGGTCCGGCCCGGTCAGCCCTCGCTCCGGACGCCTCAGGCCTCGTCCCGCCCGCGGGCCCGGCGGAAGCGGGCCAGGCCGTCGGCGAGGTCGACCAGCGGCGGCGGGTAGCCGAGGGCGACGCGGCGCTCCTCGGGAAGCCGCCACGGCTCGTGCACCAACCGGTCCTCCACCTCCCGCAGCTCCGGCACCCACCGCCGCACGTAGGTGCCGCGCGGGTCGAACCGCTTGCCCTGCACCACCGGGTTCAGCACCCGGTGAGGCCGGGTGTCCGTCCCCGTGCCGGCGACCCACTGCCAGTTCATCTGGTTGTTGACGATGTCGCCGTCCACCAGCAGGTCGAGGAAGTGGCGCGCACCGATCCGCCAGTCCACGTACAGGGTCTTGGTCAGGAAGCTCGCCGCCGGCAGCCGCGCCCGGTTGTGCGTCCAGCCCTCGTGACGGAGCTGGCGCATCGCCGCGTCGACCAGCGGGTAGCCGGTGCGGCCCTCCCGCCAGGCGGTGATCTCCTCGTGGGCCTCGTCCTCGCCGCGCCACCGGTCGCCGCGGGTGCGGTAGTCCCGGAACGACGCGTCGGGGCGGGCGGCCAGCACCTGGTGGTGGAAGTCCCGCCAGCACAACTGCCGGACGAACGCCTCCGCGCCCGGGCCGCCGTGTTCGCGGGCCCCGCGGACCAGCTCCACCGGGGACAGGGCGCCGAAGTGCAGGTACGGCGACAGCCGCGAGGTGCCGTCCCCCGCCAGGTCGTCCTGGCGTTCGTGGTACGCGTCCAGCCCCGCGCGCAGCCACCGCGCCAGCCGCTCCCGCCCCGCCGTCTCGCCGCCCGGCGGCAGGCCCGGCGAGACGTCCGCCGTCGCCCCGCGCGACGGCAGCGGTTCGCCGCCCACCGCGTCCGGAACCCGTACGGAGCGCGGCGCGGGGAGGACCTCGCGCAGGCCCTCGGCGGACCAGCGGCGGAAGTAGGGGGTGAAGACCGCGTAGTGGTCGGTGCCCGACGGCGTGAGGGCGCCCGGCGGGACCGCGGTGGTCACCGCGCCGTGCGCGCGCACCTCCACGCCGCGTCCGCGCAGCGCCTCCCGCAGCCGTTCCTCCCGCCGGTGGGCGTGCCCGGTGACCCCGGCCGCCAGGTGCACCTCCGTCGCCCCGCACTCCGCGGCGACCGCCGCCACCTCCCGCTCCACCGGCCCGGACCGCACCACCAGGCGCCCGCCGCGCCGGCGCAGCGAGGCGTCCAGGTCCGCCAGGCAGTCGGCGAGGAACGCGGCGCGGTTGGGCACGTCGAACCCGGCGGCCGCCACCCCCGGGTCGTGGACGAAGAGCGGGACCACCTCGTCCGCCGCGGCGAGGGCCGCGGTGAGCGGGGGATGGTCGTGCAGGCGCAGGTCCGCGGTGAACAGGACGACCGTCACGGTCATGTTCGTATCCCTCCCAGGTGTCCTCACGTCACCACCGGGTGCCGCCGCGCGGCCCGTCGCCCGCGCGCACCCGTCCCGGCGAGCATCGCCGCGTGCGCCGCGGGAGCACGGACGCCACGCCGGACAGGGCGGGGAACCGGCCCGCGGGGCGGCGCGGCGAAGGGACGGGAAGAGGCGCGGCAAGGAGCCGGAAGAAGCAGGCGGCACATTGAGGACGGAAAGTGGCCGCAAGAGCGCCTATCGTCGAGGAGACGGCGGGCCCCGGGACGCCTCCCGTCGCGACCCACGGCTGAAGAGGACGGCACCGCATGGCGATCACCTCGACACGTCCGGACACCCTGTCCCGGCGGGCCCTGAACCGGGCCTTCCTGGCCCGCCAGCTGCTGCTGGAACGCTCCCCGCTGACCACCCTCGAAGTGCTCGAACACCTCACCGGCCTCCAGGCCCAGGCCCCGCAGGCCCCCTACGCCGGCCTGTGGACCCGGATGCGCGCCTTCGCCCCTGACGACCTGTCCGCCCGGTTGCTCGACCGGTCCGCGGTGCGCATCGTCCTGATGCGCGGCACCGTGCACCTGGTGACCGCCGGGGACTGCCGATGGCTGCGCCCCACCGTGCAGCCCGCCCTCGACCGGGCGCTGGGCCCGCGGTGCTGGCGGAACCTGGAAGGGGTCGAGCCCGCCGAACTGGTCGCGGCCGGACGGGCCTGGCTGGACGAGGCCCCGCGCAGCGCGGCCGAGCTGACCCGGCTGCTGGAGGAACGGTGGCCGGGCCTGGACCGGTCCCTGCTGGGGAACGCGCTGCGGGTGCTCGTCCCCATGGTGCAGACCCCGCCGCGCGGCGTGTGGGGGCGTTCCGGGCAGCCGGTGTACGCGACGGCCGAGACCTGGCTGTCGGCGCCGCAGGCGTCCGCCGCCGACCGCGCGGCCCTGGTGCGGCGCTACCTCGCCGCCTTCGGCCCCGCCTCGGTGGCCGACGTGCAGACCTGGTCCGGCCTCACCCGCCTGCGTGAGACCGTCGACGCCCTCCGCCCGGAGCTGCGGGTCTTCTCCGACGAGGCCGGGACCGAGCTCCTCGACCTCCCCGACGCCCCGCGCCCCGGCCCCGACACCCCCGCCCCGGTGCGGTTCCTCGCCGAGTTCGACAACGCGATCCTCTCCCACGCCGACCGGTCCCGGATCATCGGCGCCGCGGAGCAGCGGCGGATCATGACCCGGAACGCGGTGATCCCCGGAGCGGTCCTGGTCGACGGCTTCGTCCGCGGCGCCTGGAGCAAGGTCAAGGAGGGCGGGACGACGCGTCTCGCCGTCACCCCCTTCGCCCCGCTGTCCGCGCGGGAACGGGCCGAGGTGGAGCGTGAGGGCGTCGCCCTGCTGTCCTTCCTCGCGCCGGGCGCGGGGGAGGGGGACGTCATGTTCCTCCCGGCAGGATGATCCGCACGGTTCAGCCGTCCCAGGCGACCGGGAGGCTCTTCACCCCGTAGAGGTCCGCGCACCCTGTCCGCGCGCCCTGGGGGAGTCGGCACGTTGGCACCGCCTCGGGTTCACAGCCCTGCACGGGAAGGGTGGACCGGGCATTCCGGCCGGTTCCCGGTCAGTGCACGGCGTCCTGGGTACGGGCGGTCCAGACCGCCAGGGCGGCGAGCAGGGCGCAGGCGCCGCCGAGCCAGAGCACGCCGTGGAGCGTGAGCGTGTCGACGACGATGCCGCCGGCCAGCGCGCCGAAACCGATGGACAGGTTGAACACCGCCACCCACAGCGAGGAGGCCGCTTCCACCGCCTGCGGAGCGGCCTTGATCATCCAGGTCTGGAGGCCCACGGACACACCGCCGAAGGCCAGACCCCAGACGATCAGCAGGACGGCGCCACCGATCGCGGTCCGGCCCAGGAGCAGGAAGAGCGGCATCGCGGCCGCCACGGCCACGGCGACAACCAGCACGCTGCGGTGCACGCGGCGAGAGAGCGCCGCACCTGCCACGAAGTTGCCGATCATGCCTGCCGCTCCGAACGCGAACAGCAGCGGACCGACATGGCGTTCGTCGATCCCCGACAGATCCTGCAGCGCCGGGCTGACGAAGGTGTAGGCGGCGAAGTGCCCGAAGACGAGGAGCACCGTCGCGATGATGCCGACGCGCACGCCCGGGTTGCGGAGCTGCTCCACCAGGAGGCCGGGGCGGACGCTCCGGGAGGCGACCAGCCGCGGCAGTACCGCGAGCAGGGCGATCAGGGTCACCAGCGCCAGGGCGCTGAGCGCGCAGAAGGCGATGCGCCAACCGGTCAGGTCACCGACCAGGGTGCCGAGCGGGACGCCGAACACGTTCGCGGCCCCGACGCCGCCGAAGATGACCGCGGTGGCGCGCGGCACGTCCGCGGGCGTGACGAGCCGGACCGCCAGACCGGCGGCGACCGCCCAGAAGCCGCCCACCGCGATGCCGACCAGCACGCGGGAGCCCACCAGCACCGCGAAGTTCGGCGCCAGGGCGGAGCCCAGGTTCGCGACGGTCATCAGGGCCATCAGCCCGAGCAGCAGGACGCGTCGGTCCAGCGCCCCGACGGCCATCGGGACCAGCGGCGCCGCCAACCCGGCGACGATGCCGGGCACCGTCACCATCAGTCCGGCCGTCCCCTCGGAGACCGACAGCGCGGACCCCACCGAGGTCAGCAGGCCGATCGGCAGCTGCTCGGCGGTCACCAGCAGGAAGGTGCCCAGCGTCACCACGGCCACCGCCGTCCAGCGGCTCCCGTCCGGCGTCCCCGGTTCCCGCGTAGGCGCGGGGGTCTGTCCTGCGGTCGTCAACGGATCCTCCTCCGTACAGTTCGGGAGCGATCGCTCCCATACGTCGGCACAGTAGTATGGGAGCGAGCGCTCCACAAGCCGGGAAAGGTGAACTCATGGCACGCCCAAGGCAGTTCGATGAGCAGAACGCGGTCACCGCGGCGACCGAGCTGTTCTGGCGGCGCGGTTACCACGCCACGTCGGTCCGCGACCTGGGCGACGAGCTGAAGCTCACGCCCAGCAGCCTGTACCGGACGTTCACGGACAAGCACACGCTCTTCCTGCGCGCGCTCGACCACTACCGGGCCACCGAGTCCACGCAGGCCCGGCGACGTCTGGACGTGAGCGACCGCCCGGTCCGTGAGGTGCTGCGGGAATGGATGCTGTGGCTGGTGACCTGCCCGGCCGCAGGCGAGTCCGGCCGCGGCTGCTTCGTGGTCAACACCGCCACCGAACTCGGCGCCACCGATGCCCAGGTGCACGAGCGGACCGAGGCCGCGTTCGCGGTCACCCGGCAGGCCCTGCACGCGGTACTGACCGAGGGGCGGCAGCGGGGCGAACTGGCCGCCGATCTCGACATCGACGGGGCCGTGGAATCGCTCTTCACGACGGTGCTCGGCTTGCGGGTCCGGGAGCGCGCCGGTCATGACCTGGAGCGCCTGACCGTCGCCATCGACGGTGCGATCCGCGCCCTGGGGGACGAGCCCGCGCAGGCCGGCTGACGGCGCGGTGGGGACGTCCGGAGCGGCCGCTGTCGCCGCTGCCGTCGGGGCGTTCTAGGAGTCGGCCCGTGCCTTGTCGGGCCCGGCGAAGGCCTGCCGGCTGTGCCGGAGCAGTTGACGCATCCCCGGGCTGTGCGTGTTCCGCCAGACCAGGGCGAGCAGCGCGGGTGTCTCGACGTCGTCGATGGTCCGGACGGTGAGCCGGTCGCGGTGGCTCGCGGCCATGGAGTCGCTGAGGACGGCGACGGCGAGCCCGCGGGCGGCGAGGTCGGCGACGGCGTCCGCCGCGCCGGCCTGCAGAGGGATCGCGAGGTGGACGCCCTGTGCGGCGCAGGCCTGGTCGAGCACCGTGCGCAGGCCGGTACCGGGCGGCATGCACACGATCGGGTGGGCGGTCAGGTCGCGCAGGGTGACCCGCCGCCGTCGCGCCAGTGGGTGCCCGGCCGGGACCGCCACCACGAGCCGCTCGCTGACGATGGTCAGCGCTTCCAGCCCGTCGGGGGTGACGCCTGCCGCCCCGACGAGCGCCAGGTCGACGGTGCCGGTGCGCACGCCCTCGACGAGCCGGTCGGAGTTGTCCTCCAGCAGCGAGATCTCGACACCGGGATGGGCCCGGTGGAACGCGGCGAGGGCGTCGAACAGCGGGGTGACGGTGCAGCCGACGACCATGCCGACGGTGAGTCGCCCCCGGATCAGGTCCGTCACCTCGCCGACCGCCTGGCCGACCGCCCCGGCGGCGGCGAGTGCGGCGCGGGCGTGTTCGAGCGCGGCGTTTCCCGCGACGGTGAGGGTGACGGTCCGCGCCGACCGGTCGAACAGTTCGGCTCCGAGTTCCTGTTCCAGCCGCCTGATCTGGGCGCTGACGCCGGACTGGCTGATGTGCACCCGCTCGGCCGCCCGGGTGAAATTGCGCTCCTCGGCGACCGCGACGAAGTACTCCAGCTGCCTCAGTTCCATGACTCCTGATTCTAGTTTCCATGAGAAGCATCTGTTGGACTTCTGACGTGGGCGACGGCCAGGCTGGGGAGCGTCGAAGCTCGCCCCCGACGGCAGGAGGAAGCCATGCCGGAGTACGAGAAGGCCATGCGGCCCGAGGACATCACCCGCTTGTTCGTCGAACGCTCCAACGCCGGCGACGCGGCCGGGGTCGCCGCACTGTACGAGGAAGGCGCGGTGATGGCCTTCCCGCCCGGCCACCGCACGGTGGGCCGGGAGGCGATTCGCGCCCTGTGGGAGAAGGCGCTGGCCGACCGTCCCCGCTTCGAGCCGGAGCAGCCGCTGCCGACGCTGATCAGCGGCGACATCGCCCTCACCTCGACGCCGCCGAGGGACGGGGCGGGCGCCCGGGCGCAGGTCGTCCGGCGCCAGCCCGACGGAAGCTGGCTGCGCCTGCTCGATCAGCCCGAGTTCGTCCCGCCCGCTCGCTGATCCCTCGCCCCGCCCCCGGGAGGGCGCCTCCCGAGTTCGGCCCGCGTCGAGCTGACCCGTACTAGCCGCGCCACGACGCCGGCGGGTAGGGCACCGCCCGACCGACCACCGGTCGGCCTACGGCCGAGCCGCGGCCAGCACCTCGGAGACGTCCAGCGTCACGTCCGGCGCGCCGACCGAGGGGGGCAGCACCGCCCGCTCACCCGGCGCGTGGACGCGGTGGACGTCGTACTCGTCCGCGACAGGATCGGTCAGCACGTGCAGCCGGTTGTGCTTCCGGTCGACGACCACGTACGCGGGCACCCTGGCGATGGCGTACGCGGCGACCTTGGTGCGCAGGTCGGCCCGCCAGTTGGTGGACGTCACCTCGAGGACCATGCGGAACGCGAGGGGGTCGTAGCAGTTGTTCTCGATCAGGTGGTCCCGGATGTCGGCGTCGACCACCGCGAGATCCGGGACGGCGTAGTCCTCCGGCCCGTCGGGGAGCCAGAGACCGACACCCTGGAGCACCTTGCTCCCGCCGCCGTGCAGTCCGGCCGCCGCGAGGGTGAGCACGAGCTCGCTCAGGACGTGCGCGTGGGCCGCGTCCGGGGGAGGGGTCACGAGGAGCTGACCTCCGATGATCTCGACGCGGTAGCCCGGGAGACGCTCCCTGATCCGGTTGGCCTCCGCGACCAGCGGGCGGTCGTCGTGGGGCATTTCGACGGCTGCGGACATCGCATGCCTCCTGTGGGCGGGTCGAGACCATCATGGTAGGCCGCGTCACCGCGAGAGGCCCGGTACCGTCCGGCTCACCCGAACGTGCAAGCCGCCGACAGCCGGGGCCCGGCGCGTCGGCTTGTGGGGGTCGGCTGTCCGGGGACGTACGCGCACCCCGCCGAGGGCGAAGGCACCTTGCGCGTGTGGTCCGGTGGACCTGGCGCGCAAGTTGCCTCGGCGAGACAGCGACCGGCCTGTGGCCGAAGGTCACCAGTTCTTGTACTGCGTGACGCCGAGGCCGCAGAAGGTGCAGCCCTGGCGCAGGAAGTCCGTGGTGCGGCGGAACTCCTCGTCGGCCAGGTGCCACCGGAGCCAGGCGGTGATGATGTGCTGCCCGTTGCGGGTGGCGGCGATGTGGTCGGTGCCGTTCAGGACGTTGAACCACACCGGCACGTCGGTGTTGGCGTAGTCGCGCTCCACGTTGGAGGTGGCGAAGTCGTCGTCACCGCCGATGTACAGGGCCGGGTTGCGCAGGTTGTCCGGGCCGTTGCCGTCGAAGGAGCCGCCGGCGACATGGACGGTGGTCTCCAGGCGCGGGTCGTCGGCCACGTCGAACGTGCCGATCGAGCCGCGGGAGTGGCCGCCGAAGGCGATCTCGGTGGTGTCGATGTCCTGGTACAGCGGGCTGCCCGGGGCGGCGTTCTGGTCCTCGATCCAGTCCAGCGCGTCGACCATGTAGGCGCCGCTGCTGGAGGACACCTCGCTGTAGACCACGAATCCGTGCGAGGCCCACTGGCGCAGCATGTCCTCGTAGGCGGCCGGGTCGGACCCGGCGCCCGGACCCCAGACCAGGACCGGGTGGTCTACGCCGTTCTGGCCGGCGTTCGTCGGGTACACCAGCCACCCGTCGTCGCCGGGACCGGCGGTGGTGTCGACGGTCACCGCGTACGGCCCCGGCGCGGTCACGTCGGTCACCGGCGGCAGCGAGCCGCCCGGGGGATCGGTCGGACCGCCGCTCCCGCCGCCCTCGGCCTGCACGAGGACGTCGTCGACGGTCAGCGTCTCCAGGACGCTGCTCGCGTCCAGCGAGGACCGCAGCCGCACGCTGCGGCCGTCGACGGACGACGGCAGCCGGAACGACGCCGCGCCGGAGGCGGTGCGCGAGGACTCCAGCGTGGTGAACGCGCCGCCGTCGACGGAGTAGGCGACGGTGAACGCCTCGCCGAGGTCCAGCCCGGCCGCCGTCCGGGTGTACGAGACGGAGATGCCGCTGTAGCCGGCCAGCGGGACGGACGCGGAGGTGAGGGTCGGGTCGGACAGCAGCGATCCGCTCAGGCGGGCGGCGCCGGTGCTCGCGCCGACGGAACCGGTCGGGGTGAAGGTGCCGAGCCCGCCGGAGAAGTCCTCGGCGTAGACCGGGGTCGCGGCGGAGGCGGGGGCGGAGAGGACGCCGGTGGAGCCGAGGGCCAGGAGGCCGGCGGACGCGGCGCCGCACAGGCGCAGGCGCCGACGGAGGCGGGACGACATGCGGGGATCCCTTCGTAATGCCGGCCGCCCGCGCGTGTGCTGCGGCCGGGCGCCGGAGGTCGGTGAGGAATCGGTACGCGTCGAGTCAAGCGGGGGCGGCGGGGGTGCGAATCCGTGACATCACCGGCCGCCGCGAACCTGCGCGCCGCGCCCCGCGAGCCGTGCGGCCCCCGCGACACGCCGCGAGCCGCCGCACCCGTGGGCCGGGACCGCCGCCGGCCGTGCGGCCGTGCGGCCGTGCGTCATGGAGCGAGCCGCGCGCCCGCCGCGGGCCCAGGCCGCCGCGAGCATGAGCCGCCCCGCCCGGCGCGGGCCCGAGCCACCGGCCGCGAGCCGCCGCGCCCGGCGCGAGCACTAGGTCGTGTCCGCAAAGTCAGGGGAGCCAGAGTCGTAGGCAGGCGATGGTGACCATGGCTTCGTAGTGCCGGGCGCGTTTGTCGTAGCGGGTG
>NZ_JBSFVZ010000036.1:0-59960 GCF_053592575.1 Streptomyces sp. NPDC002640 | reverse complement strand
CACCCCCCAGGTCATCCGTTCGACAGGGGGCAACAGTCATGCCGGGCCCGGAGGCCAGCGGCCCTCTTGCAGGACCGCGAAGAAGATAACGGGGAGGAAGGCTCAGCACAGGCCGAAGGTGGTGAAGGCGGTGCGGGTGGGGAGGGGGTAGACCTCCTTGCCGGTGAGGGTGTTGAGGATGGTGGCGCTGCGCCAGGCGACGAGGCCGAGGTCGGGTGCGCCGACGCCGTGGGTGTGGAGTTCGGCGTTCTGGACGTAGACGTCGCCGGTGATGGCGGGGTCGAGGCGGAGCCGGTAGTGGTCGTCGATCTGGGGGCGGCCGGCGGTGTCGCGGGCGAGGTGGGGGGCGAGGCCGGTGAGGAGGTCGTCGAGGGGGCGTTGGCGGTAGCCGGTGGCGAGGACGACGGCGTCGGTCCGGACGGTGGTGCGGGTGTGCTGCTGGGTGTGTTCGAGGCCGAGGTGGATCGGTCCGCCGGGCGGGCGGTGGGCGGTGCGGACCTCGACCGCGGGGGTGAGGCGGGTGTCGGGCCATCCGCCGTCGAGGGTGCGGCGGTAGAGCTCGTCGTGGATGGCGGTGATGGTGTCGGTGTCGATGCCCTTGTGGAGCTGCCACTGGCCGGCGACGAGGTGGTCGCGGACGGGTTCGGCGAGGTCGTGGAAGTAGCGGGTGTAGTCGGGGGTGAAGTGTTCGAGCCCGAGTTTGGAGTACTCCATGGGGGCGAAGGCGGGGGTGCGGCCGGTCCAGTGGAGGTTCTCCCGGCCGGCGGGGCGGTGGCGGAGGAGGTCGAGGAAGATCTCGGCGCCGGACTGTCCGGTGCCGATGACGGTGACGTGGTGGGCGTCGAGCAGGGTGTCGCGGTGGTGGAGGTAGTCGGCGGAGTGGAGGACGGGGGTGTCCGGGTCGTCGGCGAGGGGGCGGAGCGGTGCGGGGACGTGGGGTTCGGTGCCGATGCCGACGGCGATGTGCCGGGTGGGGGTGCGGTGCCGGCTGTGGGGGTGGCCGTGGGCGTCGAGGCGGGTGTGGTCGACCTCGAAGAGGGCGCGGTGGGGGTTCCAGCGGATGGTGTCGACCTGGTGGCGGAAGTGGAGGCCGGGGAGGTTCTCGCTGACCCAGCGGCAGTAGGCGTCGTACTCGGCGCGGTGGATGTGCCAGCGTTCGGCGAAGTAGAAGGGGAAGAGCCGGTCGCGGGCCCTGAGGTGGTTGAGGAAGGTCCACGGGCTGGTGGGGTCGACGAGGGTGACCAGGTCGGCGGGGAACGGCACCTGGAGGGTGGTGCCGTCGATGAGGAGGCCGGGGTGCCAGTCGAAGCCGGGGCGGCGTTCGTAGAAGGCGGTGTCGAGGCCGTCGAGGGGCTGGGCGAGGGCGGCGAGGGAGAGGTTGGCGGGGCCGATGCCGATGCCGACGAGGTCGCGGGGGGTCTCGTCCGGGGCCGGGTGTGTCATGGGGTCGTCCTCCGTGGGGGGGTCGGAGGGTTAACGACCGTCGGGGTGCGGGGACGCGGGGCGGGTGGGCCCCGCGTCCCCGGGGTGGTGCGGGCCGGCGGTCCGGGCCCGGGTAGGCCGGTGCTGCGGGCCCAGGTCCGCCGGCCGTGCGGGCCCGGGTCAACCGGCGGTCCGGACTCAGGTCAACCGGCCGTCCAAACCCAGGACAACCGGCGGTCCGGGCCCGGGTAGGCCGATGCTCCGGGCGCAGGGCAACCGGCGGTGCGGGCCCAGGTCAACCGGCCGTCCGGGCCCAGGTCAACCGGCCGTCCGGGCCCAGGTCAAGCGGCGGTCCGGACCCAGGTCAACCGACAGTCCGGGCCCGGGGCAACCGGCGGTCCGGGCCCGGGGCAATCGGCCGTGCGGGCCCAGGTCAACCGGCGGTCCCGGACCAGGTCAACCGGCGGTCCGGACCCAGGTCAACCGGCGGTCCGGGCCCGGGTAGGCCGGTGCTCCGGGCCCAGGGCAACCAACAGTCCGGGCCCAGTCAACCGGCGGTCCGGGCCCAGTCAGCCGGCCGTGCGGGCCCAGTCAGCCGGCCGTGCGGACGCGCAGGGCGCGGGCGAGGTCGTCGAGCTGGTCGGCGAGTCTGCGGCGCAGCGCGGGGGTGATGTCGTCGCTGTCGAGGCAGGCGTGGCCGCGGTCGAGGGTGTCCTGGTCGACGGCGTGGACGGGGAAGGCGTGGTGTCCGGCGGCCTCGGCGATGGCGGGGCCGCGGCGGCGGGCCACGGCGGGTGCGTCGGTGAACCAGCGGGTGACGTACTCAGCGGTGAGGTCGGCCTGTTCGGGCTGCCAGAAGCCCAGGGCGGTGGCGGTGAAGAGGTAGTTGGACAGGTCGTCGCCGAGGAACATGGCCTCCCACGCGCGCTTCTTGGCGTCGGCGTCGGGGAAGGCGGCGCGGCACCGGGCGGCGCCTTCCTGGCCGGTGGCGGTGGGGTCGCGTTCGAGTTCGCGGGCGACGTCGGACTCGTCGACGGCGCCGAGGACGGCGAGGCGGGCGAGGATGCGCCAGCGCAGCGCGGGGTCGAGTTCGGGTCCGCCGGGGACGGTGTCGTCGGCGAGCCAGGCGGTGAGGGCGTCGGCGCGCTGGGCGCTGTCGATGCGGTGGCGGACGGCGGTGAGGCGCAGGCCGGGCTGGGAGCCGTCCTCGGTGCGGCGCAGCAGGTCGCGGCAGAGTTCGCCGATGAGGGTGAGGGCCTCGGCGCGCCGTTCGAGGGGGAGGTAGCGGTCGGCGATCTGGGTCCGGGCGAAGGTGAGCACGCCCTGCACGATGGCGAGGTCGGTCTCCTCGGGGAGGTGGGCGCTCGCGGTGGCGAGGTGGCCGAAGGGGTCGAGGTCGCCGTCGCGGACCATGTCGCGCAGGGTGTTCCACAGGACGGCGCGGGTGAGGCCGTCGGGGACCTGGGAGAGGCCGCGCAGGGCGGTCTCCAGGGAGTCCTCGTCGAGGCGGATCTTGGCGTAGGTGTGGTCGTGGTCGTTGGGGACGACGAGGGCGGGGCGGACGCCGTTGTGGGTCTCGGGTTCCCCGGGGATGTCCGTCTCGTGGCGTTCGCGCAGGACCAGGGTGCGGTCGGCGCCGAGGACGCGGTCGTAGACGCCGACGGTGATGCGGTGGGGGCGGCTTCCCCGGTGGCCGAGGGCGAGGCTCCAGCGGCCGGGGGCGGTGTCGACGGTGGCGGTGAGGGTGTCGACGCCTGTGGTGCGGAGCCAGGCGTCGGCCCAGGCGTGGACGTCGCGGTCGGTGTGGGCGGCGAGGGAGTCGAGGAAGTCGGCGAGGGTGGCGTTGGCGAACTTGTGGCGGGCGAAGTGGGTGTTGATGCCGGCCAGGAAGTCCTTCTCGCCGAGCCAGGTGACGAGCTGGCGCAGGGCGCTGGCGCCCTTGGCGTAGGAGATGCCGTCGAAGTTGAGGAGTGCGGCGGCGGTGTCGGGGACGTCGTCGGGGGCGACGGGGTGGGTGGAGGGCCGCTGGTCGGCGTCGTAGCCCCAGCTCTTGCGGGCGACGGCGAAATCGGTCCAGGTGTCGTCGAAGCGGGTGGCTTCGACGAGGGTCTGGTAGCCCATGTACTCGGCGAAGGACTCGTTGAGCCAGATGTCGTCCCACCAGCGGAGGGTGACGAGGTCGCCGAACCACATGTGGGCCATCTCGTGGGCGATGACCATGGCGCGGGTCTGGCGTTCGGTGTCGGTGACGGCGGAGCGGTAGACGAATTCGTCGCGGAAGGTGACGAGTCCGGGGTTCTCCATGGCGCCGGCGTTGAACTCGGGGACGAACGCCTGGTCGTAGGAGTCGAAGGGGTAGGGCTCGTCGAACTTTGCGTGGTAGCGGTCGAAGCAGCGGGTGGTGATGCCGAGGATCTCGTCGGCGTCGGCGTCGAGGTGGGGGGCGAGGCTGGCGCGGCAGTGGATGCCGAAGGGGAGTCCGCGGTGCTGGGTGCGGACGGAGTGCCAGGGGCCCGCGGCGACGGCCAGCAGGTAGGTGGAGATGGCGGGGGTGGTGGCGGCGGTCCAGGTGCCGTCGCCGTCGTGGGTGGTGCGGCTGTTGGCGAGGACGGTCCAGCCTTCGGGGGCCGTGACGGTGACGTCGAAGGCGGCCTTGAGGTCGGGCTGGTCGAAGGCGGTGTAGACGCGCTGGACGTCGTCGAGGAAGAGCTGCGTGTAGACGTAGGTTCTGCCGTCGGTGGGGTCGGTGAAGCGGTGCATGCCCTCGCCGGTGCGGGAGTAGCGCATCGCCGCGTCGACGACCAGTTCGTGGTCGCCGGCGGTGAGGGTGAGGGGGAGCCGGTTGTCGTCGAGGGTGGCGGGGTCGAGCGGGTGTCCGTCGAGCGTGGCGGAGCGCAGTTCGGCGGGCTTCAGTTCGACGAAGGTGTCCGCGGCGGCGCGGGCGGTGAACCGGATGGTGGTCCGGGAGTCGAAGGTGTCCTCGCCGGTGGTGAGGTCGAGTTCCACGGTGTAGTGCTCGACCGTGAGGAGGTTTGCTCGGGTCTGCGCTTCGTCGCGCGTCAGTACGGACATGGGCACATGCTGCCTGATGAGGGGTACCGGGCGCAGGGGGTGGGTTGCGCCCTCGTTGCCCCGTGTGCGCGGTGGGTGGCGGGGCGCACGGGGGTCAGGCCGGGGTGCCGTCGGCGGGGTCGTCCGTCTGCTCGGCGATGCGTTCGTGGTGCCGGATGACCTCGGCGATGATGAAGTTGAGGAGTTTCTCCGCGAAGGCGGGGTCCAGCTTGGCGTTCTCGGCGAGCCGCCGCAGCCGGGCGATCTGCTCGGCCTCGCGCGCCGGGTCGGCGGGGGGCAGCTGGTGCTTGGCCTTGAGGAAGCCGACCTGCTGGGTGCACTTGAACCGTTCGGCGAGCATGTGGACGACGGCGGCGTCGATGTTGTCGATGCTGTCGCGGAGCCGGTGGAGCTCTTCGCGGACGGTGGGGTCGACGGGGGCGTTGTTGCTGGTCGTCATGGTCGATCACTGTAGGCGTCGCGGTGAACGCCTGGCGGTGGGGTCCCACAGTGTGGGCGGGGTGTCGGGTCCCGGCGCGGCGGTCGCCCACCTGGCCGTCCGGTCGGCCGGGCGGGCGGTCACAGGCCCGGCAGGGGTTCCTGTTCCACGTCGTGGGTGCGGTGCTCGAACCGGCGGTCGGGGTCGCATTCCGGTCCGAAGCCTCTGCGGCGCGACTCCGCGTCCCGGAGTTCGGAGCCGCAGAGGCGGCACCACACCCGCCGCGGGAGGCCCGGCGGCGGGTCGGTCAGTGCTTCCTGCTGATCCGGCATGGGACCAGTGTGACTCCTCCGGCCGGCTCGGACGACCCGGCCCGGAACGGGGACGTCAGTGCTCGCAGAGGGAGAACTCCCGCTCGTAGATCTGCTGGTTGTGCTCGTCGACGAAGAACTTGCGTTCCTTCATGAGTTCGTCGCGGTAGTTCTTGGCCTGCTCCAGGGTCATGGTGGAGGTCTCGGCCCACGGCTGCTGCGGCGGCACGTCGGAGGTGGAGACGATGCGCTGCGACGGGTCGACGAGGAAGAACGCGAGGATCTTGCGGTGCCCGGGCCTGGCCGGGTCCTGGAGGCGGAACGGCGCGACGCGGTGCTGGAGGACGTTGGGGAACGCCAGGCAGCGGCCGGCCGGGGTGGGGGCCGAGCCGAGCACCTGGTTCAGCGGGCCCTCGTTCTCCAGGCCGTAGACCTCGCCGATCCCGGTGTCGTCGCTCTGCTCGTAGTCGGGCTCGTCGACGGCCGTGCGGAAGCTCAGCCGGCTCTCGGTGATGTTCTCGCTGTCCCAGTAGAAGAGGCAGGTGGAGACGATCCGCTCGTTCTGCATGCCCTCGACATGCCAGGAGCCGCCGGCGTACTCGGGCTTGTCGGGGGTGAGGTGGATGGTGGCGAGCTTGACGATGACCTGGAGGTCGCGGCCGCGCAGGTCGACGCGGTCGACCACGTCGGGCACGGCCTGCGGGTCGTAGTCGGGCGCGTCGGGGACGGCCGGGCGGCGGTTCTCGTACCACTCGTCCATGGCCTCCTCCCACGCGGCCTCGGCCTCCTCGTCGTCGGCGTCCTCGGGCTGGGCCGGCTCGGTGGCGTCGTCGTACCAGGAGTAGGGGTCGGCCTCGATCCGCGGGGGCCGCGGGTTGCGGAGGTCGGTGAGCACGTTCTCGAACAGCGGGCGCACGCGGGCGAAGAGGTCGGGCAGGACGGCGGCGAGGTCGCGGTGGTCGACCGGGTGGACGTTGTTGACGTACGAGCGGAAGGCGACCTCGCCGTCCTCGCCGACCTGGACGTCCGTGGGCAGCCACTGGAACCGCTCGGAGAACTCGTACCCGCGGCCGTAGGTCTCCGGCCGCTGCCAGGCGTGCTCGGGGGCGCCGCTGACCTCGCGGACGAGGCAGAAGAGCGACGGGTGCACCAGGTCGAGGACCTGGCCGTCGGAGCCGGGGTGCCAGTCCTTCTCCGCGTCGGGGACCTCCTCCAGGACCCGCACGGCCTCGCGCAGCCTGGTCCGCAGCCGGTCGTCGACGAGGGTGTCCGAGTGCCAGACGCCGTCCACGGCGGACACCTCGATGCCGGTCGCCGCGTCGCGCAGATCGGCGTACCGGGCGAGTTCGGCGAGGACGTACCGGGTCTGCGCCTCGGTCATGCCCTGCTCGACCGCCTCCCGCGTCCAGCGGGCGACGACCTCGGGGTCGTGCATCTTGACGTACCACTCGGGCTTCGAGCGGATGTGGGCGCTGCACTCCGTCATCTGCAGTTCCCGCAGGGTTCGGGGCGTGCGGAAGTACAGGTTGGCGGCGAAGGGCAGGGGAAAGGCGGCGAGCTCGGTCACGGCGGTTCGGTCCTCACGGTCGATGCGACGCCCGAACACTACTGCGGGGGTCGGACACGCTTCCCGCCAACTTCCCTCGCAGCGGCGGAGATCGCGAGCGTGCGGGTCGGCGCACGCCCGGGTCAACGCACGATGCCCTGGGCGCGGGCGGCGCGCAGCCAGGCGGGGAACTCGCCGACGAGGCGTTCGTAGAGGTCGTCGTCGGAGAGCGCGAGCGGGTCGCGGCCGGCGTGGAAGAAGCCGGCGTTGTCGACGACGCGCTTGCCGGGGACGTCGAGTTCGTCCAGCTTCCGCAGGAAGTCGAACTGCTTGCTGTGCGGGTCGCCGAAGCCCACGAACTGCCAGAACAGGGGCAGCTTGGCCGCCTTGCAGACGTAGCGTTCGGCGGCGGGGCGGCTGACGGGGCCGCCGTCGGTCTGGAAGACGACCAGGGCGGGTGCGGTGGCGCCGCTGTCGAGGTGGTGGTCGATGACGGCGTCCATGGCGAGGTGGTAGCTGGTCCTCCCCATGTGGCCGAGTCCGGCGAGGATGCGCTCGATCGCGCCGTGGTGGCGGGCGAGTTCGATCTCGGTGACCGCGTCGACCTCGGTGGAGAAGAAGACGGTGGGGACGATGCCGTCGTCGTCGAAGTGGGCGGCGAGGGAGAGGACGCGGTCGGCGAGGGCCTGGACGCTGCCGTTGTCGTAGTAGGGCTTCATCGAGCCGCTGTGGTCGACGACCAGGTACACGGCGGCGCGTTCGCCCTCCAGCCCGTGGCGCGCGACCGTCCGCCCGGCGGTCTTGTAAAGGTTCACCAGCGCGGGCGCGGTCCGCTCGACCTTGGTCAGGCTGATCGCGGGCATGCCGCCGCTCCCCTCCCCCGGCGCCGCCGCCGACCGGGGCGCTCCCTGCCGGGAAGGGTACGGGAGTACGGGACGACGCCGTCGGGCCCGTCCGGGCAGCGGCTCCGCGGACGGGAAGCAGCTCCGCGAACGGGAAGCGGCTCCCCGCCCGCGAAGCGGCTCCGCCCCGCTCCCCGGGTGCGGGGAGCGGGGCGGAGGGCGAACCGGGCCGTACGGCCCGGGCCGGCGCGCCGGGCCGGGGAGGGGCCGGTTCGGGTCGATCCGGTCAGGCGACCAGGGCGCGGTCGTCCGGGAGGATCGGGGCCGGGAGGGTGCTGGTGCCGGTGAGGTGCCGGTCCACGCCGCGGGCGGCGCTGCGGCCTTCGGCGATGGCCCAGACGATCAGGGACTGGCCGCGGCCGGCGTCGCCGGCGACGAACACGCCGGGGACGTTGGTCTGCCAGTTCTTGTCGCGGGCGATGTTGCCGCGCGCGTCGAGCTCCAGGCCGAGCTGCTCGACCAGGCCGTTCTCCCGGTCGGTGCCGGTGAAGCCCATCGCGAGGGTGACCAGCTGGGCGGGGATCTTCCGCTCGGTGCCGGGCTTCGGGGTGAGCTTGCCGTCGACGAAGGCGACCTCGGTGAGGTGCAGCCACTGGACGTTGCCGTCCTCGTCGCCCTCGAAGTGGGTGGTGGAGACGGAGTAGACCCGCTCGCCGCCCTCCTCGTGCGCGGAGGTCACCTTGTAGAGCATCGGGAAGGTCGGCCAGGGCTGGCCGACCGGGTCCCGGTCGTCGTTGGGCCGGGGCATGATCTCCAGCTGGGTGACGGAGGCCGCGCCCTGGCGGTGGGCGGTGCCGACGCAGTCCGCGCCGGTGTCGCCGCCGCCGATGACGACGACGTGCTTGCCCGCGGCGGTGATCGGCGGGGCGACGTAGTCGCCCTCCTGCACCTTGTTGGCGAGCGGCAGGTACTCCATCGCCTGGTGGATGCCCTTGAGCTCGCGGCCGGGGACGGGCAGGTCGCGGGGCGTGGTGGCGCCGACGGCGAGGACCACGGCGTCGTAGCGCTTGCGCAGGCTGTCGGCGTCGAGGTCGCGGCCGATCTCCACGCCGGTGCGGAACTTGGTGCCCTCCGCGCGCATCTGCTCGATGCGGCGGTTGATGTGCCGCTTCTCCATCTTGAATTCGGGGATGCCGTAGCGGAGGAGGCCTCCGATGCGGTCCGCGCGCTCGAAGACGGCGACGGTGTGGCCGGCGCGGGTGAGCTGCTGGGCGGCGGCCAGGCCGGCCGGGCCGGAGCCGATCACGGCGACGGTCTTGCCGGAGAGCCGCTCCGGGGCCTGGGGGCGGACGTCGCCGCTGTCCCAGGCCTGGTCGATGATGGAGACCTCGACGTTCTTGATGGTGACCGGCGGCTGGCTGATGCCGAGGACGCACGCCGACTCGCAGGGCGCCGGGCAGAGGCGTCCGGTGAACTCCGGGAAGTTGTTGGTGGCGTGCAGCCGCTCGGAGGCGGCCTGCCAGTCCTCCCGGTAGGCGTAGTCGTTCCACTCGGGGATCAGGTTTCCGAGCGGGCAGCCGTTGTGGCAGAAGGGGATGCCGCAGTCCATGCAGCGGCTGGCCTGCTTGCTGACGATCGGCAGCAGGGAGCCGGGGACGTAGACCTCGTTCCAGTCCTTCAGCCGCTCCTCGACCGGCCGGGTCCTGGCGACCTCACGCCCGTGGTTGAGAAAGCCCTTGGGATCAGCCATTGGTCGCCGCCTCCATCATCTTCTCGGTGATCGCGGACTCGTCGAGTCCGGCTCGCTCGGCGGCGTCCTTGGCGGCGAGCACTGCCTTGTACGTGCGGGGGATGATCTTGCTGAACCGCCGGACGGCGCTGTCCCAGTCGGCCAGGAGCTTCTCGGCGACGGTGGAGCCGGTCTCCTCCTGGTGGCGGCGCACCGCGTCGTGCAGCCAGGCGCGGTCGGTGTCGTCGAGGGCCTCGACGGCGTCGTGGTTGCCGGCGTTGACGTACCCGAGGTTCAGGTCGAGGACGTAGGCGGTGCCGCCGGACATGCCGGCCGCGAAGTTGCGGCCGGTGGGGCCGAGGACGACGGCCTGGCCGCCGGTCATGTACTCGCAGCCGTGGTCGCCCACGCCTTCGGAGACGACCAGGGCGCCGGAGTTGCGGACGCAGAACCGCTCGCCGGTGGCGCCGCGCAGGAACAGTTCGCCGCCGGTGGCGCCGTAGGCGACGGTGTTGCCGGCGATGACGGAGTTGTCGGCGAGGTGGTTGGCGCCGCGGTCCGGCCGGACGACGATGCGGCCGCCGGAGAGGCCCTTGCCGACGTAGTCGTTGGCGTCGCCCTCCAGGCGCAGCGTGATGCCGCGGGGGACGAAGGCGCCGAAGGACTGGCCGGCGGAGCCGGTGAAGGTGATGTCGATGGTGTCGTCGGGCAGGCCGGCGCCGCCGAACTTCTTGGTCACCTCGTGGCCGAGCATGGTGCCGACGGTCCGGTTGATGTTGCGGACCGGGACCTGGGCGCGCACGGGCCGGACGTCGCCGGCGTCGTTGACGGCGAGGGCGTCGGCGGCGAGCTTGATCAGCTCGTTGTCGAGCGCCTTCTCCAGGCCGTGGTCCTGGGCGATCACCTGGTGGCGGACGGCGCCCTCGGGCAGCTCGGGCACGTGGAAGAGCGGGGCGAGGTCGAGGCCCTGGGCCTTCCAGTGGTCGACGGCGCGGGTGACGTCGAGGACCTCGGCGTGGCCGACGGCCTCGTCGATGGAGCGGAAGCCGAGCTCGGCGAGGAGTTCGCGGACCTCTTCGGCGATGAAGGTGAAGAAGTTGACGATGTGCTCGGCCTTGCCGGTGAACCGCTCGCGCAGGACGGGGTTCTGGGTGGCGATGCCGACCGGGCAGGTGTCGAGGTGGCAGACGCGCATCATGACGCAGCCGGAGACGACCAGCGGCGCGGTGGCGAAACCGAACTCCTCGGCGCCGAGCAGCGCGGCGACGACCACGTCGCGGCCGGTCTTCAGCTGGCCGTCGGTCTGCACGACGATGCGGTCGCGCAGGCCGTTGAGCAGCAGGGTCTGCTGGGTCTCGGCGAGGCCGAGCTCCCAGGGGCCGCCCGCGTGCTTGAGCGAGGTCAGCGGGGAGGCGCCGGTGCCGCCGTCGTGGCCGGAGATCAGCACCACGTCGGCGTGGGCCTTGGAGACGCCCGCCGCGACCGTGCCGACGCCGACCTCGGAGACCAGCTTCACGTGGATGCGGGCCTTGGGGTTGGCGTTCTTCAGGTCGTGGATGAGCTGGGCGAGGTCCTCGATGGAGTAGATGTCGTGGTGCGGCGGCGGGGAGATGAGTCCCACGCCCGGTGTGGAGTGCCGGGTCTTGGCGACCCACGGGTAGACCTTGTGGCCGGGGAGCTGGCCGCCCTCGCCGGGCTTGGCGCCCTGGGCCATCTTGATCTGGATGTCGTCGGCGTTGACCAGGTACTCGCTGGTGACGCCGAAGCGGCCGGAGGCGACCTGCTTGATCGCCGAGCGGCGCGCCGGGTCGTACAGGCGCTCCGGGTCCTCGCCGCCCTCACCGGTGTTGGACTTGGCGCCCAGCTGGTTCATGGCGATGGCGAGGGTCTCGTGCGCCTCCTTGGAGATGGAGCCGTACGACATGGCGCCGGTGGAGAAGCGCTTGACGATCTCGGAGACCGGCTCGACCTCCTCGACGGGGATCGAGGGGCGGTCGGACGTGAAGCCGAACAGGCCGCGGAGCGTCATCAGGCGCTCGGACTGCTCGTTGACCCGGTCGGTGTACTTCTTGAAGACGTCGTAGCGGCCGGTCTTCGTGGAGTGCTGGAGACGGAAGACGGTCTCCGGGTCGAACAGGTGCGGCTCGCCCTCGCGGCGCCACTGGTACTCGCCGCCGATCTCGAGCGCGCGGTGGGCGGGCGCGATCCCGGTGACGGGGTAGGCCTTGGCGTGGCGGGCGGCGACCTCCTGGGCGACGACGTCGATGCCGACGCCGCCGATCTTGGTGGCGGTGCCGTCGAAGTAGCGGCGGACGAACTCCTCGTCGAGACCGACCGCCTCGAAGACCTGCGCGCCGCGGTAGGAGGCGACGGTGGAGATGCCCATCTTGGACATGACCTTCAGGACGCCCTTGCCGAGGGCGTAGATCAGGTTGCGGATGGCCTGCTCGGCCTCGATGTCCGTGAGGAAGGTGCCGGCGCGGACCAGGTCCTCGACGGACTCCATGGCCAGGTACGGGTTGACCGCGGCGGCGCCGTAGCCGATGAGCAGGGCCACGTGGTGGACCTCGCGGACGTCGCCGGCCTCGACCAGCAGGCCCACCTGGGTGCGCTGCTTGGTGCGGATGAGGTGGTGGTGGACGGCCGCGGTGAGCAGCAGCGACGGGATCGGCGCCTGTTCGGCGTCGGAGTGCCGGTCGGAGAGCACGATCAGGCGGGCGCCGCCGGCGATGGCGGCGTCGGCCTCGGCGCAGATCTCGTCGAGGCGGGCGGCGAGGGCCGCGCCGCCGCCGGAGACCCGGTAGAGGCCGGAGAGGGTGGCCGCCTTCATGCCGGGCATGTCGCCGTCGGCGTTGATGTGGATGAGCTTGGCCAGCTCGTCGTTGTCGATGACCGGGAAGGGCAGGACGACGCTGCGGCAGGACTCCGCGGTGGGCTCCAGCAGGTTGCCGGAGGGGCCGAGCGGGGAGCGCAGCGAGGTGACGAGTTCCTCGCGGATGGCGTCCAGCGGCGGGTTGGTGACCTGCGCGAAGAGCTGGGTGAAGTAGTCGAAGAGCAGGCGCGGGCGCTGCGAGAGCGCGGCGATGGGCGTGTCGGTGCCCATGGAGCCGATGGGCTCGGCGCCGGCCTTCGCCATCGGGGCGAGGATGACGCGGAGCTCTTCCTCGGTGTAGCCGAAGGTCTGCTGGCGGCGGGTGACCGAGGCGTGGGTGTGCACGATGTGCTCGCGCTCGGGGAGGTCCTCGAGCTCGATCTCGGCGGCCTCGAGCCACTCCTGGTAGGGGTGCTCGGTGGCCAGCGCGTGCTTGACCTCGTCGTCCTCGATGACGCGGCCCTCGGCGGTGTCGACGAGGAACATGCGGCCGGGCTGGAGGCGGCCCTTGCGGACGACCTTCTCGGGGGCGATGTCGAGGACGCCGACCTCGGAGCCGAGGACGACCAGGCCGTCGTCGGTGATCCAGTAGCGACCGGGGCGCAGGCCGTTGCGGTCGAGGACCGCGCCGACCTGGGTGCCGTCGGTGAAGGTGACGCAGGCGGGGCCGTCCCAGGGCTCCATCATCGCCGCGTGGTACTGGTAGAACGCCCGGCGGGCCGGGTCCATGGTGGGGTGGTTCTCCCACGCCTCCGGGATCATCATCAGCACGCTGTGCGGCAGCGAGCGGCCGCCGAGGTGCAGGAGTTCCAGGACCTCGTCGAAGGAGGCGGAGTCGGAGGCGTCCGGGGTGCAGACCGGGAAGATCCGCTCCAGCTTCTCCTCGCCGAAGAGTTCGGAGACGAGCTGGGACTCGCGGGCCTTCATCCAGTTCCGGTTGCCCTTGACGGTGTTGATCTCGCCGTTGTGGGCGATGAACCGGTAGGGGTGCGCGAGCGGCCAGCTCGGGAACGTGTTGGTGGAGAACCGGGAGTGGACCAGGGCGATCGCCGAGGCGAAGCGGCGGTCGGAGAGGTCCGGGAAGAAGGGCTCCAGCTGGCCGGTGGTCAGCATGCCCTTGTAGACGATGGTGCGGGCGGACAGCGACGGGAAGTAGACGCCCAGCTCGCGTTCGGCGCGCTTGCGCAGCACGAACGCCTTGCGGTCGAGGTCGATGCCGGTGGAGGCGCCGTCGGCCACGAAGAGCTGCCGGAAGGCGGGCATGGTGGACCGGGCGGTCGCGCCGAGCAGGTCGGGGGCGACCGGGACCTCGCGCCAGCCGAGGACGGTGAGGTTCTCCTCCGCGGCGATGGCGTCGATGCGGGCGGCGGCCTCGTCGGTGCCGTCCTGCGGGAGGAAGGCGATGCCGACGGCGTAGTGGCCGGCCTCGGGGAGGTCGAAGGCGGTGACCTCGCGGAGGAAGGCGTCGGGGACCTGGGAGAGGATGCCGGCGCCGTCGCCGGAGTCGGGCTCGGAGCCGGTGGCGCCGCGGTGCTCGAGGTTGCGGAGCACGGTGAGTGCCTGGTCAACCAGCGTGTGACTCGCCTCGCCGGTGAGGGTGGCGACGAAGCCGACGCCACAGGCGTCGTGCTCGTCGCGCGGGTCGTAGAGGCCCTGGGCGGCAGGGCGAGCATCCATGTACGACCAGTTGCGGCCGTTCGTGGAGTGCTGGGACGGCTGGCGCGGCGTACGCATCGGCTCTCCCGTCGTCGTCATGTGGCTGAAAAGGTCCTCCCAGGCTCTGGGGCTCTGGGGGCACGGTGCCGAGGGACGACGTTGGCCCTCTGCTGCGGTGGGGCAAGATACTCGCGCGTTACATAGTGAAACGGATACCGGAAATTGGATACTCCGTTCCAGCATGCGGACGCGGGGGCCGTTGCGGGGTGGTGCGTCCGCCGGGGTTCCGGCGGGCATGCGGGAGAGGCGTCAGAGAAGGTGTCCTGACGTTTTCCTGGGTGGCGGGCCTCGTCGCCCGTGCAGGAGATGCGCGCCGCGGGCGTCCTTGCCCGGCGCGTCCCGGCTCATGCCCCGTCGGTCCGCGACCGAAACCAGAGGGCGGCCACTCGGTGTGCGGCTCCTCACACATCTGAGCGACCTTCATCATAGGGCCGCCGTCCGGATGCGTCGCGGGGACGAATGTCACACCGCCGAAACCGCGTTGACCTGCGCCGGACTCTTGCGCGTCACACGGACGGCACGTACGCGCCACGGCCGCCCCGGGTGTCCGGAGGCGGCCGTGGCGGTCGTGCGGGGCGGCGGTGAGGTGTCGGGCGCGGCGGCTGGGGGCCGGGCGCGGGGCGCCGGGTGCGGCGCGTCAGCCGATCGCGGTGCCGATGAGGCTGCCCAGGAGGTAGGTGACGCCGGCCGCGGCGCCGCCGAGCACCAGCTGGCGCAGTCCGCTGAACCACCAGGTGCGGGCGGTGACCCGGGCGACCACCGCTCCGCAGAGGAACAGCCCGACCAGCGCGAGGACGACGGCGGGCCACAGGCTGGTCGCGCCGAGCAGGTAGGGCAGCACGGGCAGCAGGGCACCGAGGGCGAAGGAGCCGAAGGAGGAGACGGCGGCGACCTTCGGGGAGGGCAGGTCGCCGGGGTCGATGCCGAGCTCCTCGCGGGCGTGGATCTCCAGCGCCCGCTCCGGGTCCCGGGAGAGCTGGCGGGCGACCTCGCGGGCGGTGGCCGCGTCCACGCCGCGCGCCTCGTAGAGGGCGGCGAGCTCCGCCTCCTCGGCCTGCGGGTGCCGGGCGAGCTGGCGGCGTTCCACGTCGAGTTCGGCCTCGACCAGTTCGCGCTGGGAGGCGACGGAGGTGTACTCGCCGGCCGCCATGGAGCAGGCACCGGCGGCCAGTCCCGCGAGTCCGGCGACCACCACGGCGGTGCTGGAGGCGGCGCCGCCGGCGACGCCGGTCATCAGCGCCAGGTTGGACACCAGGCCGTCCATCGCGCCGAAGACGGCGGGGCGCAGCCAGCCGCCGTTGACGTCACGGTGGGTGTGGTTGTCGCGGTGCGCCTCGTGCAGCGGCGCCTGGATCTCGAGAACAGCCATGTCTCCCGCTCGGGGTCGGACCGGGTGCGCGGAAAGCGTCGACCGCGCGGCCAGTTTGGACTGGGTCTACTTTTTGATGTTCCCCAAGCTACGCCTTTCACTCGGACGCCGCCAGCAAGGGAAGGCTGCCCTCACCTGCGCTTTTGCCGTTTCCGCTCATCCGATGAAGCATCCGCACACATGTCGTCCGGGTGACGTCGGCGTGTCCGAGGGTCGTACGGGGCGGTGGCGTGGCAGAGATCCTCACAAGGGACCCCTCCCGTCAGGAGGCGCGCATGGCGGACGTCGTCACACCGGACCTGCGCGAGCGGGCGCGCGGAGCGCTGCTGGGCCTGGCCGTGGGGGACGCGCTCGGCGCGCCCGCGGAGAACCTGCGGCCCTCGGAGATCCGGGCGCGCTGGGGCCGCATCACCGGCTACGTCCAGGACGAGCCCGCGGGCACCGACGACACCGAGTACGCCGTCTTCTCCGGCCTGCTGCTGGCCCGGCACGGGGGCGGCCTCACCGCCGCCGACGTCGAGGCCGCCTGGCACGAGTGGATCGCCGACCGCGACGAGGGGCCGTTCAAGGGAGCGGGGTTCAGCGAGCGCGGGACGCTGGAGAACCTGCGCCGGGGGCTGGCCGCGCCGATCTCCGCCCAGCATCGGCACGCCTGGAGCGACGGGCTGGCGATGCGGGCCGCGCCGTTCGGGGTGTTCGCGGCGGGACGCCCCGCGGAGGCGGCCCGGCTGGTGGCGGTGGACGGCTCGGTCAGCCACGAGGGGGAGGGCATCTACGGGGGCCAGGCCGTGGCCGCGGGAGTGGCGGCGGCGATGACCGGGGCGCCCACGGTGGTGGTCGTCGCCTCGGCGCTCGCGGTGATCCCCGACGACTCCTGGACCGCGCGCTCGCTGCGCCGCGCGGTGGCGGTCGCGCACCGCGGGGAGCGGGCGGTGCGGTCCGCGGTGGTGGTGGCCGGCTACCCGTGGACCGACCTCGCGCCGGAGGCGGTGGCGCTGGCCTTCGGCGCGTACGCGGCGGCCGACGGGGACTTCCGGGAGGCGGTGCTGACCGCCGTGAACATGGGCCGCGACGCCGACACCACGGCGGCGGTCGCGGGCGCCCTGGCCGGCGCGACGTCCGGGGTGTCCGCCATCCCCGACGAGTGGGCGGCCCCCATCGGGCCCGTCCGCGGCAGCTGCCTGCCGGCCATGGCGGGGCGCCACGTCCTCGACATCGCCGACCTCCTCACCCCCACCAGGGAGGCCGCATGACCCCCGACCCCGACCCGCACCCTTCCACCCCGCCCCTGGGCACGGCGACCGCGGTCCCCTCCGACGCCCCCTCGGCGGCCACGGACCGGGCCGCCACCGCGCCCGGGCCCGCGCCCGCGGGGACCGAGGGCGCCGCCTCCCGCACAGCCACCCTCCTCGCCAGGGCCACCGGCCCCGACACCGACACGACCGCCCTCACCACCGGCACAGTCCAGGACACCGCCCCCGGCACCGGCAGCGGCGGCGGAACCACAGCCGGAGCCGGGGCCGGCGCCACGGGCCGCGAAACCGGCAGCGGGACCCGCACCGGCAGCGACACCGGCAGCGGCGCCCGCACCGCCACCGGCCTCGCGACGGGCCCGGACCCGGCCACCCGCACCGGCGGCGGCAGCGGCAGCGGCGGCGACAGCAACACGAGCAACGGCAGCGCCACCCGCAGCGGCAGCGGCCCCCGCACCGGCAGCGAAACCGGCACCCGCGCACCTGGCGCGCACACCGGTGGCGTCGCCCCCGGCGCGGCCCCCCGCGCGGAGGCCGCCGCCGCGCGGCCCGGGCCGCGGCGGGTGGCGGGGATGCTGCTGGGCCTCGCGGCGGGGGACGCGGCGGGATGGCCCGCGGCACGGCACCGGGCGGCGCGGATGCCGGAGTGGACGCGGCGGCTCACCCGCGAACTGGACGCCTTCGCGGAGCAGAACGCCACCACCACCCTCCCCGTGCCGATCGCCCTGAACCAGCCGCCCGACCCGCTGCGCCTCGGCCCGTCGGACGACGCCGAGTGGGCGGCCTGGACCGCGCAGGCCCTGCTGCGCGCGGGCGACGACGCGCTCCTCGCCGACCTCGCCCGGGACCGCCGGATCCGCGCCGCCGTCGACCTCGCGTGGGGCGCCGTCGCCGAGGAGGTCGCCCAGGCGGCCCGTGCCGCGCCCGAGGTGGAGTCCGCCGCCGTCCCGCTGCGCGCCCGCATCTCGGTCCGCGCGGGCCTCGGCAACCTGGCCACCGGCCTGCGCCCGCCCGCCACCGGCCACGACAACCCGCACTACTTCGACGACGCGGCCTGTGTACGCGCGTGCGTGCTGGCCGTCGCCCATCCGGGTGATCACCGCGCCGCCGCGGAACTCGCCGAGTTCGACGCCCGCTACTCCCAGGACGGCGACGGCGTGCACGGCGCCCGCGCCATGGCCGCCGCGGTCTCCCTCGCCCTGGCCGGCGCCGGCGTGGAGGAGTGCGTGGAGGCCGCGCTGGGCGAGCTGCCCGGTTCCTCCGAAGCCGGCCGCAACGCCCGGCACGCCCTGCACCTGGCGCGCGAGAACGCCGCGGAGGGCGCGTTCGCCCTGGTACCGCTGCTGGAGCACCAGATCGTGGACCACGTGTACAGCTACGGGATCGCCGCGGCGGAGACCGTGCCGGTGGCGCTCGCGCTGGCCCTGGCGTCCGGCGGCCGGATCGCCGAGGCGGTGCCGGCGGCCGCCTGCCTGTCCCGGGTGGCCGACTCCGCGCCCGCCCTCACCGGCGCGCTCACCGGAGCCCTCGGCGGTCTCGCGGCCGTCCCCGGCCCCTGGCGCCAGGCGTGCCGCAGCCTCTCCGGCTGCGTGCTGCCCCGCCTGTCCGGGACGGACCTGGTGGAACTCGCCGAACGCCTGGAAGCCGGGCGTCCCCCGTCCGGCGGAGGATGATTCCGGCATGACGCACATCACGCCCGAAAGGCCACGCGAAGGATCGCTCGACGACCAGGAGTCCCCCCGCCCGACGGCCGGTCCGGACCCCCGGCGCCCCCGTCCCGCGGCCGCCCGGTCCCTGGACGACATGGTCGCCGCCGCGCTGGCCGGCGCCGCCGTCGGCGACGCCCTCGGCGGTCCGGTCGAGGGCTACTCCCCCGAGCAGATCCTGGAACGCCACGGCGGCCGCGTGCGCGGTGTGGTGGGCCCCTGGAACGGCGACGCCTGGCGCACCGCGCGCCCCATCGCGCCGTACCACAAGGGCGACGGGCACGTCACCGACGACACCCTGATGACCCACGCCCTGATCCGCGTCTACGAGAAGGTCCGCGACCACCTGGACGCCTACGCGGTCGCCGAGCACCTGGTGCCCGACCTGATGGGCTCCCCCCGCTGGATCCCGGAACTGGAGGCGGAGGCGCTGCCGTTGCAGCGGATCTTCCTCGCCGAGAAGTGGCTGGTGGCACGGATCCACTACGGTCACGTCGACCCGCGCGAGGCCGGCGCGGGCAACATCGTCAACTGCGGTGCCGCGATGTACATGGCGCCGGTCGGCCTGGTCGACGCGGCCCGGCCGGCCACCGCCTACGCGGAGGCCCTGGACGTGGCGGGCGCCCACCAGTCCTCCTACGGCCGGGAGGCCGCGGGCGTCTTCGCGGCGGCGGTCGCGGCGGCCTGCGCCCCCGGCGCGACGCCCCGTTCGGTGGTCGACGCCTGCCTGGCCCTCGCCAAGGACGGCACCCGCGCGGCGATCGAGGCGGTCTGCGAGACGGCGTCCCGGTACTCGGGGTTCGAGGCGGCCCTCGGCCCGCTGCGCGCGGCGGTCGCCCCGTTCGACACGGTCGGCCCCGACTACCGCGCGCCGTCGCTCGGCGCCCGCCGCCCGTCCCGGCTGCACTCCATCGAGGAACTGCCCGTCGCCCTCGGCATGCTGCTGGTGGCCGACGGCGACTACGAGGAGGCGGTGCTGGGCGCCGTCAACTACGGCCGGGACTGCGATTCGATCGCCACCATGGCCGGGGCGATCGCCGGCGCGCTGGGCTCCCGCCCTCCGGCGGAGTGGACCCGGCAGGTGGCGGAGGCCAGCCGCCTCGACCTGGAGGGTCCGGCCCGCGCCCTGGCCTCCGTGGCGCGGGAGGTCTTCGCCCGGGACGTCGCCCGCCGCCGCGCCCACGAGGCGGCGTTCACCGCGATCGGAGGCGCCACGTGCTCCGGATGACCTGGGTGCAGCCCGAGGACCTGCTCGGCCACGAGCTGCGGCAGGCCGTGCAGGACGGCCGCTCCCCCGCCACCGTCGCCGCCGTCGCCGCCCGCTGGCGCGCGGCCGGCGGCCCGGACGCCCCGGACCGCGCCGGCGCCTCCGCCGCTCCCGTCTCGCGCTACCTGCGCACCCTCGCCGAGGACCTGCTCGACGAACTCGCCGAGCTGGCTTCGCCGTTGGCCGAGGCGGAGCCCACCGACCTGGACCGGATCAAGGCGCTCTGCCCCGACTGGCCCTCGCCCTCGCCCTCGTCCTCGCCCGCCGGGGCTCCCTCTTCGGCGGCCCGGTACGAGGCGGCCTGGCTGGGCCGCGCGGTGGGCTGCCTGCTGGGCAAGCCGGTGGAGAAGCTGCCGCTGGAGGGCATCCGCGCCCTCGCCCGCGCCACCGGCAACTGGCCGCTCGCCACCTGGTTCACCGCCCGCGGGCTGCCCGCCGACCTGGCCGCCGCCTTCCCGTGGAACCGGCGCTCGGCCCCCACCTCGCTGGCGGAGAACATCGACGGCATGCCGGAGGACGACGACCTCAACTTCCCGCTGCTCGGCCTGGTCCTGCTGCGCCGGCACGGCCGGTCGTTCACCACCGACGACGTGGCCCGCCTCTGGCTGGACGAGCTGCCCGCCGGCCGGCTGTTCACCGCCGAGCGCGTCGCCTACCGCAACCTGCTCTCCGGGGTGGAGCCCCCGCACACCGCGCGCCACCGCAACCCGTTCCGGGAGTGGATCGGCGCGCTGATCCGTGCCGACGTGCACGGCTGGACCAACCCCGGCGACCCCGGCGCCGCCGCCGGGCAGGCGCACCGCGACGCCGTCCTCAGCCACACCGCCGGCGGGGTGCACGCCGCCATGTTCGCCGCCGCCGTGACCGCGGCCGCGGCGGGCGGCGGGAGCGACGTGCACGGCTGCCTGCGGGCCGGGCTGGCCGTCGTCCCGCCCGGTTCGCGGCTGGCCCGTGCGGTGCGGCACGCGGTGCGGCTGGCCCGGGAGCACGCCGGTGACGCCGCCGCGTTCGAGCCGGTGGTGGACGCCCTGCACGCCGAGCACGCCCGGTACCACTGGGTCCACGCGGTCCCCAACACCGCCCTGATCGCCGCCGCCCTCACCCACGCCGACGGCGACTTCGCCGGCTCCGTGTGCCGGGTGGTCTCCGGCGGCTGGGACACCGACTCCAACGGCGCCACCGCCGGAGGGATCGCCGCGCTGCTGGCCGGTTCCGCCGACGCGCTGCCCGAGCGGTGGACCGCGCCGCTGAAGAACCGTCTGCGCACCACCGTGGCCGGGTTCGACGGTGTCGGCTTCGACGCCCTCGGCCGCACCACCGCCCACCTCTGCGCCCCGGGCCCGCGACCGGAGCGGGCCCGGCCGGCCCGGACCGTCCTGGAGAGCGCCCAGCCATGAGCAACGTCAGCCCCCTCCGGAACGCCGCCGACGTCGTCGTGCTCGGCAGCGCCAACATGGACCTCGTCGCCTACGTCGCCAAGGCCCCGCAGCGCGGGGAGACCGTCGCCGGACGGGAGTTCCGCACCGCGCCCGGCGGCAAGGGCGCCAACCAGGCGGTGGCCGCCGCCCGGGCGGGCGGAGCCGTCGCCATGGTCGGGGCGGTCGGCAACGACACGTTCGGCCTGCGGCTGCGTTCCGCCCTGGAGGCGTCGGGGGTGCTCACCGACCGGCTGCGCACCGCCGAGGTGCCCTCCGGGACGGCGCACATCGTGGTCGACGACGAGGGCGGCAACGCCATCGTGGTCGTGCCCGGCGCGAACGCCCAGGTCACCGCCCTGGATCCGCGCGACGAGGAGGTGATCTCCCGGGCCGACCTGCTGCTGCTCCAGCTGGAGATCCCGCCGGACGCGGTCCTGGCGGGCGCCCGGGTGGCCCGCGCCCACGGCACCCGCACCGTCCTGACCCCGGCGCCGGTCCAGCCGCTGCCGCCGGAACTCCTGGACCACGTCGACCTGTTGCTGCCCAACGAGCACGAGGCGGCCGCCCTGACCGGGGTCGCCGACCCGCACCGGGCGGCGCTCGCGCTGCTGGAGCGGGTGCCGGAGGTGGTGGTCACCCTCGGGGAGGCCGGCAGCCTCTGGGCGGCCCGTGGCAGCGAGCCGGTGCTGGTGCCCTCGCCGAGGGTGCGGGCGGTGGACACCACCGGCGCCGGTGACACCTTCGCCGGCGCCCTGGCCGTCGCCCTCACCGAGCGGCGCCCCATGCCCGAGGCGCTGCGCTGGGCCGCCGCCGCGGCCTCCCTGTCCGTCCAGCGGCCGGGGGCGTCCGCCTCCATGCCCTACCGCTCCGAGATCGAGGCACGGTACGCGTCGTGAACCCTGAGGAGAACACCACCCGGTCCCCGCTCTCCGGGCTGCGGGTGCTGGACCTCGCGACCCTGTTCGCCGGGCCGCTCGCCGCCACCCTGCTGGGCGACTTCGGGGCCGACGTGATCAAGGTGGAGCACCCGTCGAAGCCGGACCCCTCGCGCGGTCACGGGCCCGCGAAGGACGGCGTCGGGCTCTGGTGGAAGCTGCTGGGCCGCAACAAGCGGAACATCACCCTGGACCTGTCCGCCCCGCGCGGCCGGGACACGCTGCTGCGGCTGGCCGGGGACGCCGACGTGGTGGTGGAGAACTTCCGCCCCGGCACCCTGGAGCGGTGGGGGCTCGGCTGGGAGGAGCTGTCCGCCGCCAACCCGCGCCTGGTGCTGGCCCGCGTCACCGGCTTCGGCCAGGTCGGCCCCTACGCCCGCCGCCCCGGCTTCGGCACCCTCGCGGAGGCGATGAGCGGCTTCGCCGCGGTCACCGGCGAGCCGGACGCGCCGCCCACCCTGCCGCCGTTCGGGCTCGCCGACTCCATCGCGGCGCTGGCCACCGCGTACGCGGTGATGACCGCGCTGGCCGCCCGGGACCGCACCGGCGAGGGGCAGGTCGTCGACATGGCGATCATCGAGCCGATCCTGACGGTGCTGGGGCCGCAGCCGCTCTGGTACGACCAGCTCGGCCACGTCCAGCCGCGCACCGGCAACCGCTCGCAGAACAACGCCCCGCGCAACACCTACCGGACCGCCGACGGCACCTGGGTGGCCGTCTCCACCTCCGCGCAGTCCGTCGCGGAGCGGGTGATGCGGCTGGTGGGTCGCCCGGAGCTGACCGAGGAGCCGTGGTTCGCGACCGGCGCCGGACGGGCCGCCCACGCGGACGTTCTGGACGAGGCGGTGGGGGCGTGGATCGCGCGGCGCGAGCGGTCGCAGGTGCTGGACGCCTTCGAGAAGGCGGAGGCCGCGGTGGCGCCGGTCCAGGACGTGCGGGACGTCATGGAGGACCCGCAGTACCGGGCGCTGGGCACCATCGCCACCGTGGACGACCCGGAGCTCGGGCAGCTGCGGATGCAGAACGTGCTGTTCCGGCTCTCCGCCACACCCGGCGCGATCCGCTGGGCCGGGCGGCCGCACGGGGCGGACACCGAGGAGGTGCTCTCCGCGGCGGGGCTGGACGGGGAGGAGATCGCGGCGCTGCGACGGGAGGGGATCGTGTGAGCGAGGACGTCCAGGCACCGCCGCTGACCTGGCTGTACGTGCCCGGTGACCGGCCCGAGGTGGTCGCCAAGGCGTTGCGGGCGGGGGCGGACGTGGTGCTCGTCGACCTGGAGGACGCGGTCGCGCCCGGCCGCAAGGAGTACGCGCGGGACGCCACGGCGGAGCTGCTGGCCGGGCCGCCGCCGGCTCCGGTGCACGTCCGGGTGAACTGCCCGTCCTCGCCGGAGGGGCGGGCGGACCTGAAGACGCTGCTGCCGTGCCCGGGACTCGGCGGGGTGCGGCTGCCGAAGGTCACCTCCCCCGACACGGTGGTGCGGGTGGCCGGGCAGGCGAGGGCGCTGGGCCGGGCGGGACTGCGGCTCTTCCCGCTGCTGGAGAGCGCGCTCGGCGTGGAGGAGGCGTTCCGCATCGTCCGCGCCGACCCGTCGGTGGGCGGTGTCTCCCTCGGCGAGGCGGACCTGCGCGCGGACCTCGGGGTGCGGGAGGACGCGGGGCTCGACTGGTGCCGCTCCCGGGTGGTGGTGGCCGCGCGGGCGGCGGGCCTGGCCCCTCCCCCGCAGTCGGTGTACCCGGACGTCCGGGACCTGGACGGCCTGGCGGCCACCTGCGCCCGGGGGCGGGGGCTGGGATTCCTCGGCCGCGCGGTGATCCATCCGCGCCAGCTTCCCGTCGTCGAGCGGGCGTACCTGCCCGGCCCGCGGGAGGTCGAGGAGGCCGAGGAGATCGTCGCCGCGGCCCGTCGCGCGGGCCCGGGCGCCCAGGCCCTCGCCGACGGCCGCTTCGTCGACGCGGCCGTCGTGCAGGCCGCCCACCGCACCCTCGCCCTCGCCGCCCGGCCGGCCCCTGCGGGACCCGGGTGACCGTGCGGCGGAGGTGTCAGGTGCGCGACGGTACGGGGCGCAGGCCGTCGAGCAGGGTGGCGAGGTAGCGGTGGCCGGTGGCGATCCGGTCGCCGGTCGTGCCGCCGTGGACGTTCACGGCGTGGGCGATGCCGCACATCAGCGGGACCAGGTCCGTCGCGGCCAGGTCGGTCCGGACGGCTCCGGCCTCACGGGCCCGGTCCAGGAGCGTGGTGCCGGCGGCCGCGAGGTCCTGCTTGAGCCGCGCGGTGCGCGGCAGGGCGTCCTGGGTGGCGGCGGCGACCGGCGGCAGGGCCGCGTCGGTGATCTGGGCCTCGACGACGCGGGACAGGAAGCCCGTGAACGCCCGCCAGGGGTCTCGGTCCGCCAGGGCCCGCTCGCCGTGCGCGGCCAGGTCCTCCAGGCAGTCGGCGGCGACCGTCTCCAGCAGGGCCTCGGGGGTGGCGAAGTGCCGGTAGACCGTGGCGACCCCGACGCCGGCCCGGCGGGCGACGTCGTTGAGGTGCAGTGCGGTGCCCTGGTCGACCAGGTCGCGGGCGACGGCGACGATCCGCTCCCGGTTGCGGGCGGCGTCCTTGCGCAGCGGTGGCGTCGTCATCAGGAAGGGGTCCAGGTCGCTCGTCGGTGGTGCGGGGGCCGGCGGGCCCATGATAGGCGGCGCCGGTCACCCTCCCGGCCGGGAAAGCCCCCCGCGGGCGCTCATCCCCCGGGCGTCGTGGCCGCCGTGGGCGCGTGGGTCTCGCTGAGCCGGCGCACTGCCTCGACGGTGCGCGGGTCGGTCGCCGCGCGGAACGGCGCGACCGGGTGGGCCTGCGGGCCGATGACCAGACCCGTCCGGCCGGTCAGCGCCGGGTCGGTGGCGGCGGTGATCGAGGACCTGGCCGCCGCGGCCGCGGTCCCGGCCGTGGAACGCTCGAACCGGCGGCGCACCAGCGGCCACAGCAGGCGCAGCGGCGGGGAGACGACCTCCCGGACCAGGGTGTCGTCGGTCATGTCGGTCGCCGCGCCGCCGGGATCGGCGGCGAAGACCGAGACGCCCGTGCCGTCCAGCCGCCTCGCCAGGTCGAGCGTGTAGGTGAGGTTGGCCAGCTTGGCGCGCCCGTACCGGTGGAAGCCGTAGTAGCCGCCCGGCGGCTCGACGGCGTCGAACACCCGCTTGGCGACACCGACCGCGCCGGAGGTCACGTTGACGATCCGGCTCGGCGCCGCGGCGGTGAGCGTGGGCAGCAGCAACTCGGTGAGCAGGTAGGGCGAGAGGTGGTTGACGACGAACGACGCCTCGACGCCGTCCACGTGCCGCCGCTCGGCGAACATCGCGCCGACGTTGTTGACCAGCACCGTCAGCGGCTCCCCCGACGCGGCGTGGGCGGCGGCGATGTGGCCGGCCAGCTCACGGACCTGGTCGAGCGAGGCGAGGTCGGCGGCCAGGAACCGGGCGGGACGCGCCGGGTGCGCCGCGTTGATCCGCTCGACCGCCGCGGCTCCCCGGCCCGCGTCCCGCCCCACCACCGTGACCGCGAACCCCGCCCCGGCCAGCCCCAGCGCCGTCTCCAGGCCGATGCCTCCCGTGCCGGCCGTGATCACCGCTGTCTTCGCCATGCGTTCCTCCACCCCTGAGAACACCCTGAGAAACGGATTCTTCATCCGCTTCCGCTGCCGACCGGGATGCTAGCACGAACGGATACTCCATCCGCTTCATGGAGCGCGCGGGTGATGCCCTCGCCACGGATGCCGCGGGCACCGCGGACACGCGGACACCCGGACACCCGGACACCCGGACACCCGGACACCCGGACACCCGGACACCCGGACACCCGGACACCCGGACACAAAAAACGACGGCGCCGCGCCCCGGTGATCGGGGCGCGGCGCCGTCGTTGCCGTCGTCGCGCGGAGCGGGCTGTTACTTGCCCTTGGCTTCGGTGGGCTCGGCCGCGGTGTCGTCCGCGTCGGCCCGGGACGCCTCCGTGGCACCGGAGGAGTCCGTGTCACCGGTCCCGCCGGTGACGTCGCCCTCGGCCGCGTCGGTGTCGTCCTTCGCCCGCGGCTCCACGACCGCCTCGCGCCCCGGCCGCTTGCGGGCCGAGAGGACGAAGTAGAGGACCGCCAGGAGGAACACCAGGATCGAGGTCCAGTTGTTGAGCCGCAGCCCCAGGATCTCGTGGGCCTCGTCGACCCGCATGTACTCGATCCAGAACCGGCCCGCGCAGTACGCGGCGACGTACAGCGCGAACGCCCGCCCGTGCCCGAGCGTGAACCGGCGGTCCGCCCAGATCACCAGCAGCGCGACGCCGATGCACCACAGCGACTCGTAGAGGAAGGTCGGGTGGTAGTACCCGGGGACCCGGCCGTCGAGGGAGGAGGTGATGTGGACCGCCCACGGAAGGTCCGTCTCCCGCCCGTACAGCTCCTGGTTGAACCAGTTGCCCCAGCGGCCGATGGCCTGGGCGAGGGCGATGCCGGGCGCCACGGCGTCGGCGTAGGCCGGCAGCGGGATGCCCATCCGCCGCGCGCCGATCCAGGCGCCGACGGCGCCGAAGGCGATCGCGCCCCAGATGCCGAGGCCGCCCTCCCAGATCTTGAAGGCGTCCACCCAGTCACGGCCCGCGCCGAAGTACAGCTGGTAGTCCGTGATCACGTGGTACAGGCGACCGCCGATCAGGCCGAACGGCACGGCCCACACCGCGACGTCGGCGACCGTGCCCGGCCGCCCGCCCCGGGCGACCCAGCGCCGGTTGCCGAGCCAGATGGCGACGAAGACGCCGAGGATGATGCAGAACGCGTAGCCGCGCAGCGGGACGGGACCGAGGTACAGCACCCCGCGCGACGGGCTGGGAATGTAGGCAAGTTCCATGGCAGGGACGACGCTACCGTGCCGGGCCGCCGGGAGGGCGGGCGGCCCGGCTACGGCTCCATAACGGGGCCGGGACCGGGGACGGCTACCGGCCGGCCTGTGCCTCCACCATCTGCTTGAACTTGGCGGGCGTCATCGAGCGGTCCTCGTAGATGTTCTTGCCGTTGAGCAGGACCGTCGGCGTGCCGCTGAAGCCGCCGCCGCGGAATGCCTCGTCGGCGTCGCGGACCCAGCTGTCGTGGGTGCCCTCGTCGACGCAGGTGCGGAAGGCCGCGGTGTCGAGGCCCTCGACCTTGCCGGCCAGGTCGATCAGCTTCTTGTTGTCGGCGAAGGCGTCGTCCGCCTCCTCGGGCTGGCTGTCGAAGAGGACGTTGTGGTAGCCGGGGAACTTCCCGGCGTCCTGGGCGCAGGCCGCGGCGTTGGCGGCGCGCAGCGAGCCGCTGCCGCCGAGGTTGCCGTCGATCAGGGTGACCAGGTGGTACTCCGCCTTGAGGGAGCCCGCCTCGGTCAGCTCCTCGATGGTGGAGCGGTAGGCCGTCTCGAAGGCCTTGCAGGCCGGGCAGCGGAAGTCCTCGTAGACGACGAGGGTGGAGGGCGCGTCGGCCCGGCCGACCGGGATGGCCAGTTTCTTCTCGCCGCCCGCCCCGGAGGGCGCGACGGCGGGGCCCTCGGCGTCGCTGGTGTCCCCGCCCGAGTTGGCGGCGACCACGCCGATCACCGCCGCGAGACCGAGGACGCAGACCACGGCCGCGCCGACGATCAGGGCACGGCGGCGCTTCTCCGCGGCCTTCTGCTTCTCGCGCTCCATCGCCAGGCGCTGGCGGGCGCTGCGCTTTCCCTCTCGGTTCTTCTCACTCACATGGGGCAGAACGAACCGGGGAGGCGCTGCGCGCCTCCCCGGTCCCAGGTCCACCCGTTCGAGTGAGCGGCGCGTTTCCGCTGACCGCTCCGTCGGGTTCCTCGTGCGCTACGCCCGCCCGCGCACGCCTTCCGCGAGGTCGGCGGCGAGCGCCCGGACCGCCTCGCGGCGGGCGGCCGTGGCCTCCGCGCCGTCACCGGCGGTGTCGAGCATCCGCTGGACGAAGGCCGAGCCGACGATCACCCCGTCGGCGAAGCCCGCCACCTCGGCGGCCTGGGCGCGGTTGGAGACGCCGAGGCCGACGCAGACCGGCAGGTCGGTGGTGGCGCGGGTGCGCCGCACCAGGTCCTGGGCCTGCGCGCCGACGGAGGCACGGGTGCCGGTGACGCCCATCAGCGAGGCCGCGTAGACGAAGCCGCTGCCGGCCGCGGTGATCTCCTTCAGCCGCGCGTCCTTGCTGGACGGCGCGACCACGAAGACCGTGGCCAGCTCGTGCTTCTCGGCGTGCTCCCGCCAGAGCGCGGACTCCTGGACCGGCAGGTCGGGCAGGATGCAGCCCGCGCCGCCGGCCTCGGCGAGTTCGGCGGTGAACCGCTCGACGCCGTAGCGGTCGATGGGGTTCCAGTAGGTCATCACCAGCACCGGCTTCCCGGTGGCCTGGTGCGCCTCGCGGACCGTGCGCATCACGTCGGCGATCTTCACGCCGCCGCGCAGCGCGATGTCGTCGGCGGTCTGGATGACCGGGCCGTCGAGGACCGGGTCGCTGTGCGGGAGGCCGACCTCGACCACGTCGGCGCCGCCGTCGAAGACGGCCTTGATGGCGTCGATGCCGCCGTCCACGGTCGGGAAGCCCGCCGGGAGGTAGGCGATGAGGGCGGACCGTCCCTCGGCCTTGGCGGCGGCGAGGGTGTCGCTGAGCAGCTGTCGGTTGCCGGTCACTTCGCGTCCCCCTCGATCTCCGCGCCGTCGCCGGCCTCGTCGGCGGCGACCGCCGCGTCGGTGTCGTACAGCCCGAAGTACCGGGCGGCGGTGTCCATGTCCTTGTCGCCGCGGCCGGACAGGTTGACCACGATCAGGCCCTCGGGGCCCAGCTCGCGGCCGACCTCGAGCGCGCCGGCCAGGGCGTGCGCGGACTCGATCGCCGGGATGATGCCCTCGGTGCGCGACAGCAGGCGCAGCGCCTGCATGGCCGCGTCGTCGGTGACCGCGCGGTACTCGCCGCGGCCGCTGTCCTTGAGGTAGGCGTGCTCGGGGCCGATGCCCGGGTAGTCCAGGCCCGCCGAGATGGAGTACGGCTCGGTGATCTGGCCCTCCTCGTCCTGGAGGACGTAGGAGCGGGAGCCGTGCAGGATGCCGGGCTCGCCGGCGGTGAGGGTGGCCGCGTGCTCGCCGGTCTCCAGGCCGTGGCCGGCCGGTTCGCAGCCGATCAGGCGGACGCCCTCGTCGGGGATGAAGGCGTGGAAGAGGCCGATGGCGTTGGAGCCGCCGCCGACGCAGGCGACCGCGGCGTCCGGCAGGCGCCCGGCGGTCTCCAGGAGCTGCCGGCGGGCCTCGACGCCGATGACGCGGTGGAAGTCGCGCACCATCGCCGGGAAGGGGTGCGGTCCGGCGACCGTGCCGAACAGGTAGTGGGTGTTGTCGACGTTGGCGACCCAGTCGCGGAACGCCTCGTTGATGGCGTCCTTGAGGGTGCGGCTGCCGGACTTCACGGCGACCACCTCGGCGCCGAGCATGCGCATCCGGGCGACGTTCAGCGCCTGGCGCCGGGTGTCGACCTCGCCCATGTAGATGGTGCAGTCGAGGCCGAACAGGGCGCAGGCGGTCGCGGTGGCGACGCCGTGCTGGCCGGCGCCGGTCTCGGCGATGACGCGGGTCTTGCCCATGCGCCGGGTCAGCAGGGCCTGGCCCAGCACGTTGTTGATCTTGTGCGAGCCGGTGTGGTTGAGGTCCTCGCGCTTGAGGAAGATCCGCGCCCCGCCGGCGTGCCCGGCGAAGCGGGGAACCTCGGTCAGGGCGCTGGGACGGCCGGTGTAGTGCACCAGCAGGTCGTCGAGCTCACGGGCGAACTCGGGGTCCGCCTTGGCCTTCTCGTACTCGACGGCGACCTCGTCGACGGCGGCGACCAGCGCCTCCGGGATGAACTTGCCGCCGAAGTCGCCGAAGTAGCCGGCGGCGCTGGGAACGTGCCCCTCGGGATCGGGCACGAAGAACTGACTGGACATGCGAAGGATTACCTCACGGGTGGTCACGGATGTCTGACGGACGTGGGGGCCTGCCCCCGCGCCATCGCATCCCGTTCACCTGCCCCGGCTCGTCCCCGATGACGTACCGGACGCGCCGGCCGCGCACCCGCCGGGCCGGAGCCCGGCAGCCGCGCGGCTTGCAGCCGCGGGCCAGCCGGGCGAAGCGCCCCTCGCCCGGCTCCCCCGGAAGGCCTCCCGGCCCCGGGGGCACCGTGGCGGCGCGCACCGCCGGGCAGGCACCCACGGGTGCCCGGCCCTCGGTCGGCAGCGGCTCGGCGGACGTCACCTGCGGCTCCTCAGGCGCGCCCGTGCCGGATGGCGGGGTGCTCGCCCGCGGCCACCAGGTCGGCCACCGCGGCCCGGGGGTCCTTGCCGATCACCAGCGACTCGCCCACCAGCACGGCGTCCGCGCCGGCGTTGGCGTAGGCGATCAGGTCGTGCGGGCCGCGGACTCCGGACTCGGCGACCTTCACGATGTGCGGGGGGATCTCCGGCAGGACTCGTTCGATCGTCGAGCGGTCCACCTCGAGGGTCTTGAGGTTGCGGGCGTTGACGCCGATGATCTTGGCGCCGGCGTCCACCGCGCGCTCGACCTCGTCCTCGTCGTGCGCCTCGACCAGCGGGGTGAGCCCGATGGACTCGGCCCGCTCGATCAGCGACTCCAGGGCGGACTGCTCCAGGGCGGCGACGATCAGCAGCGCCAGGTCGGCGCCGTGGGCACGGGCCTCCCAGAGCTGGTAGGCCGTGACGATGAAGTCCTTGCGGAGGACGGGGATGTCCACCCGGGCGCGGACGGCCTCGAGGTCGGCGAGCGATCCGCCGAACCGGTGCTTCTCGGTGAGCACCGAGATGACGGCGGCGCCGCCCGCCTCGTAGTCGGCGGCGAGGCCGGCCGGGTCGGCGATGGCGGCCAGCGCGCCCTTGGAGGGGCTGGACCGCTTGACCTCGCAGATCACCTTGACGCCGTCGCCCCGCAGGGCGGCCACGCCGTCCTTGGCGGTGGGGGCCTTGGCCGCGCGCTCCTTGAGCTCGTCGAGGCCGACGCGCGCCTGCCGCTCCGCGAGGTCGGCCCGCACGCCGTCGATGATCTCGTCGAGCACACTCACGCGAGCGGCCCCCTTCCGTGACGGTGGTCGGTTCTGTTCGATACCGATGGTCACCTGCGATGGTATCCGCAGGCGGCCGTCCTGCCCGCATCCGGCGGCAACCGGTCCCACTACCTGGACGTTTTCCGGCCGAACCACTCACGTGTGCACGGGTGCCCTCAGGGGTGCAGCCAGCTCCCGAACGGGAGGTTCCGGACGACGGTGAACACGGCGAGCACCGCGCCGAACGCCCAGAGGTGGGCCGGCCGGGCCTCGAACCGCACCGGCAGCCCGCGCGCCGCGCGCGCCGTCCACACGGTCCACACGACGGCGAACAGCAGGTATCCCACGACGGCGGGCGCATTGGCCTGCAGCGCGACGGCCGGCTCGCCGTGCACGAAGGCGTGGGCGCTGCGCAGGCCGCCGCAGCCGGGGCAGTACAGCCCGGTGACGCTGAGCAGCGGGCAGGCCGGGTAGTGCCCCGGCTCGTTGGGGTCGACGGTCCCGACGTAGGCGAACGCCCCGACGACGGCGCCGAGCACGGCCCCGGGGGCCGCCAGGCGCCGCCACACCGGCCGCGGCGGGGGCGACGGCGGCCCACCGGACGCGGCGAACGGCTCGGCGGGCGCGGGCCCTGGCCTGGGCGCGGGCTGCGCGGCGGGCGCGGGCGCGGGCTGCGCGGCGGGCCCGGCGGCGGACGGGTCGGCGGGCCCGGCGGCGGACGGTGTGCTGTCGGTCGGTGTGCTGGGGGGCGGGGTCCCGGTGGTCACCCGGGCATTGTGCCGCGCGCGGGGCCCCGGCGCGGGGCGGGGACGCGTCAGGGGCGGCCCGGCAGTCCGGGCCGCCCCTGATCGGCGGTGTCGACGAGGGTGCCGACGACGGGCCGCGGCGCTGCCGCGCGGCCCGGGCGGCTCAGGCGTTCTCGGTGACCTTGTGCACCGGGTGGACGTGCTCCGGCTGGCCGAGGCCCGCGCGCCGCATCAGGCCACCGACGACGGCGCCGAGCAGCGTGATGCCGATGCCGATCCAGAAGCCGACCGGCTGGGCCATGACGATGAAGACGGATGCTACGCAGAACCCGACGAAGGCGATGATGACGCCGGTCCAGGCGGCCGGGGTGTGACCGTGGTTGCTGCCCGCCATGACTTGCTCCTCGTTGACGCGTGTACGTGTGGTGAGCGGGGCGCTCGGTCCCATTCTTCCCCACCCGTGCCGTGGGGCGCGTGCCGGGGTGCGGCTGGTCAGGCCCCGGTGGGGTCCTCGCCGCGGTCCAGCGCCTTCCAGAGGTCCTCCGGGCGCTCGGCGTCGGCGGGCGCCGCCGCGCCGCCCGCCCGCCGGGGGCGCGGCACGCCGGCGCCGCGCTCGTAGCGGGAGGACATGCCGGGCCAGCGGCTGCCGCGCCAGAGCGCCAGCAGGCCGGCCGTGAGGATCAGCGCGCCGCCGACGGCGGCGACGTACGGCCAGGAGGTGTGGCTCAGGCCGGACACGGCGGCGGTGGCGTCGCCGGAGACCAGGGCGGCCTTCTCGTCCAGCGCGCCCCGGTCGGAGGCGCCGAGCAGGGCGGCGGCCAGGGTGCCCGCGCCGCACAGGGCGAGCAGAGCGGCGACCAGGACCCGCCCGGCGCGGCGCACCGCGAAGACGGCGACCAGCGCGGCCAGGCCCACTATGGCGAGCGCGGCGGGGGCGCCGGTGACGTCGCTGCCGGTGGCGGTCAGCGGGAAGGCGCCGCCGGCCACCTCCGCGGAGCCCTCCGCCCAGGTCTGCCGGCTGGCGAGCAGCGCCACGGTCGCGCCGAGGGCGCCGCTGAACAGGGCGGCGGCGAGGCTGCGACGGCCCGGGCGGGCGGTCGCTGCGGTTTCGGGACGGGAGTCAGCGCTGGAGGTCACCGTTCCACTATGGCCCCGTACGGCCCCCGGGCATCACCCGGGTGGGCCGCACGGGGCCGAGGTGAGAGCGACATCACCCTCGTGCGCCGAGCCGGTTGGCGCTGTGGACGGCCCGCAGCACGGCCGCCGCCTTGTTGCGGCACTCGGTGTCCTCGGCCACCGGGTCGGAGTCGGCGACCACGCCCGCGCCCGCCTGGACGAAGGCGGTGCCGTCGCGCAGCAGGGCGGTGCGGATGGCGATGGCGGTGTCGGAGTCCCCGGCGAAGTCCAGGTAGCCGACGCAGCCGCCGTACAGGCCGCGCCGGGAGGGCTCCAGCTCGTCGATGATCCGCAGCGCGCTGGGCTTGGGGGCGCCGGAGAGGGTGCCGGCCGGGAAGCAGGCGGTGAGCACGTCGAACGCGGTGCGGCCGGGAGCGACGCGGCCGGTGACGGTGGAGACGATGTGCATGACGTGGGAGTAGCGCTCGATCGACATGAAGTCGACGACCTCCACGGAGCCCGGCTCGCAGACCCGGCCGAGGTCGTTGCGGCCGAGGTCGACCAGCATCAGGTGCTCGGCGCGCTCCTTGGGGTCGGCGAGCAGTTCCTCCGCGAGCGCCTGGTCCTCCTGCGGGGTGGCGCCGCGGTGCCGGGTGCCGGCGATGGGGTGCAGCACGGCCCGGCCGTCCTCCACCTTGACCAGCGCCTCGGGGCTGGAGCCGACCACGTCGAAGCCGTCGAACCGGAAGAGGTACATGTACGGCGACGGGTTGGTGGCGCGCAGCACCCGGTAGACGTCCAGGGCGCTCGCCGTGCAGGGCGTCTCGAACCGCTGCGAGGGCACCACCTGGAAGGCGTCGCCGGCCCGGATGCGTTCCTTGATGTCCTCGACGGCCTTCCGGTAGTCCGCGCCGCCCCACAGCGCGGTGTACTCGGGCAGGGCGGCGTCGGGCAGGGCGACGGGCGGCTGGGCGAGGGGGCGGGCGAGGTCCGCCTCCATGACGTCGAGCCGGGCGACGGCGTCGGCGTGTGCCTCGTCGACGCCGGTGTCGAGGTCGTTGTGGTTGATGGCGTTGGCGATCAGCAGGACGGTGCCGTCCTGGTGGTCGAGGACGGCGAGGTCGCTGGTGAGGAGCATGGTCAGCTCGGGCAGCTTCAGGTCGTCGCGTTCGCCGGGGCCGATGCGCTCCAGGCGGCGCACGATGTCGTAGCCGAGGTAGCCGACCATGCCGCCGGTGAACGGCGGCAGTCCTTCCTGGCGGGGCGTGTGCAGGGTCTCCACGGTGGCCCGCAGCACGGCCAGCGGGTCGCCGTCCTCGGGGACGCCGACGGGCGGCGGGCCGACCCAGTGGGCCGCGCCGTCCCGTTCGGTGAGGGTGGCGTCGCTGCGGACGCCGACGAAGGAGTACCGGGACCAGGAGCGGCCGTTCTCCGCGGACTCCAGCAGGAAGGTGCCGGGGCGCTCGGCGGCCAGCTTGCGGTAGAGCGCGAGCGGTGTGTCGCCGTCGGCGAGGAGCTTGCGGGTGACCGGGATGACACGCCGGTCCGTGGCGAGGGTGCGGAACGTCTCGAGGTCCATGGCCGTGGACCCTACTGATCCGCGGCGGCTCCCGCCCGGGTGTCTTCCTCCTTGAGCAGCACGTCGGCGTCGAAGCAGGTGCGGTCGCCGGTGTGGCAGGCGGCGCCGACCTGGTCCACGCGGACCAGGAGGGTGTCGCCGTCGCAGTCCAGGGCGACGGACTTCACGTGCTGGACGTGGCCGGAGGTGTCGCCCTTGACCCAGTACTCCTGGCGGCTGCGCGACCAGTAGGTGCAGCGGCCGGTGGTGAGGGTGCGGCGCAGTGCCTCGTCGTCCATCCAGCCGAGCATCAGCACCTCGCCGGTGTCGTACTGCTGGGCGATGGCGGGGACCAGGCCGTCCGCGGTGCGCCGGAGGCGGGCGGCGACGGCGGGGTCGAGGCGGCCGGAGGGGCCGGGGGCGGGCTCGGGGGTGGCGCTGCTGCTCATGGGGTCCATTCTGCCGCCTCGCGCCGCGGGGGCGGCGCGGTGTCCGGGGGCCGGACCCGGCCTCGCGTCCTGTCCGGCGGGGCCGGGCCCCCGTAGGGTGGGGGCATGTCGACGTTTGCCAAGCGTGAACGGCTGCTCCTGGCCGACCTGTTGGAGACGGTGGGGCCCGAGGCGCCCACGTTGTGCGAGGGCTGGACGGCCCGCGACCTGGCGGCGCACGTGGTGGTGCGCGAGCGCCGGGCGGACGCCGCGGGCGGGATACTGATCAAGGCGCTGGCCGACCGGCTGGAGCGGGTCCGCGCGGAGTTCGCCGCGAAGCCGTACGAGGAACTGATCCAGCTGATCCGCACCGGGCCGCCGCGGATGTCGCCGTTCTCGCTGAAGCAGGTGGACGAGGCCGCGAACACGGTGGAGTTCTACGTCCACACCGAGGACGTGCGGCGGGCGGCGGCCGACTGGACGCCGCGGGAGCTGGACCCGGTGTTCCAGGACGCCCTGTGGAGCCGGCTGGAGCGGATGGCCCGGCTGGCGGGGCGGCGGTCGCCGGTCGGACTGGTGCTGCGGCGCCCCGACGGGCGGACCGCGGTGGCCAACCGGAGCGCGCCGGTGGTCACGGTCACCGGCGAGCCCTCCGAGCTGCTGCTGTTCGCCTGGGGCCGGCAGCGGGTCGCCGACGTCGCCCTGGACGGCGACCCGGACGCCGCCGCCAAGCTGCGGGCCTCCGGCGACCTGGGCCTCTGACCCGGCGGCCGGTTCCCGCCGCGGTTCCTCCTACCGGGTTCCGCCGGGCGCGCTCAGGGCCTGGGTCCGCGCGTAGGAGAAGGCGGTGAGGTCCATGGGGCCGCCGTCGCGGACGGCCCTCGCCGCGGTCACGGCCGCGGCGAGCGCCGTGCGGTGGAGCAGCGAGCCGAGGCTGACCCTGCGCACGCCCAGCGCGGCCAGCTCGGCGAGGGTGGGCCCGGTCGGGGTGTGGAGGATGTTCAGCGGGACGACGACGGCCGCCGTCAGGGCGGCGATCCGGTCCGGGTCGGCCAGTCCGGGCACGAAGACCCCGTCCGCGCCCGCCTGTTCGTAGGCCGCGAGGCGTGCGGCGGTCTCGTCCTCCTGGCGTCCGAGCCAGTGGGTGTCGGTGCGGGCGTTGACGAAGAGGCCGGGCACGGCGGCCTTCACGGCGGCGATCTTCGCGGCGTGCGCGGCGGCCGGGGCGAGGGTGCCGTCGGGGCGGCCGTCCTCGAGGTTGATCCCCGCGGCGCCGGCCTCGTGCAGCCCGCGGGCCAGCTCGGCCACCTCGGCGGGGTCGTCGCTGAACCCGCCTTCGGCGTCGACGGAGAAGAGGAACGAGCTCCGGCCGAGGCGGCGGGCGAGGGCGAGGGTCTCCTCGGCGGTGGCGGCCGCGCCGTCCGGCAGACCGGCGGCCGCGGCCACGCCCAGGCTGGTCGTGCCGACCGCCGGGAACCCCTCGGCCGCCAGGGCGGCGGCGGAGGCGTGGTCCCAGGCGTTGGGGAGCAGCAGCGGGGTGGCCCGGTGGTGCAGGGCGGCGAAGGGGGTCAGCGCGCGGCCCAGCAGCCCCTCCGCGAGAGCGAGGGCGTGGGAACGGCCCGGGCAGACACGCGGCGGCGCGCCGAACGTCAGGGGCGCGGGATGCGCACGCTGGGCCGTCGCCACGTCCAGCAGCACCACGTCGCCCTCGGCGATCGCGCGGCCACCCAGCTGGGTGGCGCGGGCCGCGACCCGGCGGAGAACCGGCACCGGCGGCGCCTCCCGCAGCACCCGGGCGAGCGGCACGGGAGGGGTGCCTGCCGCCAGCGGGGCGGTCTCCAGGGCAGCGGTCTCCCGGGCAGCGGTCTCCCGGGCAGCGGTCTCCAGGGCAAGGGCCTCCCGGGCAGCGGCCGCTGGAGCAGATGCCTCCACGGCGGCGGCGGTTTCCACCAGGGTGGCGGTCGCGGTGCATGCCTGCACCAGGAGGCCGATGCGGTTCGCGGTGGTCTCGAGGGCGGAGGCGTCCACGCCGTCGGGGGCGGTCCGGGCCGTCAGCCGGGCCGCGGCCGCGTCGGCGGCCGGGTCCTCGCCGCCGAACCAGACGGCGGCCACCAGGGCCACGTCGCGGGCGACCGCCTCGGGCTCCAGCAGGCCCATCGCCTCGGCGAGGGCCCGCACCACGCGCACCCGGAGTCCGCCCCCGGCCTCGGTCGTGGCCGCCGCCCGGTGGAGTGCGGCGGGGTCCAGCCGGGCCAGTTCCGCTTCCACCAGGGCGCGGCGCCGCCGGTGCGTGGCGCCCGTGCTGAAGCGGGCGCACGCGGCACGCAGCCGGGCGACGCCGCCGCCGGTCCGGTGGTTGCCGGCCTCGGCCGGAAGGTCCGGTACGAGGGCGGGGTCGGCGAGCACCGCGTGGACGTCCGCGGCCCGGTCGAAGGTGTGCGTGGTGTGGGTCATGCCCGTGACGCTAGGGCCGGGACGGTTCGGCCGGGCCCGAACCGTCCCGGGCACCGGAGGCCGGGCACCGGAACCGGGTGCCGGGCGCCGGGCCCCCGGGGCCGGTGTCAGCGCACCGGGTGGCCCGCGTCGCGCAGCGCGGTCTTGACCTCGCCGATGCGGAGGTCGCCGAAGTGGAAGACGCTCGCGGCGAGGACCGCGTCGGCGCCCGCCTCGACGGCGGGGGCGAAGTGCTCCAGGCGGCCCGCGCCGCCGGAGGCGATCACCGGAACCGTGACGTGCTTGCGGACGGCGGCGAGCATCTCCAGGTCGTAGCCGTCCTTGGTGCCGTCGGCGTCCATGGAGTTGAGGAGAATCTCCCCCGCTCCCAGCTCCGCCGCCCGGTGCGCCCATTCGACGGCGTCGATGCCGGTGCCCCGGCGGCCGCCGTGGGTGGTGACCTCGAAGGATCCGCCCTCGGTGCGCCGCGCGTCGACCGACAGGACCAGCACCTGGCGCCCGAACCGCTCGGCGATCTCGCGGATCAGCTCAGGCCGGGCGATGGCCGCCGTGTTGACGCCCACCTTGTCGGCGCCGGCCCGCAGCAGCTTGTCGACGTCCTCGGCGGTGCGCACGCCGCCGCCCACGGTGAGCGGGATGAACACCTGCTCGGCGGTGCGCCGCACCACGTCGTAGGTGGTCTCCCGGTCGCCGGAGGAGGCGGTGATGTCGAGGAAGGTCAGCTCGTCGGCGCCTTCGGCGTCGTACACCTTCGCCATCTCCACCGGGTCGCCGGCGTCGCGCAGGTTCTGGAAGTTGACGCCCTTGACGACCCGGCCGTTGTCGACGTCCAGGCAGGGGATGACTCGGACCGCCAGGGTCATGAATCCACGGCTCCTTGAAGAAAGAACAACATAAACGGCTACGAGGCGCGGTACGCCTCGAGTTCGACCTCGACCAGGATCCGCGGGTCGACGAACCCGTCGACGACCACCAGCGTGGTCACCGGCCGCACCGTGCCGAAGACCTCCCGGTGGGCGCGGCCCGCCGCCTCCGCGTCCCTGCGGTGGGTGAGGTACATCCGGGTGCGGATCACGGAGTCCGGGCCGAGCCCGAACTCCTCGATCGCCCGCAGCGCGTTGGCGAACGCGGCGCGGGCCTGTTCGTAGGGGTCGCCCTCGCCGGAGAGGACTCCGCCGCGGAAGGCGGTGGTCCCGCCGACCAGCACGCGGTCGCCCGCCGCGACGGCGCGCGCGAAGCCGAACTCCTCCTCCCACGGGGTGGGTTCCGGACTCTGCACGCGCCGCACGGCTTCGGTCATCGGGACACGGCCTCCAGTGCCTCTTCCAGCGTGAACGCCTTGGCGTAGAGGGCCTTGCCGACGATGGAGCCCTCGACGCCGAGCGGGACCAGCTCGGCGATGGCCCGCAGGTCGTCCAGCGAGGAGACGCCGCCGGAGGCGACGACCGGCCGGTCGGTGCGGGCGCAGACGTCCTTCAGCAGCTGCAGGTTGGGGCCCTGCAGCGTGCCGTCCTTGGCGATGTCGGTGACGACGTACCGGGCGCAGCCCTCGGAGTCCAGGCGGGCCAGGGTCTCGTAGAGGTCGCCGCCGTCGCGGGTCCAGCCGCGGCCGCGGAGCGTGGTGCCGCGGACGTCGAGGCCGACGGCGATCTGGTCGCCGTGCTCGGCGATGATCTTGGCGACCCACTCGGGGTTCTCCAGCGCGGCGGTGCCGATGTTGACGCGGGTGGCGCCGGTGGCGAGGGCGGCGGCGAGCGAGTCGTCGTCGCGGATGCCGCCGGAGAGCTCCACCTTGATGTCCATGGCACGGGCGACCTCGGAGATCAGCTCCCGGTTGTCGCCGGTGCCGAAGGCGGCGTCCAGGTCCACCAGGTGGAGCCACTCGGCGCCGGCCGACTGCCAGGCGAGGGCGGCCTCCAGCGGGGAGCCGTAGGAGGTCTCGGTGCCGGACTCGCCGTGGACGAGGCGGACGGCCTGGCCGTCGCGCACGTCGACGGCGGGCAGCAGTTCGAGCTTGGCGGTGTCTGCCATGTCTAGAGGGTTCCGATCCAGTTGGTCAGCAGCTGGGCTCCGGCGTCGCCGGACTTCTCGGGGTGGAACTGGGTGGCCCACAGCGCGCCGTTCTCCACGGCGGCGACGAACGGCTTGCCGTGGGTGGACCAGGTCACCTTGGGCGCGGCGATCGACGGGTTGTGCGCCTCGAGCGACCAGTCGTGGACGGCGTAGGAGTGCACGAAGTAGAACCGCTCCTCGGCGCCGACCCCGGCGAACAGCTCGGTGTCCTCGGGGGCCTGGACGGTGTTCCAGCCCATGTGGGGCACCACGTCGGCCTGCAGCGGCTCGACCGTGCCGGGCCACTCGTCGAGGCCCTCGGCCTCCTCGCCGTGCTCGATGCCGCGGGCGAAGAGGATCTGCATGCCGACGCAGATGCCCATGACGGGGCGCCCGCCGGAGAGCCGGCGTCCGACGATCCAGTCGCCGCGGGCGTCCTTGAGTCCCTGCATGCAGGCGGCGAAGGCGCCCACGCCGGGGACCAGCAGGCCGTCGGCGTTCATGGCCCGGTCGTAGTCGCGGGTGATCTCGACGTCGGCCCCGACCCGGGCGAGCGCCCGCTCGGCGGAGCGGACGTTGCCGAACCCGTAGTCGAGGACGACGACCTTCTTGGGGCTGCTCATGCTCCTACTTCCAGTACATGGCGCCCACGATGATGCACATGGCGGCGCCGATGGAGAGGACGACGATCAGGCTCTTCGGCATCTTCTGCTTGGCGAAGGAGATGACTCCGCCGAGCAGGAAGAGGCCGAGCACGATCAGTACGGTGGAAAGTCCGTTCATCGGATTTACAGCGCGCCCTTCGTGGACGGCAGGATGCCCTCGGCGCGCGGGTCGCGCTCCGAGGCGTAGCGCAGGGCGCGGGCCAGGGCCTTGAACTGGCACTCCACGATGTGGTGGGCGTTGCGGCCGTACGGCACGTGGACGTGCAGGGCGATCTGCGCCTGGGCGACGAAGGACTCCAGGATGTGCCGGGTCATCGTGGTGTCGTACGAGCCGATCATCGGCGCCATGTTCTCCGGCTCGGTGTGCACCAGGTAGGGGCGGCCGGAGAGGTCGACGGTGACCTGGGCGAGGGACTCGTCCAGCGGCACGGTGCAGTTGCCGAACCGGTAGATGCCGACCTTGTCGCCGAGCGCCTGCTTGAAGGCGGCGCCGAGGGCGAGGGCGGTGTCCTCGATGGTGTGGTGCGAGTCGATGTGGAGGTCGCCCTCGGTCTTCACGGTCAGGTCGAAGAGACCGTGGCGGCCGAGCTGGTCCAGCATGTGGTCCCAGAAGCCGACGCCGGTGGCGATGTCGGTGCGACCGGTGCCGTCGAGGTCGATCTCGACCAGGACGGAGGTCTCCTTGGTGGTGCGCTCCACGCGTCCGACGCGGCTCATGCGTTGTGCTCCTCTTCGTACTTCCTCAGTGCGCGTACCGCTTCCAGGAACGCGTCGTTCTCCGCGGGCGTGCCCGCGGTCACCCGCAGCCGTCCGGGGACGCCGTTGTCCCTGACCAGCACGCCGTGGTCGAGGATCCGGCGCCAGGCGGCGTGGGAGTCCTCGAACCGGCCGAACTGGACGAAGTTGGCGTCGGAGTCGGTCACCTCGTAGCCGAGTCCGCGGAGTTCGGCGACCAGGCGGTCGCGCTCCTCCTTGAGCTGCTGGACGTAGCCGAGCAGGGTGCCGGTGTGCTCCAGGGCGGCGAGCGCCGTGGCCTGGGTGACCGCCGACAGGTGGTACGGCAGCCGGACGAGCTGCACGGCGTCCACCACGGCCGGGTGCGCGGCGAAGTAGCCGAGGCGCAACCCGGCGGCGCCGAACGCCTTGGACATGGTCCGGGAGATCACCAGGTGCGGGCGGCCCTCCAGCAGCGGCAGCAGCGAGGCGCCGTGGCTGAACTCCACGTAGGCCTCGTCGACCACCACGATGGACGGCTTGGCGGCCTGGGCGGCGTCGTACAGGGCGAGCACCGCCTCGGCGGGCACGGCGTTGCCGGTGGGGTTGTTGGGCGTCGTCACGAAGACGACGTCCGGGCGGTGCTCGGCGATGGCCTTCCGCGCGGCGGGGACGTCGATGGTGAAGTCGTCGTTGCGGGGGCCGGAGATCCAGCCGGTGCCGGTGCCGCGGGCGATCAGGGCGTGCATCGAGTACGAGGGCTCGAAGCCGATCGCGGTGCGGCCGGGTCCGCCGAAGGTCTGCAGCAGCTGCTGGAGGACCTCGTTGGAGCCGTTGGCGGCCCAGACGTTCTCCTTGCCGACCGGCTTCCCGGCGGTGCCGGTCGGGGCCGTGCCGCTCAGGGCCGTGTCGTTCAGGTAGTCGGCGAGGCGGGTGCGCAGCTCGACCGCGTCCCGGTCCGGGTAGCGGTTGAGGTGGCGGGCGGCCTCGCGGACCCGCTCGGCGATGCGGTCGACCAGCTCGTCGGGGAGCGGGTAGGGGTTCTCGTTGGTGTTCAGGCGCACCGGCACGTCGAGCTGCGGCGCGCCGTACGGGGACTTGCCGCGCAGCTCCTCGCGTACGGGCAGGTCGTCGATACGGATCTCGCTCACGTCGCTCACTTGGTGCCGGGGACCTTCCAGTCGAACCGTGCCTTGATCGCCGCGCCGTGCGCCGGGAGGTCCTCCGCCTCGGCGAGGGTGACGACGGTGTGCGCCACGTCGGCCAGGGCGTCGCGGTCGTAGTCGACGATGTGGATGCCGCGCAGGAAGGACTGCACGGACAGGCCGGAGGAGTGGCAGGCGCAGCCACCGGTGGGCAGCACGTGGTTGGAGCCGGCCGCGTAGTCGCCGAGCGACACCGGGGACCAGGGGCCGACGAAGATGGCGCCGGCGTTCTTCACGCGCTCCGCCAGGGCGGCGGCGTCCGCGGTCTGGATCTCCAGGTGCTCGGCGCCGTAGGCGTCGACCACCTTCAGGCCGTCCTCGATTCCGTCGACCAGCACGATCGCGGACTGCCGGCCGGCCAGGGCCGGGGCGATCCGGTCGGTGACGTGCTTGCTGGCCTCGACCTGCGGCTTGAGCTCGCGCTCCACCGCCTCGGCCAGCTCCTCGGAGTCGGTGACCAGCACGGCGGCGGCCAGCGGGTCGTGCTCGGCCTGGCTGATCAGGTCGGCGGCGACGTGCACCGGGTCGGCCGTGTCGTCGGCGAGGACGGCGATCTCGGTCGGGCCGGCCTCGGCGTCGATGCCGATCTTCCCGGTGAAGTACCGCTTGGCGGCGGCGACCCAGATGTTGCCGGGGCCGGTGACCATGTCGGCGGGCGGGCAGGACTCGGTGCCGTACGCGAACATGGCAACCGCGGTGGCGCCGCCGGCGGCGTACACCTCGTCGACGCCCAGCAGGGCGCAGGCGGCGAGGATCGTCGGGTGCGGCAGGCCGCCGAACTCCTTCTGGGCCGGCGAGGCCAGCGCGATCGACTCGACGCCCGCCTCCTGGGCCGGCACCGCGTTCATGATCACGGACGACGGGTAGACCGAGCGCCCGCCGGGCGCGTAGAGGCCGACCCGCTGGACCGGCACCCACTTCTCGGTGACCGAGCCGCCGGGGACCACCCGGGTGGTGTGCGTGGTGCGGCGCTGCGCCCGGTGCACCAGGCGGGCGCGGCGGATCGACTCCTCGAGGGCGGCACGGACCTCCGGGTCCAGCCCCTCCAGCGCCTCGGTGAGCGCGGCGGCCGGGACCCGCACGGAGTCCAGGCGCACGCCGTCGAACTTCTCGGCGAAGTCGATCAGTGCCGCGTCGCCCCGATGATGCACGTCCTCGCAGATCGGCCGCACCTTCTCGAGGGCGGCGGTCACGTCGAAGTCGGCTCGGGGCAGCAGGGCGCGCAGGGCGGGGCCCTCGGGGAGGGCGTCGCCGCGCAGATCGATTCGGGAGATCACGCCCCCAATTCTCTCAGACCCGGAACGTGGCCCGACGCCACGTATCAACCGCTGATACGGCCCGCGGCCCGGCGCGGGCGTCGCGCCCGGTCCCGGGTCCGGTTCCGCGCCCGGTGCTTGCCCAGTGCTTGCCCGGTCCTCGGCCGGTCCGCACCCGGTCCGCGCCCGGTCGTCGGCCGTCCGGAGCAGAAAAGTTCACCGTTACACAAGGTGTCCGCGTGGTCACGTTCGGGCATGACGGCAGTAATACCAACGTGCGCCGGGAGGAGGATGTGAGTGCCGTGACCGAGGGTGGCGCCGTCGCTCCCGACGGCCTCGAGACCGGGCTGCCGGGCGACCTGTCGCAGGCGGAGACCGGGATGTGGCAGGCGTTCCGCGACGGCAGCGTCTACGACCTGCGGCACGGCGACCCGGTGGTCGACGACCCGCACGGCCGTCACCCCTGGGGCCCCGAGCGCACGGTGCGCGCCCGTGTCGTGTGCTGGCTGCTGCTGGACGGGCCGCCCGCGCTGGCCGGCCGGGTGTCGGCGCTGAAGCTGATCGGGGTGCGGATCGCCGGCTCCCTGGACCTGGCCGGCGGCACGGTGGAGCCCTACGTCGAGATGGAGGACTGCCGCTTCGACGAGGAGATCCTGCTGCCCGAGGCCAGGTTCACCACCGTGCGGCTGGAGAACTGCGCCGTACCGCGCCTGGAGGCGGCCCGCCTGCACACCGAGGGCGACCTGCACCTGCCGCGCTGCCGGTTCGCCCGCGGCATCCGCCTGAGCGACGCCCGGATCGGCACCGACCTGCTGCTCAGCCAGGCGGTGGTGCGGCACGACCGGCACGGCCGCTCCCTCTCCGCGGACGGCCTCACGGTGGGCCAGGACCTCCAGGCCGACCTGCTGGAGTCGCACGGCGAGCTGGGACTGCGCTCCTCCGAGGTGGGCGCCTCGCTGAGCCTGCGCGGCGCCCGCCTGGCCAACCCGTACGCCCGGCTGGCACTCAACGCGCCCCAGCTCAGCGTGGGCCGGGCCCTCTACCTGACGCCCGCAGGCATCGGCACGGCGCGGCCCCTCGGCAACACGCCCGCGCGCGGCACCCGGGTCCAGCCCTTCGAGTGCCTGGGCGGGGTGCGGCTCGACGACGGGCGGTTCGGTGACTCGGTGGACCTGCGGGCCGCCCGGTTCAACCTGACCGCCGAGCAGGAGCTCTCGCTGCGCCGGGTGCAGACGCCGGAGCTGCGGTTCCTGCCGGTGCGGCCGCGGCGGGGCCGGGTGGTGCTGTCCGGGGCGCGGGTGGGGAACCTGGTGGACCGGGCGGAGAGCTGGCCGGGGCCGGGCCGCCTGCACATGGGCGGGTTCACCTACGAGAACCTGGTCCCGCAGGGCCCGTTCACCCTGGAGCAGCGCCTGGAGTGGCTGGCCGCGGCCACGCCCGAGTACAACCCCGAGCCCTACGAGCTGCTGGCCACGGTGCTGCGCGGCGGCGGCGAGGACGAGGACGCCCGCGAGGTGCTGCTGGCCAAGCAGCGCCGCCGCCGGGAGACGCTGCCCCCGGCGGCCAAGCTGTGGGGGTACACGCAGGACGTGACGGTCGCCTACGGGTACCGCCCGGCCCGGGCGGCGGTGTGGCTGGCGGTCCTGTGGGCGGCGAGCACGCTGATGTTCTCCCGGTCCCGTCCCACACCGGCGCGGGGCGACGAGCACCCGCCGTGGAGCCCGGCGCTGTTCTCCCTGGACCTGCTGCTGCCGGTGATCGACCTGGGGCACGCCACGGCCTGGCACCTGCAGGGCGCCTGGCAGTGGCTGGCCGCCGTGCTGATCCTGCTGGGCTGGGGGCTGGCCACGGCGGTGGCGGCCGGCGCGACCCGCCTCCTGGGCCGGAACTGACCCGCCCCGCGCCGCGGAGGCCGACCGCGGCGCGGGTTCCGGGCTCCGCGCGCATTAGGCTTTTGCGCCGTGACCACCCTGCGGCTGCCGCTGTTTCCCTTGAACATGGTCCTGTTCCCCGGGCTCGTGCTTCCCCTCAACGTCTTCGAGGAGCGGTACCGCGCCATGATGCGCGACCTGCTCCTGGTGCCGGAGGAGGCGCCGCGCCGGTTCGCGGTGGTCGCCATCCGGGACGGGCACGAGGTCGCCCCCACCGCTCCCGGCATGCCCGACCCGACCGCGCTGCCCGAACGGGGCCCGGCCGCCGGTTTCGCCGCCGACCCGGCCAACTCCTTCCACGCGGTGGCCTGCGTCGCCGACGTGGCGACCGTCCGGGAGCGCGAGGACGGCACCTACGAGGTGCTGGCCACCGGCACCCGGCGGGCCCGGCTGGTCTCCGTGGACGCCTCGGGGGCCTACCTCACGGCCGAGCTGGAGGAACTGCCGGAGGAGGAGGGCGACGAGGCCGGGACGCTCGCCGAGGGGGTGCTGCGGTCGTTCCGCCAGTACCAGAAGCGGCTGGCGGGTGCGAGCGAGCGGTCGCTGTCCTCGTCGGCGGAGCTGCCGGACGAGCCGTCCGTGGTGTCGTACCTGGTGGCGGCGGCGATGGTGCTGGACACGCCGACCAAGCAGCGGCTGCTGCAGACCCCGGACACGGCGTCCCGGCTGCGGGACGAACTGCGGCTGCTGCGGCAGGAGGCCTCCATCCTGCGCGCCCTGCCGTCCCTTCCGGCCGGTGACCTCACGCGGGTCCCCACCAGCCAGAACTGACCCACGCACACCCAGCGGACCCGAGCGGAGACGGACGGGAAGATGGCCAGGAAGCCGAAGAAGCAGCAGTCCGGGGGCACGCCCGCCACGGTCGCCCTCACCGAGGCGGGGGTGCCGTTCACCGTGCACGCCTACGAGCACGACCCCTCGCACCCGTCGTACGGCGAGGAGGCCGCCGAGGCGATGGGGGTGTCGCCGGACCGGGTCTTCAAGACGCTGGTGGCGGACGTGGACGGCTCCCTGGTGGTGGCCGTGGTGCCGGTGGCCGGGTCGCTCGACCTGAAGGCACTGGCCGCCGCGGTGGGCGGCAAGCGGGCCGCGATGGCGGACCCCGCTCTCGCCGAGCGCACCACGGGGTACGTGCGGGGCGGGATCTCACCGCTGGGTCAGCGCAAGAAGCTGCCCACGGTCCTGGACTCCTCCGCGGAGGACCACGCCACCGTCTGCGTCTCCGCCGGCCGCCGGGGCCTCGAGGTGGAACTCTCCCCCAAGGACCTCGCCACCCTCACCGCCGCCACCACGGCCCCCGTCGGCCGCGCATGACCCGGGCCCCCGCCGGGGGGGCAGGCCGCAGGGGCGGGGCAGCACAGGGGCAGGCGGCGCAGGGGGGCGGGGCAGGGGCGGGGCAGCACAAGGGCAGGCGGCGCAGAGGCGGGGCAGCGCAGGGGGCCGGCAGCACAAGGGCCGACAGCGCAGGGGCCGGCAGCACAACGGCCGACAGCGCAGAGGGCCGGCAGCACAACGGCCGACAGCGCAGGGGCCGGGAGCGCAGGGGCCGGCGGTAGGGGCCGGCGGTAGGGGCCGGCGGTAGGGGCGCGACGGCGCGCTCGGCGGCGGCTCAGCCCTTCCGGACCGCTTCGCCCGGGCCGCCGTCCTCGTCGGGAGCCTTCGGCTCGTCCGCCCCGTCGTCGTCCCGCGGCACCAGCAGCGCCGTCAGCGTGAGGTGCACCAGCAGCGCCACCACCGGCCACATCACCAGCGCGCTGACCGCGTGCAGCTCCAGCGGCGCGTCGAACCGCACGCCCTCCCCGGCCGCACGGGCCCGCGCCGCGACGTCCCGCGAGGGGCCGAGCGACATCCCGACCTGCCAGGCCACCACCGACCCCAGCAGCCCTCCGAGGCTCAGCCCGGCGACCACCGGCACCCCGCCCCGCCGTGCGAGCAGGAACGTCACCACCCCGCCGACGAGCCCGAAGCCCGCGGCGAGCAGCGCGAACACCCCGTCCGCGCCGACCGCCTGCTCGCCCTCGATCTCGGCGAGGTAGGCGATCCACTCCCCCTCGACGACCTCGCCGACCAGCGGCACCCGCGGCGCGAGCCAGAGCCACAGCAGCCCCAGCAGCAGACCCGCCGCGGTGGACGCGGCCGCCACCAGCGCGCCTTGGCCCAGCTCGGCGCGCAGGCCGGGGCCGCCCTCGAGGTAGGACCGGACCGCGGAGCGCGGCCGGAAGAGGTGGGAACCGCCGGCCCGCCCGCCGGCCGCGGCGTCCTTGCCGTGCGGCTCGCCGGACGCCGGGGACGTCCCCTCGTGCGCCCGGGCGGCGTCGTCGGACTCGGACTGCGGGTGCGGTTGAGGAGTCAGAGGTGCGGTCACCCTGACATCGTGCCAGGCGTCGGCGGCCGGCGCGTCACCGGACGGCGGCCCTGCGGTAGGCCCAGGTGGCCACGGCCAGGGAGACCACGCCGACCACGGCGCACACGGCGAGGTCGGCCAAGACCCGCGTCCAGTCCGGGTGGGACCCGAAGGACCGGGTGAACGCCTCCACGGCGTAGGTGGAGGGCAGCAGGTCACGGGCGAGGGACACCACCTGCGGCATCCGGGAGGCCGGCAGCACGCCCAGCAGCAGCGCGGCCGACATGCCGAGCTGGCCCAGCAGGGTGGCCAGCTCCGGCCGGGGCGCGAGCAGGCCGCAGGCGGCCCCGAGCCCGGCCAGCGCGGCGCCGGCCAGCGGGATCACGGCGGCCAGCACCCACAGGTGGGTGAGCGGCAGCCCGAAGAGCAGGCATCCGAAGACCGCCGTGACCAGCGTCCCCGGCACGGTGAACGAGGCGTACGCGGCGGCCGCGCCCAGCACCACCGCGGCGGGTGGTACCGGCAGGGTGGCGTAGTGGTCGAGCCCGCCGCTGGCGCGGAGCTGCCCGAAGTACTGGGAGAGCAGGTTGAGCGCCACGAAGGCGACGACCAGCACCGAGGAGCCGGCGACGACGGCCCGGGCCTCGTCCCCGCCGTCCACCACGCCGCGCATCAGGATCATGATGCCGACGGACTGGAAGGTGGCCACGAAGAGCAGCGGGATCCGCGCCACCCGGGCCCGGGACAGCTGGGCCCGGTAGACGGCGCCCAGGGCCGGCCACAGCCGGGTCCGCGGGCCGAGCTCGGCGACGACCGGGGAGGCCGCCCTCCGCTGGGGAGCCGCGGCCGGCGCCGGCACCGTGCCCGGCAGGGTCTCGGCGGGTACGACGCTCACAGGCAGCTCCTCGTCAGGGCACGTTCTTCTTCGCCGCCGCGGCCCGGGGCAGCGGCGCGAACCGGCACGCCGCCGCGGCCCGGGGCACCGCCGCGGTTCACACCGCGGCCCGGGACACCGGCGCCCGGGCGGGCCCCGAGCGCCGCCGCGTCGCTCACCCGTTCCGTGGTCCTCACGCCTTCACCAGTCCCCGCGCCTCGCCGCCGAGCGCGAGGTAGACGTCCTCCAGGCTCGGCGTGGCCAGGGTGAAGTCGTCCAGGGCCGCGAAGGCGGCGCCGCCGGTGACCGCGCCGACGGCGGCCCGCGCCTCGTCCGGGGCGAGCCGCAGGGTCCAGCGGCGGCCCGACTCGACGGCCCGGCCGCGCAGCGCGGCCACCTCCGGCACGTGCAGCGGCGCCGTCTCCCGCCAGACCAGGTCGACGCGGACCTCGTCGGCGACGCGTTCCTTGAGGCCGGAGGGCGTGTCGCAGGCGATGACCCGCCCCCGGTCGAGCACGGCGACCCGGTCCAGCACGGTCTCCGCCTCGATGACGTTGTGGGTGACCAGCAGCACCGTGGCCCCGTGCTCGGCGCGGCGGCGGTCGACGGCGGACCAGACGGCGCGGCGGGCGACCGGGTCCATGCCGGTGGTGGGCTCGTCGAGGACCAGCAGGGGCCGCTCGCCCACCAGGGCGGTGGCGAAGCAGGCGAGGCGGCGCTGACCTCCGGAGAGCTTGCGCAGGGCGCGGCCCGCGATCGGGCCGAGGCCGAGCTCGTCGAGGACGGCGTCGCGCTCGGCGCGGGCGGCGCGGGCGTCCAGGCCGCGCAGCCGCCCGGTGGTCTCGGCGGCCAGCGACACGGTCAGCTCGTCCAGGGCGGTGGACTCCTGGCCGAGGTAGGCGAGGATCCGGGAGGCCCGCTCGGGGTGCCGGACGACGTCGTGGCCGTAGAGGGTGACGCTGCCCCGGTCGGGCCGCATCAGGCCGGTGATCTGGCGGACCAGGCTGGACTTGCCGGCGCCGTTGGGGCCGAGCAGGCCGAAGATCTCGCCCTGCCGGACGTCCAGGGTGACCGCGTCGGTGGCCGTCACCGCGGGCGTGCCGGGCGCGCCGCGGCGGCCCCGGCCGGCCGGGTAGGTCTTGGTGAGGTCACGCACCGCGCACACGACCTCGGGGTGAGGGGACGGCGGTGCGGGGCGTTCGTTCACGAGGGATGAGCCTACGGGGTGCCCGACTCGGCCCGAAATCCAACCCCTTTCTTCGGGGGCGGTCCGCCTGCCGGGGAGGCGCCGTCGCACGGCGCGGCCCCGTGGTCAGTCCGCGTTGGCGGCCCGCTCCGCCCCGGTGTGGCTGTCGACCTCCCGCCAGAAGCCCGCCCGGATGGCGTACCGGTCGTGTTCGTCGATCTGGTCGTCCTTGTGCGCGAGGAGCCCGAAGCGGGCCGCGTAGCGGAGGAGTTCGCCGTCGACGCGGTGCGGGATGCGCGGGTATTCGGCGGAGAGCTTGTCCAGGCAGGAGGGGTCGGTGACGCGCTGGATCCAGCGGCGGGCGAAGACCTGTCCGACCTCGTAGGCGTCCCCGCCGACGCTGGTGATGTCCTCCTCGTGGTCGGCCCACCGCTGTTCGGCGCTGGTGAGCTGGGCGAGGGTGGGCAGGGCGGCCGCCTCGGCGGACTCCGAGGGGGTGCCGGGGCGCTCGACCCAGCCCCGGTCGGAGGACCAGCGCAGGGTGGCGGTGGCGGGCTGGGGCGCGGGCGCGGTCACGGCCGGGGGGCCGGGGGCGCGCAGCGCCGCGAGGTCCTTCGGGGTGGGCACGCCTTTGGCGGCGGGCACCCGGTCGGCGCCGCCCGCGCCGTCGCCGTTGCCGTTGACGGGCGCGGGGACGGGTTCGCGGTCGCGGGTCCGCCGGTCGCCCTGGGGGGCGTGGGGTTCGCCGGGCGGGGCGGAGAGGATGGCGGCGATCTCGGGACGCGGCGCGGGCGGTGGCGCGCAGACGCCGCCGAGGTCGCGGGCCCGGACGGCCTGGGTGATCCAGGCCCGGTCAAGCACCCGGCGTTCGTCGGCCTCGGCGACCAGGTCCTCGGACTGGTTGTAGTTGTTGTCGGCGGCCTGCACGGCCCACAGGTGGACGGCGACCCCGTGCTCCTTGGCGGACATCATGCCGGGCAGCAGGTCGCCGTCGCCGGTGACGAGCACGATGTCGGAGCAGGCGCGGTTGCGGGCGAGTTCGGTGAGCTCGGCGTGCATCGCGGCGTCGACGCCCTTCTGCGCCCAGCGCCCCTCGGAGCGGGTGAGGGCGCCGAGGCGGACGGTGACGCGGGGCATCACGCGGAGTCTGCGGTGTTCGGGCTGCGGGACCCGGTCGGGGGCGCCGTCGAACCAGTAGATGCGCAGCAGGGGCTGCCGGGTGTCGGCCTCGGCGCGTTCGCGGAGGCCGTGGACGAGGGCGGCATGGTCGACGCTGATGCGGGACCGCGAGGGCTCTCCGGCCAGGAGGCTGGCGGCGGCACCCAGCAGATATCCGGCGTCCACCAGGACGATGCAGCGGTCCACGCGGTCACCCTCTTTCCTCTGTCCGGGGAGGTGTGCTTCGGGCTCGCTTCGAGTCTGCCCCAGCGCGCGGGTCCGGACGGCCCGAACTGGATCTTCGGCGTGGCGTTTGCCCGCGTGAGGGAGGGCGGCGCCCCAACACCCATGTCACGGTGGGTAGTCGTCCGACATGCGTGCGTGGTCGGCGTGTGTGAGGCTGAATGCGGCTCTGGCCCACCGATTCCCTCACAGGAGGAAGATCACCATGGCCAAGAACAAGAACACCCGCAAGCCCGCCCAGCGCGCCGCGCAGTCGGACCGTCCCGCGCACCGCTCGGACGAGGGTGCCGCGCAGCACCAGCCCACCATCGCGCAGGTCCAGGGCAACCCGTCGGACGTCGCGCGCAAGCAGCGCCGTTTCGGCCACAACTGACGCGCGCGGTCAGCGCACCAGGGGCCCGCCCGTGCTCGTGCGAACGAGCCGCGGGGCGGGCCCCTTACGCGTCCGGGGCGGCCGGGCGCGCAGGCCGGGCGGCCGGGCGCGCGGTGGCGGTCAGCCCGCCAGGCAGGACGGGCCGAGCAGCACCTTGAGGTCGCCGTAGAGGGCGGGGTCGGGCTTCACGCGGTGCCGGTCGAGCCGGAGCACGGTGGTCTTCCGCGGCCCCTGCAGCTTGATCCGCACCTCGCTCTCGCCCTTGTGGCTGGCGAGGATCTCCCCAAGCCGGGTGACCATGGGCGGGGTGACCTTCAGCGCGGGGATGGTCAGCACCACCGGCGCGTTGGCACCGGCGTTGGACAGGTCGGGGACCATCAGCTCCATGGCCACCAGCCGCGGCACGTCCTCCCGCTTGTCCAGGCGGCCCTTGACGAAGACGACCGCGTCCTCGACGAGTTGGGTGGAGACCAGCTGGTAGGTGGCCGGGAAGAACATGCAGTCGATGGAACCGGCCAGGTCCTCCACGGTGGCGATGGCCCAGGCGTTGCCCTGCTTGGTCATCTTCCGCTGGATGCCGGAGATGATGCCGCCGATGGTGACGACGGCGCCGTCGCCGTAGTCGCCGCCGGTGAGCTGGGCGATGCCCGCGTCGGCCTTGTCGGCGAGGACGTTCTCCAGGCCGAAGAGCGGATGGTCGGACACGTAGAGGCCGAGCATCTCCCGCTCCTGGGCGAGCAGGTAGGTCTTGTCCCACTCGTCGGTGGAGAACTCGACGTCCAGTCCGAAGCCGGGCTCGTCGGCGCCCTCGTCGCCCATGCCGCCGAAGAGGTCGAACTGGCCCTCGGCCTCCTTGCGCTTGACCTGGACCACGTTGTCGATCATCGGCTCGTACTGGGCGATCAGCCCCTTGCGGGTGTGCCCGAGGGAGTCGAAGGCGCCGGCCTTGATCAGCGACTCGGTGGTGCGCTTGTTGCAGACCACGGCCTCGACCTTGTCGAGGTAGTCGGGGAAGGAGGAGAACTTCCCCTTGGCCTTGCGGGTCCTGATGACCGAGTCGACGACGTTGGAGCCGACGTTGCGGACCGCGGAGAGGCCGAAGAGGATCACGTCGTCGCCCTGGGCCGCGAAGTTGGGCTCGGACTCGTTGACGTTCGGTGGGAGCACCTGAATGCCCATGCGGCGGCACTCGTTGAGGTAGACCGCGGACTTGTCCTTGTCGTCCTTGACCGAGGTCAGCAGACCGGCCATGTACTCGGCCGGGTGGTTGGCCTTGAGGTAGGCGGTCCAGTAGGAGACCAGGCCGTAGGCGGCGGAGTGCGCCTTGTTGAACGCGTAGCCGGCGAACGGCACCAGCACGTCCCAGAGCGCCTGGATCGCCTCGTCGCTGTAGCCGTTCTTGCGGGCGCCGGCCTGGAAGATGGTGAAGTTCTTGGCCAGTTCGTCGGGCTTCTTCTTGCCCATCACGCGGCGGAGGATGTCGGCCTCGCCGAGCGAGTAGCCGGCGACGATCTGGGCGGCCTTCTGCACCTGCTCCTGGTAGACGATCAGGCCGTAGGTGACCGCCAGGACCTCCTCGAGGGGCTCCTCGAGCTCCTTGTGGATCGGCGTGATCTCCTGCTGCTTGTTCTTGCGGAGCGCGTAGTTGATGTGCGAGTTCATGCCCATCGGGCCCGGCCGGTACAGGGCCGAGACGGCGGAGATGTCCTCGAAGTTGTCGGGCTTCATCATGCGCAGCAGGGAGCGCATGGGGCCGCCGTCGAACTGGAAGACGCCGAGGGTGTCGCCGCGCTGGAGGAGTTCGAAGGTCTTCGGGTCGTCGAGCGGGAGGCCGAGGAGATCGATGTCGATCCCCTTGTTGGCCTTCACCATCTTGACGGCGTCGTCCATGATCGTGAGGTTGCGCAGGCCGAGGAAGTCCATCTTCAGCAGGCCGAGCGACTCGCAGCTCGGGTAGTCCCACTGCGTGATGGTGACGCCGTCGGTGTGCCGGACCCAGACCGGGACGTGGTCGGTGATGGTCTCGCTGGACATGATGACGCCGGCGGCGTGCACGCCCATCTGCCGGACCAGGCCCTCGACGCCCTTGGCGGTGTCGATGACCTTCTTGACGTCGGGCTCGTTCTCGTACATCCCCCGGATCTCGCCGGCCTCCGAGTACCGGGGGTGGTTCGGGTCGGTGATGCCGGAGAGCGGGATGCCCTTGCCGAGGACGTCGGCGGGCATCGCCTTGGTGAGGCGGTCGCCCATCGCGTAGGGGTAGCCCAGGACGCGGGCGGAGTCCTTGATGGCGTTCTTGGCCTTGATGGTGCCGTAGGTGCCGATCATGGCGACCTTGTCGGCGCCGTACTTCTCGGTCACGTACCGGATCACCTCGACGCGCCTGCGCTCGTCGAAGTCGATGTCGACGTCGGGCATGGAGACGCGCTCGGGGTTGAGGAACCGCTCGAAGATCAGGCCGTGCGGGATCGGGTCGAGGTCGGTGATGCCCATGGCGTAGGCGACGATCGAGCCGGCCGCGGAGCCTCGGCCGGGGCCGACCGCGATGCCGTTGTTCTTGGCCCACATGATGAAGTCGGCGACGACCAGGAAGTAGCCCGGGAACCCCATCTGGATGATGACGTCCATCTCGTACTCGACCTGCTTCTGCCGGTCCTCGGGGATGCCGCCGGGGAAGCGGCGCTCCATGCCGCGGCGGACCTCCTCCTTGAACCAGGTGACCTCCGTGTAGCCCTCCGGGATGTCGAACTTCGGCATCAGGTCGCGCTTCTCGAACATGCCGGTGGTGTCGACCTGCTCGGCGACCAGCAGGGTGTTGCGGCAGCCCTCCTGCCAGGCGTCGGAGGAGTCGATGGCGTACATCTCCTCCGTCGACTTCAGGTAGTAGCCGGTGCCGTCGAACCTGAAGCGGTCGGGGTCGGACAGGTTCTTGCCGGTCTGGATGCACAGCAGCGCGTCGTGGGCCTGGGCCTCGTGCGCGTAGGTGTAGTGCGAGTCGTTGGTGACCAGCGGCGGGATGCCGAGCTTCCTGCCGATCTCCAGGAGCCCGTCGCGGACCCGGTGCTCGATGTCGATGCCGTGGTCCATCAGCTCCAGGAAGTACCGGCCCTTGCCGAAGATGTCCTGGTAGTCGGCGGCGGCCTTGAGTGCCTCGTCGAACTGGCCGAGGCGCAGCCGGGTCTGGACCTCGCCGGAGGGGCAGCCGGTGGAGGCGATCAGGCCCTCGGACCACTGGGAGATGGTCTCCTTGTCCATCCGGGGCCACTTCTGCAGCCAGCCCTCGGCGTAGGCGTCGGAGGAGAGCCGGAAGAGGTTGTGCAGACCGGTGGCGTTGGCCGCCCAGATCGTCTTGTGGGTGTAACCGCCGGAACCGGAGACGTCGTCGCGCTTCTGGTGCGGCTGGCCCCACTGGATCTTGCGCTTGTTGCGCCGCGACTCGGGCGCGACGTAGGCCTCGATGCCGATGATCGGCGTGACCCCGGCCTTCTTCGCGGTGTGGAAGAAGTCGTACGCCCCGTGCAGGTTGCCGTGGTCGGACATCGCGATGTGGGTCATCCCCATGTCCTGGCAGGCCTGGAACATGTCCTTGAGCCGCGCGGCACCGTCCAGCAGCGAGTACTGGGTGTGGACGTGCAGGTGCGTGAAGGGCGGCTTCGACACGGGTGGGGCCTCCTGGGGAGCACGGGTCGGGGGGTGCGCGTGGTCCGGTCGTCGGTCTCGAAGTCTATGCCCCGCCGCCGACAAGCCGGGGCATCGGGAACCTTCCCGGCCCCACCGGGTGGCAGCCGTCACCTTTTACCAGTCCTTTAACCTCCGGCATGCCAGACTTTCCGCGAGATGGACATGTCCGGGACCCCCCTCAGAGCCGCACGCGCGGTGCTGTTCACGGCGCTGGCCGTGACCGTAGGCACCGCGTCCCACGTGCTGCTCTCGGGCGCGCCGCTCCCGCTGTCCACGGTGGCGGCGGTCGCCGCCGCCGTCTTCCTCGCGGCCTACGCCCTGGCCGGACGGGAGCGCCGCTTCGGCCCGATCGCGGCGCTGCTGGTCCCGCTGGAACTCGCCGCCGACACGATCTTCACCACCGGCCAGCACGCCTGTTACGGCGCGGCCGGGGGTCCGGTCGCCGGCCCGCTGCACTCGGTGGGCCTCGACCTGCTCTGCCGGGGCGCTCCGGTGGGCACCCCCCTGGCGCCGGCCGCCGCCCCCGAGGGCGCCGCCGCGCTGCTCGCCGAGAGCGGCCCGGGCACGGCCTGGGCGCTGCTCGCCTGCCACGTCGGGGTGGGGCTGCTGGCCGCCGCCTGGCTCAGCCGCGGCGAGCGCGCGCTGGCCCAGGTGCTGCGCGCCGTCGCCGCGACGACGTTCCGCCCGCTGCTGGTGGCGTTCGCCACCGTCGCCCCGCGCGCCGTCCCCGCCCCGCGGATCACCGCCGGTGCGCCCGCGGCCGTCGCGCCGCGGATGCGGTACCTGGTGCGCTCCCTGGGGCTGCGCGGGCCGCCGGCCCGCCTCGCCGCCGCCTGACCGGTCCCCCGCGGCCCGGCCCGGGTTCCGGCCCTCCGCGTCCCGCGCGCGTGACGCCCCGCCGGCGTGCCTGCGCGCGTGCCCCCGTGATCCCACCCAGCCTTTCTCGACTTTTTCCCTGGAGAACCCCATGAGCCAGCGCAACTCCCAGGCCGCCAAGTCCGCCGCTCGCGAGCGGCTGCGCCAGGAGCGCGAGCGTGAGGCCAAGCGCGCCAAGGTCAAGCGCCAGATGGTCGTGGCCGTGTCCGTCGTGGCCGGCCTCGCGATAGCCGGCGGTGCCGCCTACGGCATCGTGCAGGCCAACAAGCCCTCCGCCTGGGAGGCCGCCAAGGACGCCAAGCTGGTGGCCCCGGCCAACACCAGCGGCAAGAACGGCCTCGACGTGGTCATCGGCGAGGGCGGCGAGAAGACCCTGGCCCTCTACGAGGACCCGCGCTGCCCGGTCTGTGCCGCCTTCGAGCAGTCCGTCGGCGAGACGGTCCGCAAGGGCATGGAGGACGGCAGCTACAAGCTCCAGTTCGTCGGCGCCAGCTTCCTGGACGACAACCTCTCCGGCGAGGGCTCCAAGAACGCCCTGAGCGCCCTCGGCGCCGCCCTGGACGTCAGCCCCGAGGCGTTCCTGGACTACAAGGCCGCGCTGTACTCCGCGGAGTTCCACCCGGAGGAGTCCGCCGACAAGCTGGCCGACGACGCGTACCTGATCAAGATCGCCAACTCGGTGGACTCCCTCAAGGGCAACAAGGACTTCGAGAAGGACGTCAAGGACGGCACCTTCGACAAGTGGGCCCTGGAGATGGACAAGAAGTTCGACGCCGACGGCGAGAAGTACGGCTTCGGCGGCACTCCCTCCCTGGTCATGGACGGCAAGGTCGTCACCGACAGCGGCGGCCAGAACGCCCCGATGACGGTGGAGGAGTTCGAGGCGGCCATCGACAAGGCCCTGAAGGGCTGAGCCGGCCCGGCCCCCGGCCGGTGGCCGAATAACGGCCGAAGAGCGGGCGAACTCTTGTGAGTTCGCTCGCTCTTGCATGTACGCGTCAGTAGCCTCCGGCCCATGAGCCGACCGAGACCGCACTCCGACGCCTCCGCCACCGCCACCGCACCCGCCCCCAGCCGCCGTACGGTGGTCAAGGCCGCCGCGGCCGGCGCGGCGCTGGCCGCCCCGCTGGCCACCGCGCTCCCGGCCCGGGCGGCTGCCGCAGCCGCCCCCGCCTTCCTGCACGGCGTGGCCTCCGGCGACCCGCTCCCCGACGGCATCCTGCTGTGGACCCGGGTCACCCCCGTCCCCGAGGCCACCCCGGGCTCCGGCGCCGGGCCCGACACCCCGGTCGAGTGGGTCGTCGCCACCGACCGCTCCCTGTCGTCCGTCGTGTCCCGCGGCACCATCACCGCGCGGGCAGCCACCGACCACACGGTGAAGGCCGACGTCCGCGGCCTGCGCCCGGCCACCGACTACTACTTCCGCTTCACCGCCGGCGGCGTCCACTCCCCCGTCGGCCGCACCCGCACCGCGCCCGCCGCCGACGCCTCGGTGGACGGGCTGCGCTTCGGCGTGGTGTCCTGCGCCAACTACGAGGCCGGCTACTTCTCTCCGTACCGGCACCTCGCGGCCCGCGGCGACCTGGACGCCTGGCTCCACCTGGGCGACTACATCTACGAGTACGCCAGCGGCGGTTACGCCTACGGCGGCGTGGTCCGCACCTACCAGCCCGAGCACGAGATCCTCACCCTCGCCGACTACCGGATGCGGCACGCCCGGTACAAGACCGACCAGGACCTGCAGGCGCTGCACGCCGCCGCCCCCTGCGTCGCCATCTGGGACGACCACGAGGTGGCCAACGACGCCTGGTCGGGCGGCGCGGAGAACCACACGGAGGGCGCCGAGGGCGCCTGGGCGGCGCGTCAGGCGGCCGCCAAGCAGGCCTACTTCGAGTGGATGCCGGTGCGCCCGGCCATCGCCGGCACCACCTACCGCCGGCTCCGCTTCGGCCGGCTGGCCGACCTCTCGCTGCTGGACCTGCGCAGCTTCCGCTCCCAGCAGGTGTCCTCGGCGGGCGGCGCGGTGGACGACCCGGACCGCACCATCACCGGACGTGCCCAGATGGACTGGCTGAAATCCGGCCTCTCCTCCTCGGACACCACCTGGCGGCTGGTCGGCAACTCCGTGATGATCGCGCCGTTCTCGGTGGCCCAGCTCCCCGAGTTCGTGCGCGAGCCGCTGGGTGAGCTGCTCGGCCTGCCGGACCTGGCGATCAGCGTCGACCAGTGGGACGGGTACACCGACGACCGCAAGGAGCTCATCTCCCACCTGCGGTCCAACTCCATCCGCAACACGGTGTTCCTGACCGGCGACGTGCACATGGCGTTCGCCACCGACGTCCCGGTGAACGCCACCACCTACCCGCTGACCGCCTCCGCGGCCACCGAGTTCGTGGTCACCTCGGTGACCTCGGACAACCTCGACGACTACGTCGGGGTGTCCGAGGGCGCCATCACCTCGGTCGCCGACCCGGTGATCAGGACCCTGAACCGGCACATCAAGTTCGTCGACACCGACCAGCACGGGTACGGCGTGTTCTCGGTGACGCCCCAGCGGGCGCAGATGGACTACTACCGGATCTCGGACCGCACCGACCCGGCCGCCACCGCGCACTGGGTCCGCTCCTACCGGACCCTCAGCGGCACGCAGAAGACCGAGCGGACCTACGACCCGGTCTAGGCCCCGTCCGGCGCTCGACTCAGCACGCAACGCGCGTCAACGCCAGGGGCACTTCTCAGCCATCCGACCGGACCGTTCCGCGTGTAAAGGGCAGGTGACGGAGGACTTCGCCCGGCGTTTCGGCACCGACCGAATCCGGACACTCCGGCTCTCCCCGCCCGCTCCGCGCCGCGCCGCCGTCCCCCTCGCGACGGGACGGCGGCGCGGCGCGACCCCGATTGCCCCGGTCTGCTCCCCGTCCGAAGAGGCCGGATCAGTACTCCTGAGCTTTGGGCATGTCCACGTAATGTCCGGGCGACGGCCAGGGAGATCCCTGCGCGCCCGTCCGCCCCGCTCGAGCAAGGAGCTCACATGCGTGCCTTCGCCCGGATATCCCCTCAGCTGCGCCGGCGCCTGATCGGCGCAGCCGCCGTGGCCGGAGCCCTGGTCCTGACCCCGGTCTCCGCCCCCGCCACGCTGGCCGCCGCCCCCGCCGCCAAGGTCTCCGTCGCCGACGAGTGCGAGGACACCGCGGGCTCCGCGGCCCGTGTGGGCAAGGGCCACGAGCACGAGCACGACCACGGCGCCGTCGACCCCAACACGGTGACCGCCGCGAAGGCCAAGGCCATGCAGGCCGACCTCGAGAAGAGGCTCGCCGAGAAGCGCGTCGCCCCGTCCGCGGCCGCGGTCTCCGCCACCATCCCGGTGTACTTCCACGTCATCACCGACGGCACCAAGGGCAACCTGACCTCGGCCGAGATCAACAGCCAGATCAGCGTCCTGAACAACGCCTACGCCGGCCAGGGCACGGGCAACGTCGCCACCGGCTTCCAGTTCCAGCTGGCGTCCGTGGACTACACGAACAACGCCTCCTGGTACAACCTGGCCTCCGGCTCCTCCGCCGAGAAGGCCATGAAGACCGCCCTGCGCAAGGGCGGCGCCAACGCCCTGAACGTCTACACCGCGAACCTCAGCGGCGGGCTGCTCGGCTGGGCGACCTTCCCGACCTCCAACGTCACCTCCATGGACGGCGTGGTCCTGCTGGACGAGTCGCTGCCCGGCGGCACCGCCGCCAACTACAACCAGGGCGACACCGCCACCCACGAGGTCGGCCACTGGCTGGGCCTCTACCACACCTTCCAGGGCGGCTGCAACGGCAACGGCGACTACGTCTCCGACACCCCCGCCGAGGCCAGCCCGGCGTACGAGTGCCCGACCGGCCGTGACACCTGCACCAAGTCCGCGGGCGCCGACCCCATCCACAACTTCATGGACTACACGTACGACTCCTGCATGTACCAGTTCACCAGCGGTCAGGTGACCCGGATGCAGCAGGCCTGGACCGCGTACCGCGCGGGCTGAGGCCACACGCCTGAAGCGGGTCGGGTCGCCGGACAGGCCCTAGGTCGTGTCCGCAAAGTCAGGGGAGCCAGAGTCGTAGGCAGGCGATGGTGACCATGGCTTCGTAGTGCCGGGCGCGTTTGTCGTAGCGGGT
>NZ_JBSFVZ010000035.1:0-63698 GCF_053592575.1 Streptomyces sp. NPDC002640 | reverse complement strand
GCCGATGGTACTGCAGGGGGGACCCTGTGGGAGAGTAGGACGCCGCCGAACAAATATTGGGAAAGCCCCCGCACCTTTGGTGCGGGGGCTTTCTGCATTTCCGGGGCTTTCTGGGGTGGAGATGACAGAAGAAGAAGGGGGGTGCCCGTGGCGGGCACCCCCCTTCTTTTTTGCCGTGCCGGTCAGAGCCGGCCCGCTGCTTTCAGGGCGAGGTAGGCGTCAGCCAGGGCCGGGGCGAGTTCCTCGGGTGGGGCGTCGACGACGGTGACGCCGTGGCGGCGGAGTTGTTCCGCGACACGGTGGCGTTCCTCCTGCGTCTGGGCGGCGGAAGCGGCGTCGTAGACGGCTTCCGGGGTGCCGCGGCTCTTCGCCATCTCGGCGACGTACGGGTCGGAGACGGAGGCGACCAGCAGGGTGTGCTGCTGGGTGAGGCGGCCCAGTACGGGCAGCAGGCCTTCTTCCACGGCGGCCCGGTCCAGGCCCGTGAGGAGGACGATGAGGGCCCGTCGGGGTGCCGCCGAGAGGGCGGCGGTGGCCAGGCCCCGCGCATCGGTCTCCACCAGCTCGGGTTCCAGGTTGGCCATGGCCGTGACCACGGCGGCGAGCAGGTCGTCCGCCGAGGAGGAGTGGACGCGCGCGCGCACGCGGCGGTCGTAGGCGAGGAAGCCGACCCGGTCGCCGGCCTTGGTGGCCAGCGCGGCCAGGAGGAGGGCCGCGTCCATGGAGGAGTCCAGCCGGGGGGCGTCGCCGACGCGGCCCGCGGAGGTGCGTCCGGTGTCGAGGACGAGGTGGACGTGACGGTCACGTTCGGGGCGCCAGGTGCGGAGGGCCACGGTCTGGCGGCGTGCGGTGGCCCGCCAGTCGATGGAGCGGGTGTCGTCGCCGGGAACGTACTCGCGCAGGCTGTCGAACTCGGTGCCCTCCCCGCGGGTGAGGAGGCTGGTGCGGCCGTCGAGCTCGCGCAGGCGGGCCAGTTTCGACGGCAGGTGCTTGCGGCTGTGGAACGGCGGCAGTACCCGCACCGTCCACGGCACGTGGTGACTGCTCTGGCGGGTGAAGAGGCCCAGCGGCCCGTAGGAGCGGACCGTCACCCGGTCCGGGGTGCGGTCACCGCGGCGGGTGGGGCGCAGGCGGGTGGTGACCCGGCGGCGTTCCCCGGCGGGCACGTCGACGACGTGGCGGGACGCGGCGGACTCGGCGCCCGCAGGCCAGCTGCTGGGCGCCCAGGCGTCCCGGAGGCGGCCGCGGAGCGGGCGGCCGGACGGGTTGGTGACGGTGAGGGTGACCTCGGCGGTGTCGCCCAGGCGTACCGAGGTGTCGCCGGAGCGGCTGAGGCGCAGTCGCCGGACGGGGGCGGCCAGCGCGAAGTCGCAGGCGCAGGCCGCCGCCAGGGTGCCGTTCACGGCGAGGACGCCGGTCCAGCTGGGCTCCAGCAGACCGACCGGGAGCGAGCCGATGGCCGCCAGGAGAGCGGCCCGTCCGGTGAAGCCCATCAGCGCGGCACCGGGACCTGGGCGAGGACGGCGGTGATGACGGAGTCGGCGGTTACCCCCTCCATCTCGGCCTCCGGCCGCAGCTTGACCCGGTGGCGCAGGGTGGGCAGGGCCAGGGCCTTCACGTCGTCGGGGATGACGTAGTCGCGGCCGGTGAGCCAGGCCCAGGCGCGTGCGGTGGAGAGCAGGGCGGTCGCGCCGCGCGGGGAGACGCCGAGGGCCAGGGAGGGCGACTCGCGGGTGGCGCGGCAGATGTCGACGACGTAGGCGGCTATGTCGGGCGAGACGGTGGTCTTCGCGACGGTCGTGCGGGCGGCTTCCAGGTCGGCGGCGGTGGCCACCGGGTGGAGGCCGGCGGCGGACAGGTCGCGGGGGTCGAAGCCGGCGGCGTGCCGGGTGAGGACGGAGATCTCGTCCTGACGTGACGGCAGCGGCACCGTGAGCTTGAGGAGGAAGCGGTCGAGCTGGGCCTCCGGCAGCGGGTAGGTGCCCTCGTACTCGACGGGGTTCTGGGTCGCGGCGACCAGGAACGGTTCGGGCAGGGGGCGCGGGGTGCCGTCGACGGTGACCTGGCGTTCCTCCATGGCCTCCAGCAGGGAGGACTGGGTCTTTGGAGGGGTGCGGTTGATCTCGTCGGCGAGCAGCAGGTTGGTGAAGACCGGGCCCGGCTGGAAGGAGAACTCGGCGTTGCGGGTGTCGTAGACCAGCGAGCCGGTGACGTCGGCGGGCATCAGGTCGGGGGTGAACTGGACGCGCTTGGTGTCCAGGCGCAGGGAGGCCGCCAGGGAGCGGACCAGGAGGGTCTTGGCGACTCCGGGGACGCCCTCGAGGAGGACGTGGCCGCGGCAGAGCAGGGCGACGACCAGGCCGGTGACGGCCGGGTCCTGGCCGACGACGGCCTTGCCGATCTCTGCCCGCAGGCTCTCCAGGGCGGCCCGCGGGTCGCCGGAGGTCCCGGTGGTTCCGGCGTCGGGCTTCTGCGTCCAGGAGCCGGGGGTGATGTCAGCGGTCGGGTCCGTCATGGACGGCTTACCTCTCTTTCGAGGGCGTCGAGTCGGTCGGCGAGGGAGACGAGGGCCGCGTCGTCGCCGGGCGGCGGGCCGAAGAGGAGGTCCTGGACCGCGGCGGCCCGGACCGGGTCGCCGATGTGGGCGGTCACCGCGGGCAGCAGGGCCTCCGCGGTGTGGGCCCGGGCGGCGGGGACGCCGGTCAGCGGAGCCAGGCGCAGGCGGGTCGCCGTGCGCAGGGCCTCAGCCGCACGGTCGCGGGCCCTCGCCGCGTGGTAGAGGCGGGCGCGGCCCTCGGTCGTCTCGGAGGCGCGGACGACCACGGGGAGGCGTTCGGCGACCAGCGGGCCGAAGCGGCGTCCGCGCCAGAAGGCGGCGACGACGGCGGCGAGGAAGAGCTGCAGGGCGCCCCAGAGCCAGCCGGACGGCATCAGGTCGAACAGTCCCCGCTGTTCCTCGCCGGCCGCGGCCGAGGCGTCGGCGAGGGAGGGGATGTACCAGACGAGGTCGGGGTGGGCGCCGAGGACGTTCAGGGCGAGGGAGGCGTTGCCGTGCTCGTCGAGGCGGTCGTTGGTGAGGAAGACCGGTGAGCCGAGGACCAGCGTGTCGCCGCCGGGGCCGGTGGTGGTGTCGCCGGGGAGGCGGACCAGGGTGGGGAGGCCGTCGCTGAGGTAGCAGGCGTCGGCGTCCGGGGCGGTGACCTTGTAGCGGATGTCCGTGGTCTCGGCGGTCCCGGCCCGCTCGGCGGGCGGGAAGGAGCAGGACGGGGCCGCGGTCTCGTCGAAGGCGGGGGTGGGGTCGGCGGTGACCTGGGGCGCCAGGGTCTCGGTGGAGACGTCGGGGGCGACCAGCACCAGGCGGGCGCCGGAGCCGTCGACGGCCTCGCGCAGCCTGGTCTGCTGGCTCGGGGTGAGCAGGTCGGGCACGGCGACCAGGAGGGAGGTGTCCGGCCCGGCCGCGGCGGTGGCCTGGGCGAGGGTGGTGACGACCCGGGTGTCGACGCCGTGGCCGCGGAGTATCTCGGCGACGGCGCGGGCGCCGCTGGGGCGGGGCGAGCGGGGGTCGAGGGGGCCGTGGTCCGACGAGCGGGAGGCGGCCACCGCGATGCCGGCGACCAGGAGGACGACCAGGGCGAGCAGGATGCCGCGGCCGCGGGTCCACAGCTGGCGCGCGGTGGGCGCGGTGGAGGTGCTCACCGTCGAGACGCTCGCCGTGGAGGTGCCGCCGGCGGGGGTGCTGTCGGTGGCGGCCGTCGCGGCGGTGGTGGTGCCGGGGGTGGGGGTCATACGGCGGCTCCCGGGCTGGTCCAGTCGTCGGCGGCCGGTGCGGCGTCGTCGGTGAGCAGCGGTTTGGCCTTGCGCAGGTCCTCGTCGAGGCGGGTGGTGCGCCGGTAGGTGTCCTCCACGGCGGTGCGGCCGCCGTAGGTGACGTCGTCGAAGTCGTGGGCCGCGGTGCGCAGGCCCGCGGTGTGGGCGGGGAGGACCCGGCCGGCCTCGGCGGCCGCCTCGTCGGCGGTGCGGCCGGGGCGGGAGTCGAGGAGGGCGCGTTCCTCGAGGGCGCGGAAGAGGGCTCGGGTCCGTTCCTGGACGGCTCGGGACCAGTCGCCGCGGGCGGCGGCCTCCTCGGCGGCCCGCCGGTGTTCGGCGGCGCTGCGCGGGCCGTCGGCGAAGAGCGCCTCGTCCTGGGACGGTCGTGACCTGCGGGCCGGGAGACCGAAGCGGGCGACCAGCAGGCCCAGCACCAGCAGGACGCAGCTGAGGATGATCCACAGGCCCGTGTTGCCGCCGGGGGCCACGGAGGCCGCCCGGTCGAGGATGTCGGAGATGCCGTCCCAGATCCACTTCAGGGCGCGTGCCAGCAGCCCCGGGTCGTCCTGGTGGTAGACGCCCTTCGACAGTTCCCTCTCGGCCTCCTCCCGCGCGGGGTCGCGCGGGAGGGTGACCGGAGGTTCACCGTCGGCGGACGTGGTGTGCGCGGCCGCGAGGAACGCGGCCGGGATTCCCCCCGCCCAGCTCACCCCATCAGCTCCCCGTGCCCGGCGCGACGCCGGCGGAGCGGGCGAGCTCGAGGTCGAGGGCCTCGCGGCGGATGCGGCGGTCGATGTAGAGCAGCACGGCCACGCCCGCGCTGACGGGCAGGGTGATCGTCTGGGCGATCATGCCGCCGATGCCGACGAACAGGTAGTACATGGTGCCGTAGTCCGTCGGGTCGCTGCCGAAGAAGGCGCCGGCCGAGAGGCCGTCGAGGCTCAGGCCGAGGATCTCGAACGGGATGGCCAGGATGAAGGAGACGACGCCGGTGATGACGGCGGTGAGCAGCATGATGCCGAAGATCCGCCACCAGGAGTCCTTCACCAGGGCGGTGGAGCGGGCCATGGCCTGGCGGATGGGCTGCCGTTCGAGCATCAGGGCGGGCGGGGCCAGGCACCAGCGGAAGTTGAGCCAGGTGACCAGGGGCAGGGCGGCCAGCGAGCCGAGGAAGATCAGTCCGACGCCGCCGGCGGCGGAGCCGCCGAAGCCGACCAGGATGCCGGGGAGCAGGCAGACGGCGAGCACCGCGAGCAGGATCAGCGGGATCAGCGCGGTGAGACCGAGCATGCGCCAGATCTGGGGCCTGGCGTTCTCCCAGGCGTGCCGTACGGTCGCCGGCCGGCCGAGGACGGCCTGGCTGGTCACCGGGGTGAGCAGGGCGGTGGCCGCGGTGGTGCCGAGGAGGTTCACCAGGAGCAGCGCGCAGTAGGCGATGAGGGTCTGGCCCATCAGCGAGGCGATGTCGTCGCCGTCGAGCGTGGCCGGGTCCGCGGTGAGGGTGGTGCTGATCTCGTCGAGGAGGAAGAGGGTGGTCAGCAGGGACAGACCCTGGGTGACCACGGCGACGACGAGGGAGATGCCGAGGACCGGCCGCCAGTAGGTGCGCATGGTGGTGACCGCGCCGTCGAGGATCTCGCCGAGGCCCAGGGGGCGGAGCGGGATCACGCCGGGCTTGGGCGCGGGCGGGGGTCCCCAGGGTGCGCCGGGCGGGCCGTAGGAGCCGCCGCCGTACGGGCCGCCGCCGTAGGGTCCGCCCTGCGGGGGGACGCCGGGCTGCGGTGCGCCCTGGTACTGCCCGCCGGGGTACTGGCCGCCCTGCTGCTGACCGCCTGGGTACTGGCCGCCGCCCTGGTGCCGGCCGTCCTGGTGGGGGCCGCCGGGGGCGGGCTGGGGCGGGACGGCGGGCGGGGGCTGTTCCTTGGACCACTGGCCGCCCGGCCGGCCGCCGCTGGGGTCGTCGGCCGGAGACGATCCGGGCGAGGTCCAGCCCGGAGAGTCATTCATCGTCGCTCCTTCAGGGTGCTGCCCGCGGGTCACGGCGCAGGTCAGGTCATCGTGCCATGTGCACGGCGGAGCACGGGTGGGCCGGGGAGGACCGAGACGGGACCGAGACAGGACCGGTGCGTGGACGGGAAGGCCTTCTTGCCGGGCCGAAACCGGGGAAGACTGACGGCATGGCTGATCACGGCGCGCGACCCGACGACGGTGGACGGACCGACGGCATACCCATGATCCCGGCGCTGCGCTGGGAGGAACCTCCGGAGGGGCCGGTTCTGGTGCTCCTCGACCAGACCCGGCTGCCGGCCGAGGAGTCGGAGCTGGTCTGCACGGACGCGTCCGCGCTGGTCGGCGCGATCCGTTCGCTGGCCGTGCGGGGGGCGCCGCTGCTGGGGATCGCGGGGGCGTACGGGGTGGCGCTGGCCGCGGCCCGCGGGTTCGACGTGGAGCAGGCGGCGGCGGCGCTGGCGGGGGCGCGGCCCACCGCGGCGAACCTGGAGACGGGGGTGCGGCGGGCCAAGGAGGCGTACGACGCGGCTCTGGCGGCGGGCGGCGACGCGGCGGCGGCCGCACTGGGGGCGGCGCGGGCGCTGCACCGGGAGGACGCGGAGGCGTCGGCGGTGATGGCGGAGCGCGGGCTGGCGCTGCTGGACGAGTGGCGGCCGGGTGGCGGGCACCGGATCCTGACCCACTGCAACACCGGGGAGCTGGTGTCGGGCGGTGAGGGGACGGCCTTCGCGGTGGCGCTGGCCGCGCACCGGGTGGGGCGGCTGCGGCGGCTGTGGGTGGACGAGACCCGGCCGCTGCTGCAGGGGGCGCGGCTGACCGCCTGGGAGGCGGCGCGGCAGCGGATGGCGTACACGCTGCTCGCCGACGACGCGGCGGGTTCGCTGTTCGCGGCCGGGGAGGTGGACGCCGTGGTGGTGGGCGCGGACCGGATCGCGGCGGACGGGTCGGTCGCCAACAAGGTGGGGACGTACCCGCTGGCGGTGCTGGCGCGGTACCACCACGTGCCGTTCGTGGTGGTGGCGCCGTGGACGACGGTGGACGTGGGCACGCCGGACGGGGCGTCGATCGAGGTGGAGCAGCGGGCCGGCCGTGAGGTGACGGAGATCGGGGGCGCGGTGGTCGCGCCGCTCGGCACGCAGGCGTACAACCCGGCGTTCGACGTGACGCCGCCGGAGCTGGTGACCGCGCTGGTGACGGAGCGGGGGGTGCTGTCGCCGGTGACGGCGGAGGGGGTCGCCAGGCTGGAGGGCCGGGCGTAGGGTCCCGCGAGGCGCCCCGGTACACCGGGCGCGCACGGTCCCGGAGCCGCTCGCGGAGGGCGCGGGTGCCCGCTCCGGGGGACCGACACACGTGACCTCGCTCACCAAGCGTCCCGGTCACCGTTATCGGAATGGGATGATGTGGTTTATGAAGGGACGAGTCCTTGTCGTCGATGACGACACCGCACTGGCCGAGATGCTCGGAATCGTGCTGCGAGGGGAAGGCTTCGAGCCTGCGTTCGTGGCCGACGGCGACAAGGCGCTGGCCGCTTTCCGGGAGGCGAAGCCCGATCTGGTGCTGCTGGATCTGATGCTGCCCGGCCGGGACGGCATCGAGGTCTGCCGCCAGATCCGGGCCGAGTCGGGCGTGCCGATCGTGATGCTGACCGCGAAGAGCGACACCGTCGACGTGGTGGTGGGCCTGGAGTCCGGGGCCGACGACTACGTGGTCAAGCCGTTCAAGCCGAAGGAGCTGGTGGCCCGTATCCGGGCGCGGCTGCGGAGGTCGGAGGAGCCCGCTCCGGAGCAGCTGACCATCGGCGACCTGGTGATCGACGTGGCCGGGCATTCGGTCAAGCGGGACGGTCAGGCGATCGCGCTGACGCCGCTGGAGTTCGACCTGCTGGTGGCGCTGGCGCGCAAGCCGTGGCAGGTGTTCACCCGTGAGGTGCTGCTGGAGCAGGTGTGGGGGTACCGGCACGCCGCCGACACGCGCCTGGTCAACGTGCACGTGCAGCGGCTGCGGTCCAAGGTCGAGAAGGACCCGGAGCACCCGGAGATCGTGGTGACCGTGCGTGGTGTCGGCTACAAGGCCGGACCCAGCTGACATGCCGAAGGCTCTGCTCGCGGGCGGACTGCTCCAGGGCGGCGTCCAGGGCAGTCCGGTCCTGAGGCTCGTGCTGCGCTGGGTGCGGAGGCCGCTGCTTCCGGTCATACGGCTGTGGCGGCGCAACATCCAGCTGAAGGTCATCGTCACCACGCTGCTCATGTCGCTGGGCGTGGTGCTGGTCCTGGGTTTCGTGGTGATCGGGCAGGTCCGCAACGGCCTGCTGGAAGCCAAGGTGAACGCGGCGCAGAGCCAGGCCGTGGGCGGTTTCGCCGCGGCCAAGCAGCGTGCCGACGAGGTGGCCGGCCTGGCGTCCGGCGCCGGGGCGGCGGAGGCCGCGGGCGAGGGGGAGACGGTCTCCCCGAGCCCCATCGAGTGGAACAGCAACCTGGTCGACTCGCTGTCCAGCGGCGGTCAGGGCGCGTTCGACGTGGTCACGCTGCCGGTCGCCGACGCGTTCGCGAGTCCGCGGTCCTCCGGGACCGTCGACCCCGACGCCTCCATACCCAAGGGCCTGCGGGAGCGTCTGGAGAGCAGCCCGCAGGCCGCGCAGAGCTACACGCGGGTGGTCTACGAGGCGGGGGACTCCCAGCCCGCGCTGGTCATCGGCAAGCAGATCAACGACCCGGACGGCGAGCCGTACCAGCTGTACTTCCTCTTCCCGCTCACCCAGGAGGAGAAGTCGCTGAGCCTGGTGAAGGTCTCGCTGGCGACCGCCGGGGTGTTCGTGGTGGGACTGCTCGGCGCCATCGCCTGGCTGGTGGTGCGTCAGGTGGTCACGCCGGTGCGGATGGCCGCCGGGGTCGCCGAGCGGCTGTCGGCCGGGCGGCTGCAAGAGCGGATGAAGGTCACCGGCGAGGACGACATCGCGCGGCTCGGCGAGGCCTTCAACAAGATGGCGCAGAACCTCCAGCTGAAGATCCAGCAGCTCGAGGACCTGTCGCGGATGCAGCGGCGGTTCGTCTCCGACGTCTCGCACGAGCTGCGCACCCCGCTGACCACCGTGCGGATGGCGGCGGACGTCATCCACGAGGCGCGGGCGGACTTCGACCCGATGACCGCGCGGTCCGCGGAACTCCTCGCCGATCAGCTCGACCGGTTCGAGTCGTTGCTGGCTGACCTGCTGGAGATCAGCCGGTTCGACGCGGGCGCGGCCGCGCTGGAGGCGGAGCCGACCGACCTGCGGGACGTGGTGCGGCGTGTGGTGGGCGGCGCGGCGCCGCTCGCCGAACGCAAGGGCACCCGGATACGGGTGGTCGGGGACCGGCAGCCGGTCGTCGCCGAGGTCGACGCGCGGCGGGTGGAGCGGGTGCTGCGGAACCTGGTCGTCAACGCGGTGGAGCACGGCGAGGGCAAGGACGTGGTGGTGCGGCTGGCCGCGGCGGGCGGCGCGGTCGCCGTCGCGGTGCGCGACTACGGCGTGGGGCTGAAGCCGGGCGAGGCGACCCGGGTGTTCAGCCGGTTCTGGCGGGCCGACCCGGCGCGGGCCAGGACCACCGGAGGCACCGGTCTGGGCCTGTCGATAGCTCTGGAGGACGCCCGGCTGCACGGCGGCTGGCTGCAGGCCTGGGGCGAGCCCGGCGGCGGTTCGCAGTTCCGTCTGACGCTGCCGCGCACCGCGGACGAGCCGCTGCGGGGTTCGCCGATACCGCTGGAGCCGCGCGACTCGCGGCAGTCCCGCCGCGCCCGTGAGACGGCGCGGGCCCGGCAGGCCGTGGACGCGGCCGGTGCGGCGTCGGCGTCGGCCGGTGCCGGCGGCGGTGCGGGGGTGCCCGTCCAGCCGGCCGGGGACCGGCTGCCGCCGCGGGGGGCGTCCGTGGTGCGGCAGCACGGCCCGGTGGCCGATCCGGCCGCCCTGCCCGGCAGCAGCGCGCGGGTGGTGTCCCGCCCGTCGGTCCCCGTCCAGCCGACCGGGGACCGGCCGGTGGGCGGGAGGCCGGGCGACGGCGAGGCCGGAGGGGAGCCCGGTGCCGGTGCGGGAGGCGCTTCCGGAGGCGGGTTCGCCGGTGGCTCCGCCGGGGGCTCCGGCGGCTCCGCCGGGGGCTCCGGCGGCTCCGCCGGTGGCTCTTTCGGTGGCTCCGCAGGTGGACCGGCCGGTGGTTCCGCCGGGGCCTCCGCCGGCGGACCGGCCGGTGGCTTCTCCGGGGGCCGGGCGGACGGCGGTACGGACACGGCGGGACCGCGGAGGCCGCAGGCCCGGCCGGACTCGGCGGCGGAGCAGGAAGAGGCGACTCGTGGGGGCTGAGAACGTGGGGAAGGGCCGCCGTCGCGGGGGGCGGACCGCCGTGGCCGCGGCGTGCGGGGTGGTGCTGCTCGCCGGGTGCGCCTCGATGCCGGACGGCGGGCACCTGCAGGACGTGGAGTCCACGCCGCGGCAGGACACGCAGGTCCGTGTCTTTGCCGTGCCCCCGCGTCCGGGGGCCACGCCCGAGCAGATCGTGGAGGGCTTCCTGGAGGCGCTGACCAGCGACGACCGGCAGTACCAGACGGCGCGGAAGTACCTGACGCCGCGCACCGCCCGGACCTGGCGGCCGGAGCGGTCGATCACCGTCCTGGCCAACGGGCCGACCCCGCTGCCCGGTCTGCCCGGCCCGCGGGAGAACTCCGACGAGCTCAACTACACGCTGGCCGGCACCCGGGTGGCGCTCGTGGACTCCCAGCAGGCGTTCCGGCAGGCCGACGGCGAGTACCAGGAGGTCGTCACTCTCCGCCGGGACGCCGAGAGCCGGGAGTGGCGCATCGACCAGGTGCCCGGGGGCGTCGTCATGGGCCAGTCCGACTTCGCCCGCAACTACACCTCGGTCAACCGGTACTACTTCCCGGCTGGTACCGAGGGCGGAGGCGGCCGTCCCGCCGCCGTGGCCGATCCGGTGTACGTGCGCAAGGTGGACCCGCTGACCGGGATCGTGCGCTCGCTGCTGGCCGGGCCCACCGACTGGCTGGCGCCGGCCGTGCGCACCGCGTTTCCCGCCGGGACCGGGCTGAGGCAGGGCGTGCGCTCGCTGACGCCGGACGACGAGGGGCGGCTGACCGTCCCCCTCGACAAGGACGCCGGGCGGGCGTCCCACAGCGGCTGCGAGGAGATGGCGGCGCAGATGCTGCTGACCCTCCAGGACTACACCCCCACCGGCGTGAAGTCGCTGGAGCTGACGTCGGGCGGGCAGCGGCTGTGCGGGGTCGACGAGCAGCGCGCCGAGCTGTACGCGCCGTACGGCAGGACCCATCAGCCGGACTACCTGTACTTCGTCGACGGAAAGCACCGCCTGGTGCGTATCCCCGCCGAGTACCAGCCCGTGCCGGAGCTCAAGGCGGAGAAGGACGAACCGGCCGACGAGGACGCCGGGCCCGACGGGCCCGGCGGGGGCGAGGCCGGCGACGGCCAGGACGCCGGAGCCTCCGCCTCGCCCGACGAGGACGACGCCGCCGCCGAGGACGCCGCGCGGGCCGAGGCGGCGGGCGTCGAACCGGTGCCGGGGGCGTTGGGCGAGGGGAAGACGCCGCTGCGGTCGGTGGCCGTCTCCCGCAACGAGCACAACGCCGCCGGGGTCCACCTGGACGGCAGCCGGCTGTACGTCGGACCGCTGACGGCGGACGGTGAAGGCGTCGGCGAAGGCGTCGGCGAGCCCGTGCTGAAGAGCGCGGGCGCGTCGGAGAGCGACCGGCTGACGGCGCCGAGCTGGGACGCGCGCGGTGACCTTTGGATCGCCGACCGCGACCCGGACGCGCCGCGGCTGCTGATGCTGCCGGGCGGGAAGGGCAAGCCCGTGGAGGTGGGGGTCCCGCAGCTCGACGGCCGGATCGAGGAGGTCCGGGTGGCCGGCGACGGCGTGCGGATCGCGCTGGTCGTCGCCAAGGGGAACAAGCGGTCGTTGTGGGTCGGGCGTATCGAGCGCGGCGGCACCCAGGACCGGCCGGTCGTGTCGGTGCTCGACCCGCGTGCCGTCGCGCCCCGCTTCCAGGACGTCACCGCCATGTCCTGGGCGGGCGCCGGCCGGCTGGTCGTCGCCGGACGCGAACAGGGCGGCGTGCAGCAGATGCGGTACGTGCGCGTCGACGGTTCGGCGGTCGTCGGTATGGCGCCGGCCGCGCTCTCCGGCGTGCGGGAGATCGCCGCGTCGGAGGACGAGGAGTCGCCGCTGACGGTGTACTCCGGGACCGACGGGCTGGTCCGGTTGCCGTCCGGGGCGCAGTGGAAGCAGATCGTCACCAAGGCCATGAGTCCGGTATATCCCGGCTGAGCGACGGGGCCGGAAGTTGTCCACAGGGGTGCGGGCGCGGGGTCGTCCTCACCCCTCCGGTTGTCCACAGGCCGGTTGTCCACAGGCCTGTTCGGAGACCGGTGTCCGGGCGCACAGTGGCGGCATGAGGGACTGGTGGCGAGCACTCGCCGAACTGATGCTGCCCGGCGAGTGCGCGGGCTGCGGGGCGCCGCGCACGGCGCTCTGCGAGGAGTGCCGACGGGCCGTGTGCCGCGGATCGCCCCGGCCGGTGCGGCCGGGCGGCGCCCCGGACGGTCTGCCGCCGGTGTGGGCCGCGGTGCCGTACGCCGACGCGGTGCGGTCGGTGCTGCTCGCGCACAAGGAGCGCGGGGCGCTGCCGTTGGCGGCCCCGCTGGGTGAGGCGCTGGCCGCGGCGGTGCGGGCCGCCCTCGCCGGGGCCGATGCGGGGGCCGGGGTGGGCATGGGCGCCGGGGGTGTCGCCGCCCGGGACGGGCCGGTGGTGCTGGTGCCGGTGCCGTCGGCGCGGCGTGCGGTGCGGCGGCGGGGGCACGATCCGGCGCGGCGGATCGCCCTCGCGGCGGCGGCCGCCCTGCGCGGTACGGGGACGCCCGCGCGGACCGCGGCGGTGCTGCGGCAGCGGCGGGCGGTGGCCGACCAGACGGGGCTGTCCGCCGCGGCGCGGCTGGCCAATCTGGGCGGCGCCCTCGAACTCAGACCCGGCGGGGCGGAACTGCTGCCCCCGAGCGGGCGCCTGCTGGTGGTCGACGACGTGACGACCACCGGTGCCTCGGTCGCCGAGGCGGCGCGCGTCCTGCGGACGGCCGCCGAAACGAAAGGAACACCCGTTCCCTTTGCCGCGGCGGTTGTCGCCGGGTCACCACCTTTCTTCGTCTGAAACCGGAATCGAATGAATTTCTCCGCATGCACGCCATTGGTTGAAGCACCAACGGAACACGGGGTGACCAGCGGATACGACAGGGTTAATTCGTCGGAACGGAGGTATGTGGCGGTAACGGGTGACGACATCAGGCCGGGCGAGATATGTTCGGTAGTGAGGGAAAAGGCGCAGGCCATGCCCCTCCTGTCGCAGTGCCGAGCCGCGGGAATCGAGTCCCGTCCCGGGTGACCCGGGATGGTCGACGCGCCTGCGGGGGAGGAGGAGGTGGAGTCACCGAGTCCGAGGTTCCGGTGACGATCCGGAACCTGGTGCGAATGGGAGATGTTCCGCCGGTGAGGCGGGCGATCCGGGAACGGAGTTCTGCGTGGACATCGTCGTCAAGGGCCGCAAGACCGAGGTGCCCGAGCGGTTCCGTAAGCACGTGGCCGAGAAGCTGAACCTGGAGAAGATCCAGAAGCTCGACGGCAAGGTGATGAGCCTCGACGTCGAGGTGTCCAAGGAGCACAACCCGCGTCAGGCGGACCGCAAGGACCGTGTGGAGATCACCCTCCGCTCCCGCGGGCCGGTCATCCGGGCGGAGGCGTCGGCCAGCGACCCCTACGCCGCTCTGGACCTGGCGGCGGAGAAGCTGGGGGCCCGGCTGCGCAAGGAGCACGACAAGCGGTACACGCGGCGCGGAGTGGGCCGGGTCTCGGCGGCCGAGGTGGCCAGCCACGTGCCGGACGCCGCGACCCTCGACCCCACCGGTGCGGTGGTGCCGTCCACCGAGGAGTCGGAGGCGGTGCCCACCAAGCGCATCGGCCCGCTGGAGGTCCAGGGCGAGGGCCCGCTGGTGGTGCGCGAGAAGACCCACATGGCCGCTCCGATGAGCCTCGACCAGGCGCTCTACGAGATGGAGCTGGTCGGCCACGACTTCTACCTCTTCGTCGACTCCGAGACCAAGGAACCCAGTGTCGTCTACCGGCGGCACGCCTACGACTACGGCGTGATCCACCTCCGCACCGACCCGATGCTCGGGGGCGGCGAGCCCTCCCCCGACGCGGGCGGGACGCTCGGCGGCTGACCGGCCGGCGGTGCCCGGTGTGCCCCTGGGGCGCGTGCGACGCGCCCTCAGGGGCACCGGTGTGCGCCCCCGTGCGACGGGCGCGGCGGTGCGACCGGACCGTCCGCCGGTCCGGGCATGGAATCATGGCCACACGGCCCAACGGGCTGTTCACCGCCGCAGATTGACGCGGCGGCGGGACGGACAGGCCTCAGCCTCATGGGGGAGGAACGATGGTGGACACCTTCGGACCGATGCGGGACGGGGGCGCCGGCGACAGCACGCCCGGCGGCGAACCGGCCGCGGAGGGAGGGCGTGCGGAGCCCATCCGGGTCCTGGTGGTGGACGACCACGCGCTCTTCCGGCGCGGCCTGGAGATCGTGCTCGCGGCCGAGGAGGACATCCAGGTCGTGGGCGAAGCCGGGGACGGCGCGGAGGCCGTCGACAAGGCCGCCGACCTGCTGCCCGACATCGTCCTGATGGACGTCCGCATGCCGCGCCGCGGCGGGATCGAGGCCTGCACCTCCATCAAGGAGGTCGCCCCCAGCGCCAAGATCATCATGCTGACGATAAGCGACGAGGAGGCCGACCTCTACGAGGCGATCAAGGCCGGCGCCACGGGCTACCTGCTCAAGGAGATCTCCACCGACGAGGTGGCCACCGCCATCCGCGCGGTCGCCGACGGGCAGTCCCAGATCAGCCCGTCGATGGCCTCGAAGCTGCTCACCGAGTTCAAGTCGATGATCCAGCGCACCGACGAGCGGCGGCTGGTGCCGGCGCCCCGGCTCACCGACCGGGAGCTGGAGGTCCTCAAGCTGGTCGCCACGGGGATGAACAACCGGGACATCGCCAAGGAGCTGTTCATCTCCGAGAACACGGTCAAGAACCACGTGCGGAACATCCTGGAGAAGCTGCAGCTGCACTCCCGGATGGAGGCCGTGGTGTACGCGATGCGGGAGAAGATCCTCGAGATCCGCTGACCCCCCGGGGTGAAGGTGCCGCCGAGGGGGCCGTGGACGGCTTCGGGGTTCGGCCCGGTCAGGCCGTGAGCGCGGCGAGTTCGGCGACCAGGGGGTCGCGGAGTTCCGGCGCGTCCACGCGTTCCACGCGGACGTCGGCGCAGTCCACCCAGCTCGCCGCCTCGACCAGGGCGCGGGCCACGTCCGGGACCGCGCGGCGGTCGGCCAGGGTCACCTGCCGCGCCACCAGCGTGCGGCCGGCCCGCGCCGGGTCCACCCGGCCCACCAGCCGCCCGCCCGCCAGCACCGGCATCGCGAAGTAGCCGTACACCCGCCGGGCCTTGGGCACGTAGGCCTCCAGCCGGTGGGTGAAGCCGAAGATCCGCTCCGTGCGCGGCCGTTCCCAGATCAACGAGTCGAACGGGGAGAGCAGCGTGGTGCGGTGGCGGCCGCGCGGCGCGGTCGCCAGGGCCGCCGGGTCGGCCCAGGCCGGGCGGCCCCAGCCCTCGACCTCGACCGGGACCAGACCCGAGTCGGCGAGTACCGCGTCGACCTGGTCGGCCCTCAGGCGGTGGTAGTCGGCGATGTCGGAGCGCGTGCCGACGCCCAGCGCCTGCCCGGCCTGAACGACCAGGCGGCGCACGCACTCGGTGTCGTCCACGTCGTCGTGGAGGAGGTCGCCGGGGATCGCGCGTTCGGCGAGGTCGTAGACCCGCTTCCAGCCGCGGCGCTCGACGCAGACCACCTCGCCGTACATCAGCGCGCGCTCCACCGCCACCTTGGAGGCGGACCAGTCCCACCACTCGCCGGTGCGCTTGGCGCCGCCGAGTTCGGTGGCGGTCAGCGGGCCCTCCGCGCGGAGCTGCTTGATCACCTGCTCGTAGGAGCCCTCGGGGAGGTCGTGGTTCCACTGCGGGCGGGCGCGGTAGGCGCGGCGGCGGAAGGCGAAGTGCGGCCACTCCTCCAGGGGAAGGATGCAGGCGGCGTGCGACCAGTACTCGAACGAGTGGGGACGGCCGTCGCGGTCCCTGTTCCAGTACGCCGCCTCCACGGCCCCCCGGCCGACGGCGCCCAGGCGGGCGTAGGGGACGAGTTCGTGGGAGCGGGCCAGGACGGAGATGGTGTCCAACTGGACCGCGCCCAGGTGCCGGAGCGTGCCGCGCACGCCGGAGCGTCGGTCGGGGGCGCCGAGCAGGCCCTGGGCGCGGAGGGCGATGCGGCGGGCCTCGTCGGCGGAGAGGGTGACGGTGGGGTGCGGACCGGTCATGGGGCGCCACGATAGAGGGTGACGCCGACAGCGGGGGGCGCCTTGGAGCGACTGCCGCGAGCGGAGCACCCCCACCGTGCCGCGCCCTGCGCCCCTGCCGTGCTGCGCCCCGCGCCTCCGGCGCGCACGCGCCCTGCGCCTGCCCCGCACCTCCGCGGGGCCTCGCCCGCCTGCTCCGCGTCCGGCGCCCCCGCCGTGCTGCGCCCCTGCCGTGCTGCGCCCCGCGTCCCCGCCGAGCCGTGCCCCGAGTGCGTCCCGCGGCGTCAGTGCCCGGTGTCCTGCGGCAGCAGGGAGGCGATCCAGGCGTCGTGGCGTGTGCCGCCGCTGACGAGCGCCTGGCGCAGCACGCCCTCCTGGACGAACCCGCAGCGTTCCGCGACCGCGCGGGAGGCGGTGTTGCCGACCCCGGCGCGCCACTCGACGCGGGCGGCGCCCAGGTCGGTGAAGGCCCACCGGCACAACGCGCGGGTGGCCTCGGTGACGTGACCGTGGCCGCGGTGTTCCCTCACGGCCCAGAAGCCGATCTCCACGGTGTCCTGGCCCCGCACCTTCAGGCCGAGCATCGCGACGAACGGCCCCTCCCGGCGCTCCGGTCCGCCCTCCGCGGTCTCCTCGGTGAGGAAGGCGCCGAAGACGTACTCGGTGTCGGCGGCCCAGGCCTCGGTCACGTATCCCCCGACGAAGGTGCGGGCGTGCTCCGGCAGGTAGGGCGAGGGGACGGCGGTCCAGCGCCGGATGTCGGGGTCCTGGCAGGCGGCGAGGACGGCGTGGGCGTCCCCCGGGGCCGGCGGGCGCAGGATCAGACGTTCGGTGGTGAGGATGACGGGTTCCATCCGCCCGAGGATGCGGGACGGGCGGGCGGGTGGCCAGAGCTTTTTCGCCATCGGTGACGCCCTCGGTGACATCCGTGCCGCGGACGGCGTTTTCCGGCAATTCGGTCGGCCGTCGCGGCACTATCGGCCACTCCCGCACGTTGTGTCCTGTGGGAAGCAGCTCGCGGCGGTCCCGTGCCGCGAGGTTCTCCGTTCCACGAGGGCGAGGCCAGACCTCCCGGCGTGGCGGGGTCCTCGCATACGATGGCCGTTGCTCACCAGTATCAGTAGGCCAGTACCAGCAAGCGACCGTCCCAGGCCCGACCGGCAAGGAGACCAGCCCCCGTGTCCGTCCTCTCGAAGATCATGCGTGCAGGCGAAGGCAAGATCCTGCGCAAACTGCACCGCATTGCGGACCAGGTCAACTCCATCGAAGAGGACTTCGTCAACCTCTCCGACGCCGAGCTGCGGGCCCTCACCGACGAGTACCGCCAGCGGTACCAGGACGGCGAGAGCCTGGACGACCTGCTCCCCGAGGCGTTCGCCACCGTCCGCGAGGCCGCCAAGCGCGTCCTCGGCCAGCGGCACTACGACGTGCAGCTCATGGGTGGCGCGGCCCTCCACCTCGGCTACGTCGCCGAGATGAAGACCGGTGAGGGCAAGACCCTCGTCGGTACCCTCCCCGCCTACCTCAACGCGCTCTCCGGCAAGGGCGTCCACCTGATCACGGTGAACGACTACCTCGCCGAGCGCGACTCCGAGATGATGGGCCGGGTCCACAAGTTCCTGGGCCTCGAGGTGGGTTGCATCCTGGCGAACATGACGCCGGCCCAGCGCCGCGCGCAGTACGCCTGCGACATCACCTACGGCACCAACAACGAGTTCGGCTTCGACTACCTGCGCGACAACATGGCGTGGTCGAAGGACGAACTGGTGCAGCGCGGCCACAACTTCGCCATCGTCGACGAGGTCGACTCGATCCTGGTCGACGAGGCCCGTACCCCGCTGATCATCTCCGGCCCGGCGGACCAGGCGACCAAGTGGTACGCCGACTTCGCCAAGCTGGTCACCCGCCTCAAGCGCGGTGAGCCCGGCAACCCGCTGAAGGGCGTCTCCGAGACCGGCGACTACGACGTCGACGAGAAGAAGCGCACGGTCGCGATCCACGAGTCCGGCGTCGCCAAGGTCGAGGACTGGCTGGGCATCGACAACCTCTACGAGTCGGTGAACACCCCGCTGGTCGGCTACCTGAACAACGCCATCAAGGCCAAGGAGCTCTTCAAGAAGGACAAGGACTACGTCGTCATCGACGGCGAAGTCATGATCGTCGACGAGCACACCGGCCGTATCCTCGCCGGCCGCCGCTACAACGAGGGCATGCACCAGGCGATCGAGGCGAAGGAAGGGGTGCCGATCAAGGACGAGAACCAGACCCTCGCCACGATCACGCTCCAGAACTTCTTCCGCCTCTACGACAAGCTCTCCGGCATGACCGGTACGGCCATGACCGAGGCCGCCGAGTTCCACCAGATCTACAAGCTCGGCGTGGTGCCGATCCCGACCAACCGGCCGATGGTCCGCAAGGACCAGTCCGACCTCATCTACCGCACCGAGGTCGCCAAGTTCGACGCGGTGGTCGACGACATCGCCGAGAAGCACGCCAAGGGTCAGCCGATCCTGGTCGGTACGACCTCGGTGGAGAAGTCCGAGTACCTGTCGCAGCAGCTCTCCAAGCGCGGCGTCCAGCACGAGGTGCTGAACGCCAAGCACCACGAGCGCGAGGCGGTGATCGTCGCGCAGGCCGGTCGCAAGGGCGCCGTCACGGTCGCCACCAACATGGCCGGCCGTGGTACCGACATCAAGCTCGGCGGCAACCCCGAGGACCTCGCCGAGGCCGAGCTGCGGCAGCAGGGCCTCGACCCCGAGGAGCACATCGAGGAGTGGGCCGCCGCCCTCCCGGCCGCCATGGAGCGCGCCGAGGCCGCGGTCAAGGCGGAGAAGGAGGAGGTGGAGCGCCTCGGCGGCCTCTACGTCCTCGGCACCGAGCGGCACGAGTCGCGGCGTATCGACAACCAGCTCCGCGGTCGTTCCGGCCGTCAGGGCGACCCGGGCGAGTCCCGTTTCTACCTGTCGCTGGGCGACGACCTGATGCGGCTGTTCAAGGCGCAGATGGTCGAGCGCGTGATGTCCATGGCGAACGTGCCGGACGACGTGCCGATCGAGAACAAGATGGTCACCCGCGCCATCGCCTCCGCGCAGTCCCAGGTCGAGCAGCAGAACTTCGAGGCGCGCAAGAACGTCCTCAAGTACGACGAGGTGCTCAACCGGCAGCGTGAGGTCATCTACGGCGAGCGCCGCCGTGTCCTGGAGGGCGAGGACCTGCGCGAGCAGATCCACCACTTCATGGACGACACCATCGACGCGTACGTCGCCGCGGAGACCGCCGAGGGCTTCCCGGAGGACTGGGACCTGGACCGCCTGTGGGGCGCGTTCCGCCAGCTGTACCCGGTGAAGGTCACCGTCGAGGAGCTGGAGGAGGCGGCCGGCGAGCGGGCCGGCCTGACCGCCGACTTCATCTCCGAGTCCGTCAAGGACGACATCCACGAGCAGTACGAGGCGCGTGAGACGCAGCTCGGCTCCGAGATCATGCGTGAGCTGGAGCGCCGGGTCGTGCTGTCGGTCCTGGACCGCAAGTGGCGCGAGCACCTCTACGAGATGGACTACCTCCAGGAGGGCATCGGCCTGCGGGCGATGGCCCAGAAGGACCCGCTGGTCGAGTACCAGCGCGAGGGCTTCGACATGTTCACCGCCATGATGGAGGGCATCAAGGAGGAGTCCGTCGGCTACCTGTTCAACCTGGAGGTCCAGGTCGAGCAGCAGGTCGAGGAGGTCCCGGTCTCCGACGCCGCGCCGTCGCTGTCCAAGGGCGACGCGGTTCCGGCGGGCGCCCGCCCGGAGATCCGCGCCAAGGGCCTGGAGGCGCCGCAGCGGCCGGACCGGCTGCACTTCTCGGCGCCGACGGTCGACGGCGAGGGCGGGGTCGTCGAGGGCGACTTCACCAGCGACGGCGAGCCGGTGCGGTCCGCCGCGGACGGTCTGACCCGCGCCGAGCGGCGCAAGCAGGCGAAGGCCTCGGGGCGTCGCCGCAAGAAGTGACGGCCGCCGGCCGGTGACGGGCGGGAGGTGACCGCAGGGGCCGGACGCGCGCAGCGTCCGGCCCCTGCGGCGTCCGTGGCCCCGGTGTCCGTTCGGGCCGGTGCGGTGGCGCTGTCCGTCCTCGCCCACCGGCGTGGGGTGCGGGGTTCGGCGGTGGGTCAGGACTCCGCGAGGCGTTCGACGAGGTGCTCGGCGAGGGTGACGGCCTCGGTGAGCGTGTCCACGACGGGGACGCCCGCCTCCTCCAGGCTGGCCCGGCTGTGCGAGCCGCCGGTGTAGAGCACCGCCCGGGCCCCGGCGCTCTCGGCGGCCAGCGCGTCGTCGACGGCGTCGCCGATCACCACCGTGGTCGCGGGGCGCACGCCGTGGTCTCCGAGGGCGGCCAGGTGGCGGACCATGTGCTCCGCCTTGGTGCCGCCGGAGGGGCCCTGGCGGCCGTCGACCCGCAGGAAGTGCGGCTCGATGCCGAAGCCGCGGACCAGCGGGAGCAGTTCCTCGTGACCGTGCATGCTGAGGATCGACTGGCTGCGCCCGGACGCGTTCCAGCCGTGCAGGAGTTCGCGGACGCCCTCGGTGAGGTCGCAGGCCGGCAGGTGGGTCTTGTAGTGCTCGTGGAACAGGCCGTCCATCACCTCCCACTCGCGTTCGGTGGGCAGGCGGCCCATCAGCCGTTCGTAGAAGCGGGGGACCGGGACGCGGTAGAGCGCGCGGTACTGCTCGAGGGTGACCGGTGACAGGCCCACCTCCGCGAAGGCGGCGTTGGTGGCCCGGATGACGGCGTCCATGTCGTGGAAGAGGGTGCCGTTCCAGTCCCAGACGATGTGCGGGAGCGGGACGGTGGAACCGGGGGCGGCCGGTGGCCGCGGGTCGGATATCGCGGTCATGCGCGCCCCTCCTTCCCGTCCTCGTCGCCGCCGACCAGGGCGGGGATCTCCTGGGTGGCGAACCACAGCAGGTTGTGCTCGTCGGCGAGGTCCACGGTGTTCATCGCCTCGGTGTCGTCCCGGTCGGCCGCGTCCAGGGCGTCCGCGGCGGCGGCCACGTCCTGCCGGGCCTCCTCCGCGTCGACGTGCACGGCGGCCGCCTTGGCGAGGCGGAGCGGGCCGGGGACGAGGGCCTCCCCCATCGCCTCGGGGGACAGGTCCACGACGCCGTCGGCGACGTCCACGGCCACGACCACCCGGCGGCGCGGCGCGGCGGGGTCCAGGGCCAGCAGACGCAGCGAGGCGTGGGCGGCGAGTCCGAGGGCGGCGTACTCCAGCTCCTCCTCGTCCTGGGACTCGTACCAGTCGGCCAGGAGGGGGGTGGCGGCGTACACGCTGACGCGGTCCGCGCCCAGCTCGCCCGTGCGGTGCGCCTCGGCGAGCCCGGGGAGGGTCAGGGGTACGTAGACGCGCATGCGGCCGCCGCTTTCGCTCGGGGACGGGTGGTCAGCTCAGGATACGTGCGGGGCGCGGGGGCGGTCCCCTTTCGGGGCGGGGGTGGGGCCGGGCGCGGGGGTGCGGGCGGGGCCGCCGGTGGCGCCCGGGGCGGTGCGGGGCGGGGGCCGTGCGGGGCGATTGGGCCTGATAGGTGAATCGCGGGGACGGGTGCGGGCGTCGTGTCGGTCTTTGCCCGGGGGCGTGGACGGCTCTACAAGATCCGCAACGGCGTGGTTACTCGCCGGTATCTCTCTCGCGGAACGGGGATCGCTGTGAACAAGGTCATGACGCGAATGCGGGGCGGCGGCGCCGGGGAACGGCCCGGGGCGGCGGGACGGAGAAGGCCGCCGGGCAGGCGGGACGCGCGGCGGCCCGGCGGTGGCGCCGGTGCGGGGACGGTGACGCGCAGGCCGTCGGCCCGGACGGCCCCGGCTCCGGCTCCGGTGCCGGCTTCGGCTCCCGCCCCGGCTCCGGTGCCGGTGCGGCCGACGGACGTGTTCGCGGAGCGGCTGGTGGGGGTCCTGAGCGGGCAGTCGCCGGTGCACTCGATGCTGCGGCACACCGTGGGCCGCGCCTACGACGACCTCGCGCTGCTGGCGGAGCGGGGGGTGCTCCGGACCCGGGGCGGGGTCCGGCCGGTGGTGCGGGACATCGGGTACTACGTGGCGCGGGCGGGGGCGCTCGAGGTGTTCGTGCGGGTGGGGGCGGGTGACCGGGTGCGGGCGCTCGCGTTCCGCCTGGAGCAGGGGGACGACCGGCGGTGGCGCTGCGTGGCCGTGGAGGCGGGTCCCTGACGCGGCGCGCCCGCCTCCACGGTGGCCTCCGGCGGGGCGGCTCCGGCTCCGGCTCCGCCTGGCCGGGGCCCGTCGGGGAGCGGGGCCCGCGCGGTGTGGGGCGGAGCTGCGGCTCCCGCGAGCGCGGGTTCGCGGGCCGGGCCGTCCCCCATGGCCGCTCGCGCGCGGTGGCCGGCGGGGGCACTGGGCAGCGCGGTCTCCGGGGTCGGGCTGGGCGGGGGCCACGGGAGCGGCTTCCCGCCGCTCCGGAGGGGCGGCCGACCGCTCGCCACGCCCGCGACTGTTGCGCGGGCCGGTTGCGCGGGCCTGGGGGTGGTGTCCTGGTGTCCGGGGTCGGCGGGTCCGGACCGGGCGGGCCCGGCGTGGGCCGGGGCGGAGGGGAGGAGGGCAGGGAGCCCCGCCGTCCCTGTGGTCCTTCCCGGGCGCCTTCCGGGCCCGCAGCCGCACAGAGGTCGTCGCCCCGCGCATTGCGGGGCGGTGTCGCCCCTGTGCGTGGCGGCGTTCGATGGCCGATGGCCGAGGGCGGCTGCGGGTTGCGGGCAACTGGGCTGGCCTGCGGCCCGAGGTGAAGCGGGGCCCGCGGCTTGCCGGAGGGGGCTGTGGCGCCCGTCGGGCCGGGGGTCGGTCGTGTCGGGGGTCGTGGGCCTGCGGGGGCCATCGTGCTCGCCGACAGCTGGGCGGTGTGGGGCGGGCGCCGGCCGTGGTCCAGGCCCCGCCGTGCCCCGGGGGCAACGGGACCGTGGCCGCGTGTGGCCGTGCCCGGGGGTTGCGCACCGTGCGCGGCGGTGGCCGTCGGTGGCGGGGGTCAGAGGGTTCTCAGGGCCGCGGTGGTGGCGCGGGTGAGGGTGGGGAGGTGGGTCTTGGGCAGGCGGGGCTGGCGGAGGATGACCGTGCGCCAGTACAGGGGGCCGGTGATGAGGTCGAGGGCGATGTCCTCGTCCAGCCCGCGCCGCAGCTCGCCGCGTTCGACCGCCGCCGCGATGATCCGCAGCGCCACGCTCTCCTGCCCGGACCGCACCGCCTTGCGCAGGGCCTCGTCGATCTCCGGGTTGCGGGCCGCCTCCGCCTGGAGGTCGGGGATGATCTGCGACGCCACCGGGTGCCGCAGCGCCCGTGACGTGAACTCGTAGAGCAAGCGCAGGTCCGTCTCCAGGGATCCCGTGTCGGGCGCCGGGAGGCCCTGCACGGCCAGCGCGGACACGATGTCCAGCACGAGGTGCAGCTTGCCGCGCCAGCGCCGGTAGACCGCCGTCTTGCCCACGCCCGCGCGGCGCGCGATCCCCTCGATCGAGGTCCGCGCGTACCCGACCGCCGCCAGCTCCTCCAGCACCGCCGCGCGGATGGCCTCCGTCACGTCGGGGCGCAGTACCGCAGCGCCCGCCGGGGCCCTCCGGCGCGCGGAACGGCCCGCGGAACGGCCCGCGGCCCCCGCGGCGGCATCGGCGGGTTCCGCGGCGGCTCCGGTTCCGGCGACCGCTCCGGCTTCGGCGTCAGTCATGCCGACCAGCATAGGGCGAACGGCGGCGTTACGACGGGACGGTTGCGTTCCGGCGTGCCCCGGCCTAGGCTCCGGGTGCAACGACGATACGGTTCCGTTCCGTCGTAACGTCGCCCCCCTCGCCCCCTCCCGCTCGACGAAAGGCCGCGGATGTGAGCCAGGTCCTCGACGCACCGCACGCCGGCCCGGCGGCCCCCGACCACGGGGACCTCTCGGCACTGGCCGCACGGCACGGCCTCACGGTCAGCGGGGCCCGCCCCGGCCTGGCCGCCTACGTCCGGCAGCTCATGGCCCGCCGGCACTTCATCACCGCCTTCGCCACCGCCAAGCTCACCTCCCAGTACAGCCAGGCCAAGCTGGGCCAGCTCTGGCAGGTGCTCACGCCGGTGCTGAACGCCGCGGTGTACTTCTTCATCTTCGGCATCCTGATGGGCACCTCCCGCGGGGTGCCGGACTTCGTGCCGTTCCTGGTCACCGGCGTCTTCGTGTGGACGTTCACCCAGACCTCGCTGATGACCGGCACCCGCTCCATCGCCGGCAACATCGGCCTGGTGCGCGCCCTGCACTTCCCGCGGGCCTCGCTGCCGATCTCGTACTGCCTCCAGCAGCTCCAGCAGCTGCTGTTCTCGATGGCGGCGCTGGTGGTGATCCTGCTGGTCTTCGGCGTGCCGGTGGCCTGGTCGTGGCTGCTGGTGGTGCCCGCGCTGATCCTGCAGTTCGTGTTCAACACCGGACTGGCGATGGTCCTCGCCCGGCTCGGCGCGCACACCCCGGACCTCGCGCAGCTGATGCCGTTCGTCCTGCGCACCTGGATGTACGCCTCCGGCGTCATGTTCAGTCTCGCGCAGGTGGCGCAGCGCACCGACCTGCCGCAGTGGGTCTTCAACCTCCTGCAGTGGAACCCCGCGGCCATCTACATCGACCTGATGCGGTTCGCGCTGATCGACAGCTTCACCGCGAGCCAGCTCCCCGACCACGTGTGGATGATCGCCACCGGGTGGGCGCTGCTCGCCGGCGTCGGGGGCTTCGTTTTCTTCTGGAAGGCTGAGGAGACCTACGGCCGTGGCTGAGCAGCGGATGGACCTCGCGAGCGGGGAGGCGGTCCCCACGGTCGTCGTCGACCACGTGGACATCGTCTACAAGGTCAACGGCGCGGGCGGCGGACGGGGCGCGGCCACGGCGGCGCTGAGCCGGATGGTGCGCCGCAAGGAGAAGGTCGAACGCGCCTCCGGGGTGCGGCGGGTGCACGCCGTGCGGAACGTGACGTTCGTGGCGCACCGCGGCGAGGCGATCGGGCTGATCGGCACCAACGGGTCCGGCAAGTCCACGCTGCTGAAGGCGGTGGCGGGGTTGCTGCCGGTGGAGAACGGCCGCATCTACACCGACGGCCAGCCCTCGCTCCTCGGCGTCAACGCCGCGCTGATGAAGGACCTCACCGGCGAGCGGAACGTGTACCTGGGCGGGCTGGCCATGGGCATGTCGCGGGAGCAGGTCGCGGAGCGGTACGGGTCGATCGTGGACTTCTCCGGGATCAACGAGAAGGGCGACTTCATCAGCCTGCCGATGCGGACGTACTCCTCCGGCATGTCGGCGCGGCTGCGGTTCTCGATCGCGGCGGCCAAGGACCACGACGTGCTGCTCATCGACGAGGCGCTGGCCACGGGGGACAAGAAGTTCCAGAGGCGGTCCGAGGCGCGGATCCGGGAGCTGCGGAAGCAGGCGGGGACCGTGTTCCTGGTCAGCCACAACAACAAGTCGATCCGGGACACGTGTGACCGGGTGCTGTGGCTGGAGCGGGGGGAATTGCGGATGGACGGGCCGACGGAGGACGTCATGCGGGAGTACGAGAAGTTCACGAGCAAGTAACCCGACGCGACGGAGGGGCGGCCCGGTTTCCCGGACCGCCCCTTCCGCCTTTTCCCCTTCCCCCAGGGGGGTGGGGTCAGGAGCGGAGGAGGGTGCGCATGGTGCGCATGGCGACGGAGAGGTTGGCCAGGTCGAAGGACTCCGAGCCGTGGATCTCCTCCAGCGTCGTGCGGGCCCGGCCGAGGATCGCCGCGTGCCGCTGCTCCCACGCCTCGAACCGCTGCTCCGGCGTGGCCGCGTCCCCGCCGGCCGCGAGGATCTCCGCGGTCAGCGCGGCGTGCGCGGCGTACAGGTCCTCGCGGATGGAGGCGCGGGCCATGGACTGCCACCGGTCGGCGCGCGGCAGTTCCAGGATGCGGTCCATCAGCTGGGTGATGCGGAGCCGGTCGGCGAGGTCGTAGTACACCTCGGCGACCTCCAGCGCGTCCTTGCCGGTGCGGTCGGCCACCGTGACGATGTCCAGCGTCGGGAAGGCGGAGGAGAAGCCGGCCACGTGGGTGGCGAGTTCCTCCGGCACGCCGGCGCCCGACAGCTCGTCGTGGACGTGCTGGTACCAGGCCTGGTCCGCGCCGCGCAGCAGCTTGGGGAGGTGGCCCCAGACCTGCTCGACGCCCTCGGCGAAGAAGTCGACCGTCTCGGAGATGGCGAGCGGCTGCGGCCGGTTGTTGAGCAGCCAGCGGGTGGCGCGCTCGACCAGGCGGCGCGAGTGCAGCCGGATCCGGGTGAGGACGGCCGCCTCGACCTGGTTGTCCAGGTCCTCGACGGCGTCCCAGACCCGCCCGCAGTGGAAGATCTCGCGGGCCACGGTGTGCGCCCGCACCACCTCCTCCAGCGAGGCCCCGGTCTCCTCCCGCAGCCGGTGCAGGAAGGTCGTGCCGCCGGTGTTGACGGTGTCGTTGACCAGGACGGTGGTGATGATCTCCCGCCGCAGCGGGTGGCTGTCGATCTGGTCCTCGAAGCGCTCGCGCAGCGCCTCCGGGAAGTAGGCGTGCAGCAGGCGGCGCAGGTACGGGTCGTCGGGCAGGCCGGTGGTCACCAGCTCCTCGGCCGCGGTGATCTTGGTGTAGGCCAGCAGGACGGCGGTCTCGGGGCCGGTGAGGCCCAGCCCGTGCTGCAGGCGCTCGCGGATCTGGCGGTCGGTGGGCAGGAACTCGATGGCCCGGTCCAGACGGCCGGAGCGCACCAGGTGGCGCATGAAGCGCTGCTGTGCCGGGAGCATGTCGTGCGCCTGGACGGCCGCGTTGGCCAGCGCGGTGTTCTGCGCGTAGTTGTTGCGCAGCACCAGGGTGCCGACCTCGTCGGTCATCTCGGCGAGCAGCTTGTTGCGCTGCTTGACCGTCATGTCGTCCGCGGAGACCAGCCCGTTGAGCAGGATCTTGATGTTCACCTCGTGGTCGGAGGTGTCCACGCCCGCGCTGTTGTCGATGGCGTCGGTGTTGACCTTGCCGCCCGCGCCGCCGTTGCCGGCCGTCGCGAACTCGATGCGGCCCAGCTGGGTCAGGCCCAGGTTGCCGCCCTCGCCGACGACCTTGACCCGCAGGTCCTGGCCGTCGACGCGGATGGCGTCGTTGGCCTTGTCGCCGACGTCCGCGTGGGACTCGGTGGACGCCTTGGCGTAGGTGCCGATGCCGCCGTTCCACAGCAGGTCCACGGGGGCGGTGAGGACCGCCTTCATCAGCTCGGCCGGGGTCATCTTGGTGACGCCCGCGTCGATGCCGAGGGCCTCGCGGATGTGCTGGTTGAGCGGGATCGACTTCGCGGTGCGGGGGAAGACGCCGCCGCCCGCGGAGAGGAGCCGGGTGTCGTAGTCGGCCCACGAGGAGCGCGGCAGCTCGAACAGGCGGCGGCGCTCCGCGTAGGAGACGGCGGCGTCCGGGTCCGGGTCGACGAAGATGTGCCGGTGGTCGAAGGCGGCCACCAGGCGGATGTGCTCGCTCAGCAGCATGCCGTTGCCGAACACGTCGCCCGACATGTCGCCGACGCCGACGACCGTGAAGTCCTGCGTCTGGGTGTCCACGCCCAGCTCGCGGAAGTGCCGCTTCACGGACTCCCAGGCGCCGCGGGCGGTGATGCCCATGCCCTTGTGGTCGTAGCCCGCGGAGCCGCCGGAGGCGAAGGCGTCGCCCAACCAGAAGCCGTACGCCTGGGCGACCTCGTTGGCGATGTCGGAGAACGTCGCGGTGCCCTTGTCGGCGGCGACCACCAGGTAGGTGTCGTCGCTGTCGTGGCGCACCACGCCCTCGGGCGGGACGACCTCGCCGCCGACCAGGTTGTCGGTGATGTCGAGCAGCGCGGAGATGAAGGTGCGGTAGCAGGCGATGCCCTCGGCCATCCAGGCGTCGCGGTCCACCGACGGGTCGGGCAGCTGCTTGGCGACGAAGCCGCCCTTGGCGCCGACCGGCACGATCACGGTGTTCTTCACCATCTGCGCCTTGACCAGGCCGAGAACCTCCGTGCGGAAGTCCTCGCGCCGGTCCGACCAGCGCAGACCGCCGCGGGCGACCTTGCCGAACCGCAGGTGGACGCCCTCCACGCGCGGCGAGTACACCCAGATCTCGAAGGCGGGGCGCGGCGCCGGCAGGTCGGGGATGGCCTGCGGGTCGAACTTCATCGACACGTAGTCGTGCGGCCGGCCGTCCTCGGTCAGCTGGAAGAAGTTGGTCCGCAGGGTCGCCTTCACGACCGTGAGGAAGGAGCGCAGGATGCGGTCCTCGTCCAGCGAGGCCACCTGGTCCAGGGCGCCGTCCAGCTCCTCCAGCAGGCCCTCGACGATCTCCAGGCCGGCGCTCTGCCGCTCCGGGGACAGTCGCGCCTCGAAGAGGGAGACCAGCAGGCGGGTGGTGTGGACGTTGTCGCGGAGGGTGTCCTCCATGTAGTCCTGCGAGAACGTCGACCCGGCCTGGCGCAGGTACTTGGCGTAGGCGCGCAGCATCATCGCCTCGCGCCAGGTCAGACCGGCGCTCAGGACGAGGGAGTTGAAGCCGTCGTTCTCGGCGCGGCCGGTCCAGGTCGCGGCGAACGCGTCCTGGAAGCGCTCGCGGGCGTCGTCGCCGCCGAGGAACTCGCCGCTCGCGGTGAGCGCGGTGCGCGGCAGGCGCAGACCGAAGTCGTAGATCCACGCGCCGTCGCCCTCGCCGCAGCGCAGCTCGTACGGGCGCTCGTCGGTGACCTCGACGCCGAGCCGGGTGAGGACCGGCAGCACCGCGGAGAGGGAGACCGGGGCGCCGTGGCGGTAGATCTTGAAGCGGCGCTCGCCGGGGGCGGCGCCCACCGGCTCGTAGAGGCTGAGCGCGAACTCCTCCTCGGCGCCCCCGGTGAGCAGGTGCTCGAGCCGGGCGATGTCGGAGACCGCGGCGCGCGGCGTGTGGTCGGCCTTGTAGCCCTCGGGGAAGGCGTTGCCGTAGCGGCGCAGCAGTTCGGCGGCGCGCTCCTCGCCGAACTCGGCGTGCAGCGCCTCGGCGAAGCCGTCGGCCCAGGAACGGGCGGCCTCGGCGAGCCGGCTCTCGATGCGCTCCTTGTCCGCGTCGGACAGGTGCGGCAGTTCGGTGCCCAGCGGCACCCGGACCACGAAGTGCAGCCGGGAGAGGATCGACTCGGTGTTCCAGGCGGTGAAGTCGACGCTGATGCCGCCGAGTTCCTCCTTGAGGATGTCGATGATCCGCAGCCGGACCGCGGTGGTGTAGCGGTCGCGGGGCAGGTAGACCAGCGCCGAGTAGTAGCGGCCGTACTCGTCCTTCCGCAGGTAGAGCCGCAGCCGGCGGCGTTCCTGCAGGTAGAGGACGGAGGTGACGATGGAGCGCAGCTCCTCGGCGGGGGTCTGGAACAGCTCGTCGCGCGGGTAGGTCTCCATGATCTGGAGCAGGTCGCGCCCGCCGTGGCTGTTGGCCGAGAACCCGGTGCCGGCCAGCACCTCGGCCACCTTGCGGCGGATCACCGGCACGCGGCGCACCGACTCGGTGTACGCGGCGGAGGAGAACAGGCCGAGGAAGCGGCGCTCGCCGATCACCTCGCCGTTCTCGTCGAACTTCTTGACGCCGATGTAGTCCAGGTAGCTCGGCCGGTGCACGGTGGCGCGGCTGTTGGCCTTGGTGAGGACCAGCATCCGGTGCTCGCGGGCCTTGGCGCGGGCGTCGGCGGGCAGCCGCTCGAAGGTCGGGCCGGCCGGGTGGGCGCCGCGGTCGCCGTGGTCGGAGCCCATGGAGCCGTGCGAGTCCTGCTGGGGGTCGGAGCGCAGGATGCCGAGCCCGGTGCCGGGGACGGCGGCCAGGGTGTCGTCGTCGACCAGCCGGTACTCGCGGTAGCCGAGGAAGGTGAAGGCGTCGGCGGCCAGCCAGCGCAGCAGCTCGCGGGCCTCGTCGATCTCCTCCTGCGGCAGGTCGGAGGCGAGCGGCTCGTCGGGAAGGTCGTCGGCGATGCGCACGGCGGTGTCGCGCATCTTCTCCCAGTCCTCGACGGCCTCGCGGACGTCGGACAGGATGCGCTGCAGGTCGGCGGTGATCTGCTTGAGGTCGTCGCGGTCGGTCTCGCGGTCCATCTCGACGTGGATCCACGACTCGACGTGCGCGTCGTGCGGCAGGTCGGCGTCGCCGGCCGGCGCGTCGAGCACCTCCAGGAGCTTGCCGGTGACGTCCCGGCGGACCACGAACTGCGGGTGGACCACGACGTGGATGCCGCGGCCCTGCCGGGAGAGCTCGTTGGTCACCGAGTCGACCAGGAACGGCATGTCGTCGGTGACGACCTCGACCACCGAGTGGCTGCTGGTCCAGCCGTTCTCCTCGACGGTCGGCGTGTGCACCCGCACCGCCGCCGTGCCCTGCGGCCGGTTCCCGGCCAGCCGGTAGTGCGAGTAGGCCGCGCCGAGCACGTCGACCGGGTCACGGTCGGTGAGGTCCTCGGGCGCCGTGTGCAGGTAGTAGCGCTGGAGGAACGACAGCACCGCGGCCCGGTCCGGGCTCCTCCCGCCGTCGTCCGTCGCCCCCGCCGGAAGTCGTCCTCCGGCAGGGCTGTTCTCAGCTACCCGGGCGGCCCTCTCGAGCAGCTCGGCCTTGGCTTCGTCCAGCTTGGTCTGCATTGTTCTCTGGCTCCTGTCGCGCGCCGTTGCGTGACGTCGAAGGGAAGTCGGCCGGTGCGGCCGTGATGATTCCCGTGGCACGTCGTGATGGTGACGCCGAGTGTCCGGTTCGTTCCGACGCTATGCCTGGGGAGGAGGCGGGTGCGGGGAATCCGGCCACGCGCGACACCGGTGTCGCGGCCCCCCTCGCCGACCCCTCGGAAATATCAGCGAGCGGCGCCCGGTCCCGGCTGTCCTCCGGGTGCTCCGGGCGCGTCGCGAGGGCTGGTACGCCCACGCCGGCTATCGCGCTGATCACGGCACAAGGCTATATCCCGGTGTGAGGGGGCCGTCATGAGCCGTATGTGTACAAAACAGGGGGTGGAACTTTGCCGGTCCGCACAGCACCGGGGTGGGGCGGAGAGGGGTATGGGGGGGCCGGGTTCAGCCGCCCAGCGGGCTGCGGGACCTCGGCGCCGGCGGTCCGTCCTCGTCCCGTGCCGCCCGCGTGCCGCCGTGCGTGCCGCTGCCCCGCGTGCCGTCGTGCGTGCCGCCGCCCCGCGTGCCGCCGCCGTGCGCGTCCGGGGCCGAGGAGAACCGGGTGAGCCGGTGCAGCCGGGTGCACGAGAGCACGGTGGCGGCCACCAGCAGGCCGTTGCGGACGGTCATCACCAGGCAGCCGGTCCAGGAGCGGGCCACCACCTCGTCGTACAGCACGGGGTACGCCAGCGCGCTGACCGCTGCGGCCGCCGTGACCAGGAGGGCGACCGGGCGCTGCGTGGTGTCGCGGCGGGTCAGGCAGACGGCGGCCAGCCCCAGCAGCCAGACCATGTACTGGGGGCTGATCACCCGGCTGGTGACGGTCAGCAGCAGCACGGCGGCCAGTGCCGCGTCGTACGGGAGGACCGCGGGCCAGTGCCCGTGCCGCAGCGCCGCGCGGACCGCGCGCAGCCGCCACAGGGCGATCAGCGCGAACGCCGCCGCCGTCAGCGCCAGCGCGGCCGCGGCCACCGCCCCGACGCCCGGCCCGACGAGCTCCATCGCGCCGTACCGGTAGCTCACCTGTCCCGGCCAGCCGGCCCGGGTGGCCAGCGACAGCAGCGTGCCGCCGAGCGACTCGATCTGCACGCCCCGTTCCCCCTGCTGCCGCAGGAACGACAGCACGCCGGTGAACAGCGAGGCCAGCAGCGCCAGCAGGGTGACGGCGGTCAGCGCGGCCGACGTCCAGGCCCGGCGGGTGGTCCGCCCCGGCCCGGTGCCGATCAGGACCAGCACCGGCCACGCCTTGGCCAGCGCGCCGAAGGCGGCCAGCGCGCCGCCGAGCCGCGGCAGCCGGGCCGTCACCAGCAGCGCGCCCACGGCGAGCGCGGTGACCTGCACGTCGAAGCGGGCCAGCGGGAGGTGGAGCAGCAGGGGCAGGCCGCCCGTCCACAGCAGCGCGCCGCGCGGGCTGCGGTCCCGTGCCCGTCCGGCGCGGTTCAGGCCGGCCGCGGCGAGGGCGGCCGTGATCGCCGCGTCGGCGGCCAGGGTGAGCGCGGTGAACGCCCACGGGTAGGGCAGCCGGGGCATCAGCAGCCCGGGCAGCAGCAGGGCCGCTCCGGCGCCCGGCGGGTACTGCCACAGCGGGTCGCCGGCCGGGTAGGCGCCCTGGTCGAGGATGTCCCGCCAGCGGGTGTAGAGCCGCTCCGGCTCGTGGGAGACGGCGCCCGCGCCGAGCCACGGCAGGTCGTCGTGGGCCAGCAGCCAGAGCATGGCGGCGCGGGTGACCAGCCAGCCGAGGGCCACGGCGGTCAGGAGGGCGGCGCGCGTCCGCGGCGTCGCCGTCACGGTCCCACCCGGGCGAGCACTTCGCCCGTCTCCCGGCTCCAGGCCACCACCACGGCCTCCTCCGGCGCCTTCTTCCAGCGGGTCAGCAGCACCCAGCGGACCTCGTAGCGGCGGGCGATCGCCTCCCGCGCGGCACGTCCGGTGGCCGGGTCCAGGTAGCGGGCGGTGGCCGCCAGCCGCCGCCCGCGCTCCGCTTCGCCGAGCACCGGGTCCGGCCAGGGCGGCGCGAGGAGGTCGACGCCGTACCCCGGCAGCAGGCGGGGCGCGAAGTAGCCGTCCGACAGCAGGGTCTCGCCGCGGCCGACGTGCCCCGCGGCCCAGTCGTACGACGGCCAGCGCGGCGGCCGGTCGAAGCGGTCGGAGGTGACCAGGGCCCCGGCGTGCACGGTCAGCAGCCCGGTCACCGCGCCCGCCGCCGCGGCGACGCCCAGGACGCGGCGCGCGGGCCGCCAGGGACGCGGGGCGGCCAGTTCGACGGCGAGGGCGAGCTGGAGCGGGAGCAGCGCCGGGCCGAGGAGGCGGGCGTAGGTCCAGTGGCCGCTGAACCAGCCGTACGCGAGCACCGCGCAGTCGAGCAGGAACAGCAGCACCAGCGGGTCGCGCCAGGGACGCCCGGCCCGCCGGGCGCGCACCCACAGGGCGGGGAGGCCGAGGACCACGGCGAGCCAGAAACGCTCCGGGAGGCGGTCGTAGAGCTGGCGGTGCATCACGTCGAGGCTGGTGTTCCCGGCCAGCGCGAGGACGTCCGCGTAGGGCCAGGCCGCCGCGGCGGTCGCGGCGACGGCGGCGGCGAGGGCCCAGCGGGCGAGGAGCGCGGGCGCCGGGCGGCGCCGGGGGAGGGCGACGGCGAAGGAGAGGGCGCCGAGGGCGGCGGCGACGAAGGTGACGGGGTGGGTGAGCAGGATCAGCCCGTACAGGAGCCCCAGGGCGGCGTACCCGGCGAGTCCGGGCAGGCCGGTGGGGCCGGTGAAGCGGACGGACCAGGCGCGCCCGCCGCCCGCGCCGTCCGCGCCGTCCGCGCCGCCCACGCCGCCCGCGCCGTCCGCGGCGCGGACCCGGTCGGCGGTGAGGGCCCACGCCCAGAGCGTGGCGCCGAGGGCGAAGGCCGACGGGTAGCCGAGGTGCCCCGTCATGGAGATCAGGTTGAGGAACCCGCTCCACCAGGCCCGCTCGGTGCCCCACAGGAGGGTGACCGCGCCGAGCGCCCACACCGGCGCCCAGGGGCGGTCGGTGAGGACGCGCACCAGCCGGCCCAGGCCGGTCAGCAGCACGGCCAGGTTGAACGGGGTGGCCAGGCGGACCGTCTCGATGCCGTTCAGGCCGGTCAGGCGGGCGAAGACGCCCTGGGCGAGGGCGTACGGCGAGAAGTACGGGTTGCCGTCGCCCGGCAGGTCGGCCAGCGGGTGGCGGGGGTCGAGCAAGGACTCCCGCAGGCGCTCGACGACGGCGGCGTGCTGCCCGTAGTCGCAGCACATGGGCACGCGCCAGGAGGCCAGGGTCAGCACCAGCCAGGCGAGGCCGCCGAACACGAGGTAGGGGGACGGGTGGCGGGGGCGGAAGCGGCGCAGGGCCGTGGAGCCCTGCGCCGCCCTGCGGGTACGGGTGGCCGTGACGGTCACGTCGCCGGGACCTCCGGCGCGGGATCCCCGCCGTCCGCCGCCGGAGGCGGGACCGAGCCCTCCGCGAGGTACGCGAGGTGGGCCGGGGGACGGTGGGGCGCCCGGGTGACGGCACGGCGCGGGACGGCGGCGGTCCCGGCCGGAACCGCGGCGTTCTCGGCCGGCGGGGTGTGGTGCGGGGTGGTCGGCGCGGCGGGGGGTTCGGCGGGCGCCGGTGCCGCTGTCGCCGCCGGGTCCGGGTCTGGGTCCGGGTCCGGGGTGACCGCCGAAGCGGCGGCTGCGGTGCGGGTACCGGGCGCGGCGGCGGTGTCGGGGCCGGTCGCGGTGGGCGCCGTCGTGGAGAGCTGGGCCGGGTCCTCGGCGACGGCCCGCAGGGTGGCCGCCGGAGCTTCGCCGACCGCGTGGGCGGCGTCCCCGGGGGCACCGGAACCGGCGGGCGGGGGCCATGACGCCGCTTCGGCGGACGGGGCGGGCCCGGCGGACAGGGCGGCGGACACGGCTGCGGGGGCGGCGACCTGGGCCGGAGCCTGAGCCTGGGACGCGGCCTGGGCCTGGGCCGAAGCCGGGGTCTGAGCCGGAGCCGAAGCCGGGGTCTGAGCCGGAGCCGAAGCCGGGGTCTGAGCCGGAGCCGGGGTCGGGGTCGGGGCCTGAGCCTGGGCTTGGGCCTGGGAAGGAGCCGAGGTCTGAGCCAGAGCCGTAACCGGAGCCTGGGCCCGGCCCTGGCCCTGGGCCGGAGCTGGGGTCTGAGCCGGAGCCGGGGTCGGGGCCTGAGCTTGCGCTTGGGCCTGGGAAGGAGCCGGGGCCTGAGCCAGAGCCGTAGCCGGAGCCTGGGTCCGGCCCTGGGCCGGAGCCGGGGTCTGAGCCAGAGTTGAAGCCGGAGCCGGAGCCGGGGTCTGAGCCGGGGCCGGGGCCGGGGCCGAAGCCGGAGCCTGGGCCTGGGCCGGGGCCTCGGCCCGGGAGGCGCGGGCCCCCAGGGAGCGGCGCGGGGACGGGGTGGTGCCGGACGGGGCGGAGCCGGTGAGGGCGGCCAGGTCCGCCACGGCGGTCGGGGCGCGGCGCGGGGACGGGGTGACCGGGAGCCGCTCCACCGACGTGGCCGGGACCGGGAAGCGGACCGGGACGCTGGCCGGGGAGAACGGGCCCTGGCGGGTCGTCAGGCACTCCAGCAGCAGCGGCAGCCCCAGCACCGGCAGCACCCAGGCCAGGACGATGAGACGGCCGCCCCAGATGGCCATGTCCGGGTGCGCGGCCTGGGTCAGCATCCCCGTCGCCGCGGCGCCGACGAGGAAGACGCCGAACGCGGGCCGCCGCCGCAGCGCACCCCACGCCCCCGCGGCCAGCGCGGCGGCGAACAGCGGCTCCCACAGCTGGCGGCGGGTCCACTCCACCCAGAAGTTGAGCTCCAGGTGGAGGAACTCCCGCCACGGGTGGGCCCGGTCGGGCCGCTGGAAGTGGTCGGTGAGCAGGTCCTGCACGCTGTCCGTGGTCGTCGGGTGGTTGAGCGCCCAGGCGGCCACCACGGTGGCCAGCGCCCCGTACGCGGAGGCGGCCGCCACCGCGACCACCCCGCGCCCCGCGGGCCGGGCCCGCCGCAGCCGCCGCAGGGCGACGACGGTGCCCGCCGCGGCCAGGCACACCCCGAGGAACAGGGCCTGCGAGTGCTTCACGGTGAACAGCGCCGCCATCGACAGGGACACCAGCACCGCCCCCGTCCAGTCCCGGCCGCGCAGCACCAGGGCGCAGCCCCACAGGGCGGTGAGGGTGAACAGGAGCAGCAGCCCCTCCGTCATCGGCCGCATCGCCGTCGCGCCGGTGGGCAGCACGTAGAACAGCGCCTGCCCGGTGAGCGCGAGGGCGGGCCGGACCCGCAGGGTGCGCAGCACCAGGAAGGCCAGCACCCCGCAGGAGGAGGCGACGACCACGCCCGCCGCCCACAGGCCCCACTTCACGCCGAGCAGCGCGACGAAGGGCGCCAGGAAGGCCGGGTAGCCGGGCCGCACCTCGAAGATCCGCTGGAACCGCTCCGACATGAAGGGCGTGGTGTGCCCGCCGGTCTGGCCCGCCTTCAGCCGCTCGTCGACCGTCTTCCAGTGGTCGGAGCGGCAGGACGAGACGACCTCCTTGGCGGGCGAGGCGCGGTGGAAGCGCTCCACGTCGACCTTCTGGTCGCGGCGGGCCACCGAGGCCCGCCCGGCGCAGGCGTACTCGATGGTGACGCCGGCCGCCTGCCGCTTGTCCTGGCCGAGCAGGCTGAGCGTGTACGACAGGTAGTTCTTGGTGTCCGGGGTGTCCCGGCCGCTGACGTTGGCGAGCTGGAGGACGGCGAAGACGGCGGCCAGCAGCAGCACCCAGCCGCGGGTCCGGCGTGGTCGCAGGGCCGTCCGCAGCGAGGGCGCCGGCGCGGTCCTCGCCCCTCCGCGGGGCAGGGCGGCGGCGCTCATGACCGCTGCAGGAGGTCGTCGCGGCCGGCGGCCGGGGCGGGCAGGGCGGCGGTGGCGGGGCCGGACGCCGCGGGCGGCGCCGGCTCGCCCAGCATCAGCGTGCGCACCACCCGCTCGGCGGCCCGCCCGTCGTCGAACTCCCCGTACACGGCGCGGAACCGGGCCCGCAGCCGGGAGGACTCCTCGTCCCGCCAGGCGTCCGACGCGAAGAGTTCCGCCAGCTCCGCGTAGGAGCGCGTCACCCGGCCGGGGGGTTCGGCGGTGACGTCGAGGTAGAGGCCGCGGCTCGCCGCGACCGCGGCCAGGTCGTCGGCGTGGACGACGACCGGCCGGTCCAGGTTGACGTAGTCGAACATCAGCGACGAGTGGTCGGTGACCAGGACGTCGGAGGCGAGCATCAGATCCTCCACATGGAGTTCGTCGGTGGCGTCGACGAGGACGCCCCGCCGGTGCAGTTCGGCGAGACCGAGGCCGCGGGCCGGGCCGTCGGCGAGCGAGGGGTGGAGGCGGACCAGCAGGGTCCGCCCGGGGCCGAGGTCGGCGGCGAAACGCGCCGGGTCGACCGGCTCGGTGTGGCCGCCGCGGACGTGGTCGCGGCGGGCCGGTGCGTAGAGCACCACGGTGTGACCCGCGGGAATGCCCAGGCGGGCCCGGGTGGCCGCGCCGCGGGCCGCGTCGCCGCGCACCAGCACGTCGTTGCGGGGGCTGCCGGTGCGGACCGAGGTGAAGTGGCAGGGGAAGGCGCGGTCCCAGATCCGTTCGGAGTGCCGGTTGGCGACCAGGCTGTAGTCCCAGACGTCGGCGCGCCGGAGCATCCGCGGCACGTCCAGCCCCTGCCGGGCGCCCGGCTTGGTCAGCAGGTCGGCGCCCTGGTACTTCAACGGCGTGCCGCGGTGGGTGTGGATGAACGTGCTGCCGGGCCGCTTCACCGGCATCCAGGGCCAGTTGACGTCGTTGACGAACCAGGCGGCGCGGGCCTGCAGCGCCAGGTGCCGGCGGGATCCGGGTGCGACGTGCTCGATGCCCTCCGGGACCTGGTGGGCGTGCTCGGGCCGCACCACCCACACGCCCCGGATGTGCGGGGCGAGTTCGCGCGCCGCCGCGTGGATCGCCGCAGGGTCGCCGAGGACGCCGCGGTGGTGGAACGACGAGTACAGCGCGAGTTCGCGGTCCAGGGCACGGCGGCGGTGCGCGAACTGCCGCAGACGGCCCGCGCGTTCACCGGCGAGGCGGCGGGCCCGGGCGGTGGTGGACGCCGCGCGCTGCCGAGTGGCGGCCGCCTTGCGCTCCAACCGGTAGGCCGCGTAGGGCCGTTCCAGCACGCGCAGGGCCGGGTCGCGGCGGATCCCCTCCGGGCGGAACTCGCGGAAGAGCCGCGCGGTGGCCCGGAAGAACTCCCCCTTCGCGGAGGGCGGGAGACGGTCCGGCTTGCCCAGCACGTCGAGGCAGTGCTCGCCCATCTTGCGGTGCAGGTACGGCTTCCACGGGGCGAGCTCGGGGTGCTCGTCGACGAAGGCGAACACCCGCCGGTACTGGGCGTGCAGGTCGAAGTGCCTGCGGCTGGTGGTGGAGAGGATGGAGCCGGAGGGGCGCTGCCGGTAGCCGAGGCAGACCCGGTCCAGGGCGGCGATCCGGCCCGCGGTCAGCAGGACCGGGAAGGTCCAGGGGGTGTCCTCGTAGTAGCCGGGCGGGAAGCGGAAGCCGTGCCGCTCGACGAACTCGCGGCGGTAGGTCTTGTTCCAGACCACCATCAGCAGGTCGAGGATCTCGGGGTGCTCCGCCGCGGTGAACACGCCGCCGGGGGCGGACGCCGCCCCGGCGAGGACGTGCGCCAGCGCGTTGCGGCGGACACCGCCCCACCAGTGGGCGCGGACGTAGTCGAAGACCAGGACGTCCGGGTCGTCGGTCTCGTCGAGGCGGTCGGCGATCGCCTGGAGGGCGCCGGGGGTGAGGGTGTCGTCGCTGTCCAGGAAGAGCAGGTATTCGCCCGTGGCGTGCGGGAGCGCGGCGTTGCGGGCGCGGCCGAGGCCGACGTTCTCCGGCAGGTGCAGCACGGTGATCCGCGGGTCGCGGGCGGCGTACTCGTCGAGGATCTCGCCGCTGCGGTCGGGGGAGTGGTCGTCGACGGCGATCAGCTCCCAGTCGGGGAACGACTGGGAGCGGACCGAGTCCAGGCACGCGCGGAGGAAGCCCTGCACGCGGTGCGCGGGCACGACGACGCTGAAGCGGGGGTGCGGCACGGGGATCAGCTCCTCACCGGACGGTCGGGATCGGTCACCGCGCCGGCCCGCGCGGGCGGGGCACCGGTCTGTGCGGGGGCGCCGCCAGCCTGCGTGGGTGGGCCGCCGGTCTGGGCGGGGGCGCTGCCGGTCTGTGCGGGTGGGCCGCCGGTTTGCGCGGGGGCGCTGCCGGGGGCGAGGCCGTCGCCCGGGGCGGGGTGGGGGAGCCGCTCGCCGCGGCGGCCGGTGGTCGCGGCCGTCGCCGGGGCGGAGGGGTGGGCCGGCGAAGGGGCCGAGGGCGGGCCCGCCGGAGGGGGCGTGGGCGGGGCCGCCGACGGGGCGGGGGTGCGGGCGGCGAGGGGGACGACCGGGGGGAGGGACTCGGGGGGTTCGCCGAGGAGGACGTGGCGGACCACGCGTTCCGCGGCGCGGCCGTCGTCCCACGGGCAGAACCGCTCGCGGAACGCGGCCCGGCGGCGGGCCTGCTCGGGGGCGGCGTGAGCGCCCTCGGCGAGGAGGCGGTACAGCTCCTCCGGGGTGCGGGAGACGGGCCCCGGCGGCTCGGCGAGGAGGTCGAAGGTGACGCCGCGCGTGGCGCGGTACACCTCCCAGTCGGCCGCGTGGATCACCATCGGCCGGTCCAGGTTGGCGTAGTCGAACATGATCGACGAGTAGTCGGTGACCAGCACGTCCGCCGCCAGGCACACCTCCTCCGCGGAACGGTGCGAGGTCACGTCGATCACCCGCGGGGACGCGGCGGCCCGTTCCCGCCCGGCCCGGTCGTAGAAGTAGTGCGCCCGCAGCAGCACCACCGCGTTCTCCCCCGCCGCCTCGGCCAGCCGCACCGGATCGACGCCCGCGGGGTCGAAGCCCTCCGCGTGGTCCCGGTGCGTGGGGGCGTAGAGCACGGCCGTCGCCCCCTCGGGGACGCCCAGTTCGCGGCGGATCCGCGCCACGTCCCGCGCCGTCGCCGTGAGGTGGACGTCGTTGCGGGGATAGCCGTACTCCAGCGTCCGGTGGCCGCCGGGGAAGACCCGCTCCCAGGTCTCGGTGGAGTGCGGGTTGGAGGACAGGTTGTGGTCCCAGCGCGCCACCCGGGCCAGCAGCCTGGCGAAGCTGCCGGTGGCGGCGGCCACCACCGGATGGGCGGCCTGGTCGAGCCCCATCCGCTTGAGCGGCGTGCCGTGCTGGGTCTGGAGGTGGACCGTGCCGGGCCGCTTCACGACCGCGTCGGGGAGGTTGGCGTTGGAGACCAGGTAGGTGGCGCGGGCCAGCAGGTCCCAGTACTCCCGGGTGCCGATCACCGCGTGCTCCACGCCCGGCGGCAGCGTCGGCACCGCCTCCGGCTCCACCAGGAACACCCCGCGCAGGTGCGGCGCGAGCTCGCGGGCCCTGGCGTGGATCGCCGCCGGGTTGCAGGCGTAGCCGCGGCCCCAGTAGGCGCAGTACACGACCAGGTGGGGGTCGAGCGGGCGGCGCAGCGCCCGGCGGTAGTACAGGCGGGTCCGCAGTCCGCGCAGCGGACGGGGCGGTGCCGCCGCCGCGCTCAGCCGCCCCGCGCCCCTGCGGACCGCCCGCAGCAGGCGGAACGCCGGGTGGGCGTTCCGGGCCAGCAGCCGGTGCTGCGCGCCCAGGCTGCCGGCGGGCGGACGGTAGCCGGCCGGACGGTACCGGCGGTACAGGTCCGCGGCGCCGCGGAAGAAGGCGCGCCGGTCGGCGGCGGGCAGCCGGCGCGGGTCGGCGGCGGTGCGCAGGACCAGCGTGAACACGTCGGTGAAGACCACCTCCCGCCGCGCGGCGGGCAGCGGGGCCGTGCGGTGGAGCAGGTCCTCGGCCCGGTCCAGCAGGTCCAGGTGGTGCGGTCCCGGCTCGTTGAGACGGCTGCCCTGCCGCCGCACCCGGTGCTCGACGACGCCGCGGCGCAGCACGGCGACCCGGTCCGCGGCGAGGAGCGCGGCCGGGGTCCAGGACAGGTCGGTGTACCAGCCCTCCGCGAAGGCGAGGCGGTGCTCGAGCAGGAAGGCGCGGCGGTAGGCGGCGCTCCACGCGGGGAGCCGGACACCGGTGAGGCGGGGCGCCTCGCACGGGCGGAACGGCCAGTCGGGCGCGGCGTCCTCCGGCTGCCGCGGCCCCGGCCCGGGCGGGCGTGCGGGCGGCTGCGCGGGCGGCCACCAGGGGACGCGCTCGTGGCCCACCACCAGCACGTCGGGGTCGCCGGTGGCGGCGAGCCGGCCGGCGACGGCGGCCCGCGCGCCCGGCGCCAGGGTGTCGTCGCCGTCGAGGAACAGCACGTAGTCGCCGCGCGCCGCGGCCAGCCCGGCGTTGCGGGCCGCGCCCAGCCCGGCGGAGGGCGGCGAGACGACGGTGCGGATCCGCGGGTCGTCGCCGGGGCGGCCGGCCAGGACGTCGGCGGCCGGTGTGTCCCGGCCGTCCAGCACGCAGATCACCTCCACGTCGCCGCCGTCGCCGCGAGGACCGTCACCGAGGTCGTCGCAGGGTCGGCCGACGACGCTGTCCAGGGCGTCCGCCAGGCGGTGGGCGGTGCCGTGGGTGGGGATCACGACGGAGAACCGGGGCATGGTTCGCGCGCCTCCTCTTCGCGTTCTTCGCGTGCTTCGCGGGCGGGCGTCTTCTCTCGGCGGGCGGGCGTCCCCGCGCGCCGGGCGGGCGTCTTTCCGCGGCGGTGCAGCGGCGGTGCAGCGGCGGTGCTGCAGCGGGTCGCGGTGTGCCGCGGTGGTCGGCGGTCGGTCAGCGGCCGTGGCGCGCCCCGGGGCGGTGCCCGTACGGCCCGGGCGGGCGGCCGGGCGGGCGCCAGGTGGAGGGCCGGGTCGGAGTGGGGCGTGACGTGGGCATGGGTGACGCTCCCTCAGCGCTGTTCCGCCAGGCCGTATCCCGCGGCCGGTCGCGCGGCCGGCCGCGCGGCGGGCAGCGCGGTCGGGGCGGAACCGGGCGGCGCGGCCGGGGCGGTGCCGGCCGCGGTGACCGGCGCGGTGACCGGCGCGGCCGCGGGCGCCGGGCGGCGCTCGGCGGGCGCGGTCACCGGAGGCAGGCCGGATCTCTCGCCCAGGACCACGCGCCGCACCACCCGCTCGGCGACCCGCCCGTCGTCGTAGGGGCAGTGGCGCTCCCGGAAGGCGGCGCGCAGCTCGGCGGCGGCGGGGCCGTCGCAGGCGCCGGTGACCAGCAGCCGGGCCAGCTCCGCCGCGTCCCCGGCCACCGCCCCCGGCACCGGCACGGGGTACAGCCCGCGCACGGCGTCCAGGGCGGCGCGGTCCGGGCCCCAGGCGATCACCGGGCGGTCCAGGGCGGCGAAGTCGGCGATCAGCGGGGAGCAGTCGGTGAGCAGCACGTCCGAGGCCAGGCAGAGGGCGGTCCGGTCGGCCCGCGGGGCGGCCGTGGCGGACACGTCGAGCACCCGGCCGGGCGGGTAGGTCCCCGGGTCCGGGACGGTGGTCAGCAGCACGAAGCCCTCGCCCAGCCGGCGTGCCAGGTCCTCCAGGTCCAGCGAGGGCACCGGGACCCGGCGCGCGGCCGGGGCGTACAGGACCGCCGTGCGGCCGGCCGGGATCCCCAGGCCGGCGCGGGCGCGGGCCACGTCGGCGGCGGTGGCCCGCTGGTAGGCGTCGGTGCGGGGGCGGCCGAACTCCAGCGTGGTGTACCGGCCGGGGAAGCCGCGTTCGTGGACCAGCGTCGTGTGGAGGTCGCCGGAGAGGCAGAGGTCGCGGGCGTCGGCGTCGGCGAGGACGGCGGCGACGTCCGGCCGGGGCGCGTCCAGCCCCTCGCGGGTGAGCGGGAGGCCGTCGAGGGTGTGCAGCAGGACCTGCCCCGCGCGGGGGCGCACCGGCACGCCGAAACCGGTGTCGGTGACCAGGTGGCGGGCGCGGGCCAGCGCCGCCCACCAGGCGGCGCCGTACGGGGTGAGGCGGAGGGTGCCGGCCGGAACGGTGTCCGCGAGGTCGCGCGGCGCGGCCCAGGCGGTGCGGGTCCGCGGCGACCACACCCGGAACGCGGCCTCCAGCGCCCCCGGGTCGCCGCCGTACGCGCCGCCGCCGTGTGCCGTGAAGAGGGCGAGGTCCCGGAGCGGCAGGCGCCGCTGCACGGCGAAGTGGAGCCGCAGCAGCCCCGTCCGGGCGGCGCGTGCGGCGGCGCGGGCGGCCCGGGCGGCGCGGCGCGCGGTGAGGAGGACCAGGCGCAGGGCGTGCCAGAGCCGGGGGCTGCCGCTGCGGATCACCAGGTGCCGGCCGCGTGCGCGGAGCCCGGCGGGCGGCGGGCAGGAGACCCGGTGGCGGCGGTGGAGGTCGCGGGCCCGCCGCAGGAACTCCCGGTGCGCGCGGGGCGGCAGCCGGTCGGCGCGGCCGAGGACGGTGAAGCAGTGGTCCGTCATCCGGTGGAACAGCGGCCCCCGCCAGTGCGCCAGGTCGGGGCGGGTGTCGAGGAAGGCGAAGACGCGGTCGTACTGGGCGAACACGTCGAAGTGCTGGGGTCCCGGGGTGCCGAGGATGTTGCCGTGACGGCGCTGGCGGTAGTGGACGCAGACCCGGTCCAGGGTGGCCAGCGACCGGGCGGCCAGCAGCGCCGGATAGGTGAACGGGGTGTCCTCGTAGCAGCCCGGCGGGAAGCGCAGTCCCCGGCGCTCCAGGTAGGCCCGCCGGTAGGCCTTGTTCCAGACGACCATCAGCAGGTTCAGCAGCCCGGGCCGGTCGTCCGGCCGGAACGGGGCGGGCCCGTCCTCGCGCAGTTCGGCGGCGAGCCGGTTGCGGACGGTGGTGCCGTCCAGGTGGAGGCGGGCGTAGTCGTAGACCAGGACGTCCGGGTCGCCGGTCCGTTCCAGCCGCTCGGCGACGGCCCGCAGGGCGTGCGGGGTGAGGGCGTCGTCGCCGTCGAGGAAGATCAGGTAGTCGCCGGACGCCTGCTCCATCCCGGCGTTGCGGGCCGGGCCGAGCCCGGTGTTCCGCTCCAGGTGGACGGCGCGGACGCGGGGGTCGCGGGCGGCGAACTCGTCGATGATCGCCCCGCACCGGTCCGGGGAGCCGTCGTCGACCGCGATCAGTTCCAGGTCCGTGTACGACTGCCCCAGCACCGACTCCAGGCAGGAGTGCAGGTAGGCCTGGACCTGGTACGCGGGCACGATGACGCTGAACCTGGGCAACGGCACATCCAGGGGGTGACGGGGGTGGTCGGCCGGGGCGGGAACATCCGACGGTGTGACATGGATACGCCCCGCCGCCCTGCCCGCCGGCCAGCCCGCACGCGTGTCGGGGCGGCCCGTTGACCGGACCGCCCCTTCAGGTGAACGGATTCGCCCGCTTGACGGACGCTTCTCCGCGGGCCGCTACTTCACCGCGCCCGCCATCACCCCGGAGACGAACTGCCGCTGGAAGGCGAAGAACACCGCCAGCGGGATCGCCATGGACAGGAACGCCCCCGGCGCCAGCACGTCGATGTTGTTGCCGAACTGCCGTACCTGGGTCTGCAGCGCGACCGTGATCGGCTGGCTGCCGGAGTCGGCGAAGACCAGGGCGACCAGCATGTCGTTCCACACCCACAGGAACTGGAAGATGCCGAGGCTGGCCACAGCCGGACCGCCCAGCGGCAGCACCACCCGGGTGAACAGGCGCAGTTCGCCCGCCCCGTCCAGCCGGGCCGCCTCCAGCAGCTCCCGCGGGATCTCCGCGAAGAAGTTCCGCAGCAGGAACACCGCGAACGGCAGGCCGAACCCGGTGTGGAAGAGCACCACGCCCGCGATCGACCCGAACAGCCCCAGGTCGCCGAAGAGTTCCGCGATCGGCAGCAGCGCCACCTGCACCGGCACCACGATCAGCCCGACCACGCCCAGGAACCACCAGTCCCGGCCCGGGAACTCCAGCCAGGCGAAGGCGTACCCGGCGAGCGCGCCGATCACCACCACCAGCACCGTGGCCGGCACGGTGATCAGCAGGGTGTTCACCAGCGAGCCGGTGATGTCGCCGTTGCCCAGCAGGTTGGCGTAGGACTCGAAGGTGAGCCGGGAGGGCTCGGTGAGCACCGTCCACCAGCCGCTCTCCGCCATGTCCTGCGGCGAGCGCAGCGAGGAGAGCAGCAGGCCGATGGTGGGGAACAGCCAGAACAGGCCGACCACCACCAGGAACAGCTGGACCAGTGTCCCGCCCAGCCCGGAGACCAGCCGGGAGGCGAGGGAGGGCTTCCTGCCTCCGGGGCCCGCCGTGCCCGCGGTGCCCGCCGGGCCCGCCGTGCCCCCCGTGTCCTTCGTGACCGTCGTCGACGTCATCGCTGTCGGCCCTCCTGCCGGATCCGCCGGACGTTGAACCACATCACCGGGACGACCAGCAGCAGCAGGAAGACGGAGATGGCGCTGGCCACACCCGGCTGGTCCTCGGCGAAGCCCTTCCGGTAGAGCTCCAGGGCGAGCACGTTGGCGTCGTCCTGGGCCGAGCCCGGCGGAATGATGAAGACCAGGTCGAAGATCTTCAGCACGTTGATCATCAGGGTGACCAGCACCACCCCCAGCACGGGTGCCAGCAGCGGCACGGTGATCCGGCGGAACACCTGCCACTCGGTGGCCCCGTCGACCCGGGCCGCCTCCATCAGCTCCCGTGGCACCCCGGCGAGGCCCGCCGCGATCAGCACCATCGCGAACCCGGCCCACATCCACACGTACGCCCCGATCACCGCCGGCGTGACCAGGGACGGGCCCAGCCACTCCAGCCCGTTGTAGGGCTCCCGGAAGTTCTCCGCCGGCAGGCGCAGCACCGCGCCGTCGGCCTCGGCCGGCAGGCTGAACGAGCCGTCGGAGGCCGCGGTTGTGGTCGCCACCACCGTGCCGTCCCTGACCGCCTCGATCCGCATGCCCGGATAACCGACCTCGGTGGCGTCGGGCCGGTTGAGCGTGCCCACGCCCTTGCCGCGGGTGAAGTCCTGCCAGGTCACCCCGGTGATGCGCCCCGGATCGGCCTCGGCGGCCCTCGCCGGGGCGGCGTCCTCGGGCATCACGTCGGGCGCGACGCCCACCAGCGGCAGTGCCACGGGTGTACCCGCCCGCACCGGGTCGGTGGTGACGAACGCGCCGCCGCCGGCCGGTTCGAGGGGCGACTCGCGGCCGGGGTGCGCCTTCGGGAAGGCCGAGGACTCGGCGAAGGTGTCGTGCACCCCCACCCAGACCGCGTTGGCGACGCCCTTGTCGGGGTCCTGGTCGTAGACCAGGCGGAAGATGATGCCCGCCGCCAGCATGGAGATCGCCATCGGCATGAAGACGACGAGTTTGAACGCCGTCCCCCAGCGCACCCGTTCGGTGAGCACCGCGAAGACCAGACCGAGCGCGGTGGCCACGGCGGGCGCCACCACCACCCAGATCAGGTTGTTCGTCAGCGCCTTCAGGATGCCGTCGTCGGTGAAGAGTTCCGCGTAGTTGTCGAAGCCGACGAAGCTGTCGCCGGTGCGGTCGAAGAGGCTGCGCAGCAGCGAGTACCCGATGGGGTACAGCACCAGCGCGCCCAGCAGCACCAGGGCGGGCAGCAGGAACAGGAACGGGAGCGCGGACGTCCGCCTGCTCGACGTCCGGCCCGTCACGGGCGCTTCGGCGGGGGGCGCCCCGGCGGGCTCGGCCGCCGGGGTCCCCTCCTTGGTCACGGCCGGTTCCATGGGGCCTCAGTCCCCGTAGGCCTTGGCCGCCTCGGCCTCCAGCTTCTTCTGGGCGCCCTCGACGTCCTTCGGGTTCTTCAGGAAGTCCTGGAGGATCTTCCACTCACCCTTGCCGGGCGTGCCGCCGAACGCCTGGGGCGCCTGGTCGGACATGTCGAACCGGAAGTCGTCGCCCGCCTGGATCAGCGCCTCGGCCATCTTCCGCTGGACGTCGTTCGGGTACAGGGCCGCGTCCACCGCCTTGTTCGGCGAGAGGTAGCCGCCCAGCTTCGCCTGGATGCCGGCGGCGTCCGGCGAGGCCAGGAAGGTGGCCAGGGCCTGCGCGGCCTTCGAGTCCTCCAGGATCACCGCGGCGTCGCCGCCGGAGACCACCGGCGGGGTGTCGCCCACCGCCGGGAACGGGAACACCTTCGCGTCGGTGCCCACCTCGGCGTCCGTCTCGCCGATGTTGACCTGGACGAAGTCGCCCTCGTAGACCATGCCGGCCTTCGGCTGGTCGCCACCGGTGAAGGTCTGGGTCACCGAGGCCGGGAACTCCGTCTGCAGCGCGCCGTCCGCGCCGCCCGCGACGTAGTCGGCCTTGCCCCAGACCTGCGCCAGCGAGGTCAGCGCCTCCTTGACCGAGGGGTCGGTCCACGGGATCTCGTGGCGCGCGAGCTGGTCGTACTTCTCCGGGCCGGCCTGCGAGAGGTAGACGTTCTCGAACCAGTCGGTGAGCGTCCAGCCGTCCGCGCCGCCCACCGAGAAGGGCGTCACGCCGGAGTCGTAGACGGTCTGCGCGGTCGTCAGCAGCTCGTCCCAGGTCTTGGGCTCGCTCGCCCCCGCGTTCTCGAAGACCTGGGTGTTGTACCAGATCAGGGACTTGTTGGCGGCCTTGTAGTAGACGCCGTACTGCTTGCCGTCCACGGTGCCGAGGTCCTGCCAGCCCTTGCTGTAGTTCTTGGCGAGCTGCTCCTGCGCCTCCGGGCCGAGGGGCTTGGCCCAGCCCTTCTCCACGGCCTGGTGGATCGCTCCCACCTGCGGCAGCATCGCGATGTCCGGCGGGGCGCCGCCGGCGATCTTCGAGCCGAGGAAGTTGATGATCGGGTCCTGGGCGGGGACGAAGGTGACCTTGGCGCCCGTCCGCTTCTCGAACTCGGCGAGGACCTTCTTGAAGTTCTCCTGCTCCGTGCCGGTCCAGACGGCCGCGACCTCCAGGGTCTCCCCGTCCAGCTTGGGCAGGTCGACGGTCTGCGCGGTGGCGCCGTCGTCGCCCGAGGTGCCCTTGCCGGTCTTCCCGTCCCCGCCGTCCCCGCCGTCTCCGCCGCCGCAGGCCGCGAGGGCGAGGGCGAGGCCGGTGGCCAGGAGGGCGGTGGGGATCCGTGAGTGCCTGAGCGTGCTGGGTATGCGCATCGTTGCCCCGTTCTTCGTTCGTCCTTGAACGTGTCGGTGGACCCTTTCGCGCCAAGCGCCTTCCCATGGGCGGGGCGGTCTACGCCCGTCACGCTCCCAGGCAGGGGGTGTACGCCCCCCGAACACCCCGATTGTTGCCTCGCCGTGACCGTTTCGCCGTTCCACGGGGGCGAGTTGACGCCATTCCGGGCACTCCGGCCGGCCCCTCGCCCGGTCCGGGCGAGGGGGGACGGGACCCGCCCGGCACGGCCACCGGGGTTGCCCCCGCACCACTGCGGGGCGGTGACATCCCGTCAGGCCGCGCACCGCCAGGCACCGCCGTCGCGTCCGCCGGACGCCTGCCGGGTCGTCCCGCTCGGCGCCTGGGCCCGGCACCGGCGTTCGCCCGGTCCGTCCGCCCGGGCGGCGGGGCGCTGTCCGCCGGCGCTTGACGGCCCTCCCGCTCGGCCACCGCCCCGCAACCGCCTCCCGCTCGGCCACCGCCCCGGCACCGCGACGCCTGCCGGCGGATCCGCCCAAGGGCGCCGGCCTTCCGTGTGGTCCGCGCCTGCCGGTCCGCCTCCGGTCGACGGTGACGTCCCGGCCCGCCGCCCCCGGACCGGGAGCGGGGGTTACCGGGTGGCGGGGGAGGCGGTGCGGGTGGGGTGTTGGTCGGCGGCGCGGGTGAGGGCGCTGGTGAGCAGGGCGAGGTCGGTGGGGCCGTTGCCGAGTTCGCGGACGGGCCGGCGGGTGGGCGGGTCGCCCATGCGGGCCCAGTCGAGGGGCTGGACCGTCGGGCGGAGGGTGGCGGTGCGGGGGATGCGGCCCGTGACCCGGCCGGCCTGGAAGGGGACGACCCCCGCCCCGGCCCCGGCGTGGGGCGCGAGGAGACGGCCGCGGCCGGGCTGCGCGCTGTCGTCCAGGACCGCCCGCGGCGAGGCCTGGTGGACGGTCGCGGAACCCTCCGCGGAGACCGCGGCCGCGACCAGGTGGACGCCCAGCCGCTCACCGTCCCGCGCGACTGCCTCCAGCGCCCGGACCACCGACCCCGCGGCCGGCCGCCCCGGCGCCCCCAGCGGGGGCCGCAGCAGCGCGTCGAGGTCGTCCACCACGACGACCAGCCGCGGCAGCGGCGCCGGTCCCGGCTCGTCGGCGGCCGCCGACGCCGACCCGCGCTGCGGGACGATCCGCGCCGGCATCCTTCCCGCGTGCCAGGACGCGAAGTCCAGCAGCCCCAGCACCTCCCCGCGCCGCTTCAGCTCCGCGCTGAGCCGCTGCGCGAACTCCCGCATGACCAGCGGGTCGTTGGCGAGCAGCCGCTCGGTGACGTGCGGGATCTCCGCGCACGGCTCGAGCCCCTGGGCCCGGAGCGTGCCGGCGCCGTCGACCAGCAGGAGGGAGAGCCGCCCGGGGCGTTCCGCGGACGCCAGCGAGGCCGTCACGGCCCGCAGCAGCTCGGTGCGGCCGCTGCCGGGCGGTCCCTCGACGAGCAGGTGCGGGCCCTCCGCGGCGAGGTCCACCGCGAGCGGCCCGTGCGGCCCCGCGCCCAGGACGACCACCGCGCGGCCGCCGGGGGAGTCCGGGTCGTCCGCCGCGTCGGCCCAGCGGGCCAGCAGCGAGGACGGGGTGGCGCGGGCCAGCCCCAGCTCGTCCAGCAGCCGCGCCGCGTCCGGCAGCGGCACCGCCGGCCCCGTACGGCGTCCGCGCAGGCCCCCCGCCACCGGCGGGGGCGGCGCGTCCGCCCGCAGCGGCGCCAGCGCGCGGGCGAACCGCTCGGCCCACTCCAGCGACACCGCGTCGACCGTGCCCACCGTGCCGTGCCCCACCGGAGCCGTCCGCGGCAGCACCGGAGCGGCGCCCTGGACGGCCGACCCGGGCCCCGACCGCGGCGCCGGGACCCCCGTCACCGGGGCGATCCGCAGCAGCCGCAGCGCCGTGGCGACGTCGCCGCTGAGCAGCGCCACCGCCCCGCAGGCGCGGAAGGCGGGCACCGTCGAGCAGGCCGCCTCGTAGGTCTCGGTCACCGGGGAGGCGGGGGAGGCGGCGGCGGTCTCGGCGAGGCACAGCACGTGGACCCCGGCCCGCGGGCCGGTGAGCGCCAGCCGGGACACCGCGTCCCGCACGTCCGCGCCCCCGGGGTCGCCGTCGACCACCAGGACCGTGGACCGGACGGGGCGTGCCCGGCCCGCGTCCGGGTCGTGCGCGGCCGCGGCGGCGGCGTCGGCCACCCGGCGCAGCAGCTCGTCGGTGCGGGCGGCGGCCTGGTCGCGGTCGTGGGCGAGCAGCAGCCGGCAGTCCTGGCCCTGGGTGGGGCGGACGTGCGGGAGCAGGCCGAACCAGGCCCACTCCGCGGTCCGCTCCTCCAGGGACCGCGACCGGTCCGCGCTGATCAGCACCAGCTCCAGGGTGTCCGGGGAGTGCAGCGCGGCGAGCTGCGCCAGCACCGCGCGGGCCAGCCCGGACAGCCGGGGACGGGGCCCGGCCAGCCCCAGCGAACCCGCCTCGCGCAGCGCGGCGGTCACCGGCACGGCGGGCAGCAGACCCTCCCCGGCCGGGGACGGCCGGTCGGCGGTGCCCAGGCGGACGGTCAGCGCCTCCGGATGGTCGTGGGGCCGCTCCCAGAGGCGGGGGCCGGGGACGAGGGCGGTGAGCAGCAGCTCCGACGGGTCGGGCCAGGTGTCGGGGCGGCGGGTGACGGCGGCCCACCCGTCGGTGTGCGCGGTCGGGCCGGGCGGCCCGGTCTCCGGCCCCGGGGCGGCGCCCCGGCCGGTGGCCAGCCGCCGCGCCCAGGCGGTTATGCCCCGCCGTCGCACGGGCTCCCCGGCGTCGGCGGTGAGCGCCGGCCCCGCGCCGTCCTGGGCGACGGTGGGCCCGGCGGGTCCACCGGGCCCCGGGGCTCCGGCCGCGGCGGACGCCCCGTGCCCGGCGTCCGGCTCCCGGCCCGCCTCCGGCCGCGGGGACAGCCGCAGGCACCCCTCGCCGTCCGGGGTCACCGGCGACGGCGAGGCGGGGGTGGCGGGCAGCGTCAGCCGCAGCGTGGACTCGCCGACCCGCAGCAGCGCCCCCGGCGGCAGCGGGACGAGCCCGCCCTCGACCGGGCGGCCGTCGAGCCGGGTGCCGTTGGTGGAACGCAGGTCGGCGACGGTCACCGACCCGTCCGGGGCGACGGTGACCTCGCAGTGCAGACGGGAGACGTCCGGGTCGTCGAGCGGGATCTCGGCGTCCACGGACCGGCCGACGCGGATCGCGCCGCCGTGCAGCAGGTGGACGCCGCCCGCGTCCGGCCCGGCGACGACGTGCAGCTCGGCGACGGCCGCGGGCCCGATGCCGTCCTCCGCGCCGAGGTGGGCGTCGAGGTCGGCGGGCCCGCCCACGGACAGCACCGCGCCGTCCACCAGCGGGGGTTCGCCCAGCACCCGGCGCAGCGGATCGAGCCGCTCGGCCCCGGCGTAGAGGACGGCCCCGCCCCCGTCGCCCCCGGCGACCGCCGCCGCCAGGTCCGCCGCCACGGCCGCCAGCGCGGTGCCGGCGGGGGCGGTGACCAGCACGTCACGGCTCGCGGCGGGCGGGTTCAGCGGGTCTACGACGGTCAGCCGGATCTGCATCGCCGTCAGCGATCCCTTCCGCTCGGGCGCCCGGGCAGCGGTCGATGCGCCTCACGGTCCCCCACCGCGCCGTCCCCACCGCCCGCCCGAGCACGTCGGCCTGTAGCTGTAGCAGCCTGTAGCTGTAGCAGGGTGCATCCTCGCACCTGACCCCGGGACCGCGCCTGCGGGCCACCCTCAAGTGATCTTGATTGGTCGCCTCTGCCCGGGAAAGTGGCCCATTCGACACCTGTTCGTGACCGATATCGCTCGCTGCCGGAAACCAAGCGACCGGGAAGCACGTCTTTTCTTCTGGGACCCGGGTGGGGACCCCGGTGGGGACCCGGGCGGGACCTGCGCCGGAAGCCGGACCCGGAACCGGGCCGGGAGCCGGGCCGGGACCCCCGCCGGACACCCCGGGGCGCGCCCGCCCCGGGCCGTGTCCGGACCGAGACGCATCCGGCCCCGCGGACACCCGCCGCCACCGGGCCTCGCGGCACTACAGTGGGCAGGACCGGTCATCAGCGCCGGTGCGAGTGATCACGACCAGCAGGGAGCGCATGACGTGCGGCCGGTAGGCAGCAAGTACCTGCTCGAGGAGCCGATCGGACGCGGCGCCACGGGCACCGTCTGGCGAGCCCGCCAGCGCGAGACCGCGGGGGCCGAGGCCGCCGTCCCGGGCCAGCCCGGGGAGACCGTCGCCATCAAGGTCCTCAAGGAGGAGCTGGCGAACGACCCGGACGTGGTGATGCGGTTCCTCCGCGAGCGCTCCGTCCTGCTCCGGCTCACCCACGACAACATCGTGCGGGTCCGCGACCTGGTCGTCGAGGGCGACCTGCTCGCCCTGGTGATGGACCTGATCGAGGGCCCCGACCTGCACCGCTACCTGCGGGAGAACGGCCCCTTCAGCCCCGTCGCCGCCTCGCTGCTGACCGCGCAGATCTCCGACGCGCTGGCCGCCAGCCACGCCGACGGCGTGGTCCACCGCGACCTCAAGCCCGCCAACGTCCTGCTGCGGCAGACCGGCGGCGAGCTGCACCCGATGCTGACCGACTTCGGCATCGCCCGCCTCGCCGACTCCCCGGGCCTCACCCGCACCAGCGAGTTCGTCGGCACGCCGTCCTACGTGGCGCCGGAGTCCGCCGAGGGCCGCCCGCAGACCTCCGCGGTCGACATCTACGGCGCCGGCATCCTGCTCTACGAGCTGGTCACCGGCCGTCCGCCGTTCGCCGGCGGCAGCGCCCTGGAGGTGCTCCAGCAGCACCTGAACGCCGAGCCGCGCCGCCCCTCCACGCTGCCCGAGCCGCTGTGGACGGTCATCGAGCGCTGCCTGCGCAAGAACCCCGACGAGCGCCCCAGCGCCGTCAGCCTGTCCCGCGCGCTGCGCGTGGTCGCCGACGGGGTGGGCCTGCGGGCGAGCTCCGCGCAGATCGTCGCGGCGGAGAACGTCGGCGCGCTGCTCGCGCCCGACCCGGCCCCCGCGCCGGTCCCGGGCTCCCCCGAGGCCCCCGGCGCCTCCGAGCCCACCCAGGTCCTCCCGCAGGGCCAGGGAGGCCAGGGCTTCGGCCAGGGCGGCGCCTACGACCCCAACGCGGCCACCACCGTGATGCAGCACCCCCCGGGCGGCCAGGGCGGCCCGGGCGGCGCCGACCCGACCCGGGCGATGCCGCAGGGCGGCGGGCCCGAGCAGCCGCACCCGTGGCAGAACCAGCTCAGCGCCGCCCGCGAGCGCAACGAGCAGACCCAGGTCCAGAGCTACGCGGACCCGGACCAGGACCCGCTGCGCCGCCGCCGGCCGCAGCGGCAGGTCGCCCCGCGCCCGCAGCAGCCGCCGCGGCCCCAGCAGGGGCAGGGCTACGGCTACCCGCAGCAGCAGCAGCAGCAGCAGCACCAGCAGCAGCACCAGCAGCAGGTGCAGCGGCCCGTGCAGCGACCGGTCCAGCGGCCGGTGCAGCGCCCCGTCCAGCCGCCGCCGCAGCACTACGCGCCCCCGCAGCAGCCGCCGGCCGCCCCGCCCGAGCGGCGGCGCAGCGCCAACCCGGTGCGCATCCCGGGCCTGGGGTGCCTCAAGGGCTGCCTGATCGTGGTCCTGGTCTTCTTCGTGGCCGGCTGGATGGTCTGGGAGCTCTCCCCGCTCCAGGAGTGGATCGGCACCACCAAGGGCTGGTGGGACCAGCTGACCACCTGGATCGGCGACATCTCCGACTGGATCACCAGCATCGGCGACACCGCCCAGGACGTGCAGAACGGCGTGGAGGACGTGCAGCAGGGCGTCGAGGACGCCCAGGACTCGCTGCCGTCGGGAGGGTGATTTCACCGGCTGCCGTGAGGGAGGCCCCCCGGGGCGCGTAGGTTGGGGCCAACACGCGTTCACAGGAGCTCTCTTGGCACGGAAGATCGGCAGCCGGTACACCGCCCACCAGATCCTCGGACGGGGCAGCGCCGGCACGGTGTGGCTCGGTGAGGGGCCCGAGGGGCCCGTGGCGATCAAGCTCCTGCGCGAGGACCTGTCCTCCGACGAGGAGCTGGTCGGCCGGTTCGTCGGCGAGCGGACCGCGCTGCTCGGACTGGAGCACCCCCGGATCGTCTCGGTCCGCGACCTCGTCGTCGACGGCAACGACCTCGCGCTGGTCATGGACCTGGTGCGCGGCACCGACCTGCGCACCCGCCTGGAGCGGGAGCGCCGCCTCGCCCCGGAGGCCGCGGTCGCCGTGGTCGCGGACGTCGCCGACGCGCTGGCCGCGGCGCACGCGGCGGGCGTCGTCCACCGGGACGTCAAGCCCGAGAACGTGCTGCTCGACATGGACGGCCCGCTGGGGCCCGGCAACGCCCACCCGGCGCTGCTGACCGACTTCGGCGTCGCCAAGCTGATCGACGCGCCGCGGCGGAGCCGCGCCACGAAGATCATCGGAACGCCGGACTACCTCGCCCCGGAGATCGTCGAGGGGCTGCCGCCGCGGGCCGCGGTCGACATCTACGCGCTGGCCACGGTGCTGTACGAACTCCTCGCCGGGTTCACGCCGTTCGGCGGCGGCCACCCGGGCGCGGTGCTCCGGCGGCACGTCACGGAGACGGTGGTGCCGCTGCCGGGGATCCCCGAGGAGCTGTGGCGGCTGATCGTGCAGTGCCTGTCCAAGGCGCCGGCCTCGCGGCTGCGCGCCGCCGAACTGGCCGAGCGGCTGCGGGAGGTGCTGCCGCTGCTGGCCGGGATGCCGGCCCTGGACGTCGAGGACGTCGAGCTGGAGGAGGAGCCGGAGGGCTCCGAGGGGGCGGACGGCCCGGCCGACCCGGTGCCGCCCGCGCCCGCCTCCGCGCGGCGGGGCGTGGTGCCGCTGGTCCGCGGGTCGCGGCCGGACCCGAACCGGGACACCCACACCTCGATGCGGGTGCCGGAGCCGGACGAGCTGGCCGGGGGCGCGCTGGGGACGGCGCGGGCACCGCGGGCCGCGGGGGCGCGGCGGCCCGGGTCGGCGCGGAACCGGCCGGCGGCGGCCCGGCGCCGGGCGTTCACGGCGGTGGGGCTGGCGCTCGCCGCGGCCGCCGCCGCGACCGCCTGGTGGCTCGCCGCCCCCGAGGCCACCCCGGCCCCCCTCCTCCCGTCCCCGGCCGCCCCCCGCTGACCCTCGCCGCCCCTCCCGGCGGGTGCACGGCCCGGGCGGGGCCCGGCGCCCGGGGGAAGGGGCGTGGCCCTGGCCGGGCGGGGGAGCCGTTACGCTGGAGGGCGTGGCAGTCGTCGACGTATCCGAAGAGCTGAAGTCCCTCTCCTCGACCATGGAGTCGATCGAGGCCGTTTTGGACCTCGACAGGCTGAGGGCAGACATCGCCGTGCTCGAGGAGCAGGCGGCAGCGCCCTCCCTCTGGGACAACCCGGAGGAGGCGCAGAAGATCACCAGCAAGCTGTCGCACCTCCAGGCGGAGGTGCGCAAGGCGGAGACCCTCCGCGGCCGCATCGACGACCTCGCCGTCCTCTTCGAGATGGCCGAGGAGGAGGACGACCCGGACACCCGTGCCGAGGCCGAGACCGAGCTGGTCGCGGTGAGGAAGGCGCTGGACGAGATGGAGGTCCGTACCCTCCTGTCCGGCGAGTACGACTCCCGTGAGGCGCTGGTCAACATCCGCGCCGAGGCCGGCGGCGTCGACGCCGCGGACTTCGCCGAGCAGCTCCAGCGCATGTACCTGCGCTGGGCCGAGCGCCACGGCTACAAGACGGAGATCTACGAGACCTCCTACGCGGAGGAGGCCGGCATCAAGTCGACCACCTTCGCCGTCCAGGTCCCCTACGCCTACGGCAACCTCTCCGTCGAGCAGGGCACCCACCGCCTGGTCCGCATCTCCCCGTTCGACAACCAGGGCCGCCGCCAGACCTCCTTCGCGGGCGTCGAGGTGCTGCCGGTCGTCGAGCAGACCGACCACATCGAGATCGACGAGTCCGAGCTCCGCGTGGACGTCTACAGGTCCTCCGGTCCCGGCGGCCAGGGCGTCAACACGACCGACTCCGCGGTCCGCCTGACCCACATCCCTACCGGCATCGTCGTCTCCTGCCAGAACGAGCGGTCGCAGATCCAGAACAAGGCGACGGCGATGAACGTCCTCCAGGCCAAGCTGCTCGAGCGGCGTCGCCAGGAGGAGCAGGCCAAGATGGACGCCCTCAAGGGCGACAGCGGCAACAGCTGGGGCAACCAGATGCGGTCGTACGTCCTGCACCCGTACCAGATGGTCAAGGACCTCCGGACGGAGTTCGAGGTCGGCAACCCGCAGTCCGTCCTGGACGGCGAGATCGACGGCTTCCTCGAGGCGGGCATCCGCTGGCGCAAGCAGCAGGAGAAGTAACCGCCGGTCATCCCGGGTTTCGAACAACTGCCGCCTTTAGGGCGGCAGTTGTCGTTTTGTGCATGTGACGTGAAGCAACTTGACGATGACTTGGTTTGTCGGAAGGGTTGGATCCGGCATGCGTATGACTGGGGCGCATGTGAACCGGGGGGCCAGTCTCACGGCGCCCCCCGTCGATCACCTCCCCCAGGCGCGCGGCCTCCCTGACGACAGCTACTGGGGGTAGCAGACACATGACCAAGAGAACACGGGTTCGCATCGCGCGGATCGCCGCGGGTGCGGTGATAGCGGCCGGTGCGTCCCTGACGGCCGCGGGCGTGGCTTCGGCCTTCGACGGTTCCGGCGCGTCCGAGGTCACCACCACGGAGACCGACGGCGGCGCGTCCGAGGGCGGCGACAACGGCGGTGGCGGCGGTGACGACGGCGGTCTGGCGGCCGGCGGAGTCATCGCCGGTGGCGAAGGCGGCGTGATCGCGGGCGGCGACGGCGGCCTCATCGCGGGCGGTGACGGCGGCGGTGACGTCGGCGGCGGTGACGTGGGCGGCGGCGATGTCGGCGGCGGTGACGTGGGCGGCGGTGACGTCGGCGGTGGCGATGTCGGCGGCGGTGACGTCGGTGGCGGCGATGTCGGCGGCGGTGACGTCGGTGGCGGCGATGTCGGCGGCGGTGACGTGGGCGGCGGCGATGTCGGCGGCGGTGACGTCGGTGGCGGCGACGGCGGCAACGGCAACGGCGGGAACGGCAACGGCGGCAACGGCGGCGGTGGCAACGGCGGCGGCGACGACGGCGGCCTCGGCCCCGACGGTGGCCAGGCGCCCCAGGGCGGTGACGGCAACCTCGTCGACACCGGCTCGGACTCCACCAGCCCGCAGGGCGGCGGCGACGAGCTCGCCGAGACCGGTGCGGCGGAGACCACGTTCCTGCTGATCGGTGCCGCGACGATGATCGCCGGCGGCATCGGCTTCCGGGTCCTCCCGCGCCTGATGGAGGGCCGCGGCGGCGCCGCCGCCTGACGGACGGCGACCCGCATGACGAAGGGCGGGGCGGGACGGCACCAGCCGTCCCGCCCCGCCCCTTGTCGTCCGCTCCAGGGAATCGCTCCCTCGGTCCCGGTTCCCGCCGGGCGGGCCGCCCACACGCGGCCCGGGCGCCCTCGAAGCGCCCTCAGCGCGCCAGCAGCGCCGCGGCCGTGGCCAGCACCAGCAGGAGCGCCACCAGGGCCGCCGGCGTCAGCCCGCCGAACGGCTGCTGCATCCGCTCGCGGTTCGCGCGGCAGACGGGGCAGCGCCCCTCGGCGACCGGCGCGGCACAGTTCGCGCACACCAATCGGTCATAGGTCATGCGCCCGCCCTCCTCGCGCCGCTTCCGCCTTGCCCAACGTTCACGGGAACGATGCTGTTCCCTCTTCCACTGTGCCAGGTCCGGCGCGAGGCGGTCGCCCCGTTACCCCCGCATCGCTTCCACAAACTGCCCCCAAAGCGACGACAAAAGGGGCAAGGAGCGCGCAACCAGGTTCGGCGACTGCGGCCGGTACCCGCATTCGCGTATGGTCACGCACATCTACCCCCGGCGACTCGTGGTGTTTCCGTGATCCGATTCGACAACGTCACCAAGGTCTACCCCAAGCAGAACCGCCCCGCCCTGAGGGACATCACCCTCGAGGTCGAGCGCGGCGAGTTCGTGTTCCTGGTGGGCTCCTCAGGCTCCGGAAAGTCCACCTTCCTGAGGCTGATCCTCCGCGAGGAGCGGGCCACCCAGGGACAGGTCCACGTGCTGGGCAAGGACCTCGCACGCCTCTCCAACTGGAAGGTGCCCCAGATGCGCCGCCAGCTGGGGAACGTGTTCCAGGACTTCCGTCTCCTGCCGAACAAGACGGTGGGCGAGAACGTCGCCTTCGCGCAGGAGGTGATCGGCAAGACCCGCGGCGAGATCCGCAAGTCCGTCCCCCAGGTGCTCGACCTGGTCGGTCTGGGCGGCAAGGAGGACCGCATGCCGGGCGAGCTGTCCGGCGGTGAGCAGCAGCGCGTGGCGATCGCCCGGGCCTTCGTCAACCGGCCCAAGCTGCTCATCTGCGACGAGCCCACCGGCAACCTCGACCCGCAGACCTCCGTCGGCATCATGAAGCTGCTCGACCGGATCAACCGGACGGGCACCACCGTGGTGATGGCGACGCACGACCAGAACATCGTGGACCAGATGCGCAAGCGCGTCATCGAGCTGGAGAAGGGCCGCCTCGTCCGCGACCAGGCACGCGGCGTCTACGGATACCAGCACTGATCCCCGTCCACGGAAAGGCCTGACAAGAGCCATGCGGCTTCAGTTCGTCATGTCGGAGATCCGTGTGGGTCTCCGCCGCAACCTCACGATGACCTTCGCGGTCGTCGTGTCCGTCGCCCTCTCCCTCACCCTCCTCGGCGGCGCGATCCTGCTGCGCGACCAGGTGAGCGCCATGAAGGGCTACTGGTACGACAAGGTCAACGTCTCGATCTTCCTCTGCAACAAGAGCGACGCCGAGTCGGACCCGAACTGCGCCAAGGGGGCCGTCACGGCCGACCAGAAGCAGCAGATCGAGGCCGACCTCAAGGACATGCAGATCGTCGACAACGTGGTGCACGAGACGCAGGACCAGGCGTACAAGCACTACAAGGAGCAGTTCGGCGACTCGCCCCTGGCGGCCACCCTCACCCCGGACCAGATGCAGGAGTCCTACCGCATCAAGCTGTCGGACCCGGAGAAGTACGAGGTGATCGCGACCGCCTTCGACGGCCGTGAGGGCGTCCAGTCGGTGCAGGACCAGAAGGGCATCCTGGACAACCTCTTCTCCCTGCTCGGCATGCTCTCCTCGGCGGCGCTGCTGCTGATGGCGGTCATGCTGGTGGTCGCCATGCTGCTGATCGTCAACACGGTCCGCGTCTCGGCGTTCAGCCGGCGGCGGGAGACCGGGATCATGCGCCTGGTGGGCGCCTCCGGCTTCTACATCCAGGCGCCGTTCATCATGGAGGCCGCGGTCGCCGGCCTGATCGGCGGCGCGCTCGCCTGCGTCTTCCTGGTGCTGGGCCGCTTCTTCACCATCGACAGCGGAATGGCGCTCTCCGAGCGGCTCACGCTGATCAACTTCGTCGGCTGGGACGCCCTCCTGACGAAGCTTCCGCTGATCCTCGCGATCAGCTTCCTGATGCCCGCGCTGGCCGCGTTCTTCGCCCTGCGCAAGTACCTGAAGGTGTGACGCATCCCAAGAGGGCCGCCGGGGCAACCGCCCCTGCGGCCCTCTCGCGTTGTCCTAGACTCCCCCTCATGTCAGGCCCGGACCCGTTCTGTCAGACCCGCACCACCCGCCCGATTCGTCGCGGGGCGGCCCTGACGTCGCTGGCCCTCACCGGTGTCCTGGTGGCCTCCGCCGCCGCCGGCGCGTTCCCCGAGGGGCACGGCGGGACGCAGGCGCCCCTGTCCGGCCGGCACGGCGGGGCCGCGGACGACGCCGCGGTGGCGGCCCGGGAGGCCGCGGCCGAGGCGCTGATCGACGGCAAGTCCCCCGAGGAGGCCGCCGAGCGCGCCGTGAGCCGCAGCGGGGACCGCTGGGGCGTCGTCTACACGCCGGGGGAGTACCAGGAGTTCGAGGAGGCGCTGGACGGCCGCTACACGGGCGTAGGCGTCTGGGCGGCCCTGCAGGAGGGCGAGGTCACCCTCACCCGGGTGCGGAGCGGTTCGCCCGCCGCCGAGGCCGGGCTGATGGCCGGGGACCGGGTGCTCGACGTCGACGGGGAGACCACCGAGGGCGTGCCCGTCACCGAGGTCCTGGCCCGGCTGCGCGGCGCCACGCCCGGAGCGGAGCCGGCGCCGGCCGGCAGCACCGTACGGGTCGGCCTGGAGCGGGACGGGCGCCGCTGGACCGAGACGCTGCGCCGGGCCCGCCTGTCCACCGACCCGGTGACCGTGCGCCGGACCGCCGGCGGGGCGACGCTGATCAAGGTCAGCGCCTTCACCAAGGGCGCCGGCGACAAGGTCCGCGCCGCCGCCTCCGGGGAGCCGGGCGGCGGCATACTGCTCGACCTGCGGGGCAACTCCGGCGGCCTGGTCACCGAGGCCGTCGAGGCGGCCTCCGCCTTCCTCGACGGCGGCCTGGTCGCCACCTACGACCTGCGGGGCGAACAGCGCGCGCTGCACGCCGAGCCGGGCCGCAGCACCGCACGGCCGCTGGTGGTGCTGGTCGACTCCGGCACCATGAGCGCGGCGGAACTGGTCACGGGGGCGCTGCAGGACCGCGGCCGCGCGGTGGTCGTCGGTTCCCGCACCTTCGGCAAGGGCGCCGTGCAGATGCCGACCGAGCTGCCCGGCGGCTCGGTGGCCGAACTCACCGTCGGCCACTACCGCACGCCCTCCGGCCAGAGCGTCGACGGCAAGGGCATCACGCCGGACCTGGTGGCCGAGGAGAACGCCGAGCAGCGGGCCGAGAAGGTATTGACTGGCCTCGGGGGCCCCTCCTAGTGCCAAAATGGTCGGCACTATGGCCAAGGAAAAAGGGCGCAAGCTCATCGCGCAGAACAAGAAGGCGCGGCACGACTACCTCATCATCGACACCTACGAGGCGGGCCTGGTCCTGACCGGCACGGAGGTGAAGTCGCTGCGCCAGGGGCGGGCGTCCCTGGTCGACGGCTTCGTCCAGCTCGACGGCGGCGAGGCGTGGCTGCACAACGTGCACGTGCCGGAGTACAGCCAGGGCACGTGGACCAACCACTCGGCGCGCCGCAAGCGGAAGCTGCTGCTGCACCGGGAGGAGATCGACAAGCTCGCCGCGAAGTCGCAGGAGACCGGGCACACCATCGTGCCGCTCGTCCTGTACTTCAAGGACGGCCGGGCGAAGGTCGAGATCGCGCTGGCGAAGGGCAAGAAGGAGTACGACAAGCGCCAGACGCTGCGGGAGAAGCAGGACCGCCGCGAGACGGAGCGGGCGATCTCGGCGGTGCGCCGCAAGCAGCGGGCGTGACCCCGCTCTCCTCGCGGCGCCGCGTCGCGGGGAACAAGGTGGCGTCCGGCGGCGTTGCTCAGTACGATGGCACTTGCCTCCCCACGCGGGGGGCACTGATTGAAAAAACAACATGGGGATGATCGGTTTCGACAGCGGCTGTCGAAGCAGGGGAAGCGTGTCGAGGAAGCGGCCATGATCTCGTAAACCACAGGCCGAAAAAAATAATCGCCAATTCCAAGCGCGATATCTCCCAGAGCCAGCTCGCTCTCGCCGCCTGATCTTCAGGTAGCGTGAAGCAGCTCTCTACTTAGGGGAGTGTCAGCCCGGGGGTGTTCCCGACCCGGATCCTGGCATCAGCTAGGGGACTAAACCTTGATCCCGGTCACGGGGTGAAGAGGGAAACCACACAGTGACTGAGCCCGTCGGAGACTTGTCCGCGTGATCTCCGGGGCCGAGAAAAGCGAAGCGGACTGCACACGGAGAAGCCCTGGTTCTGCACCGTTGGACGCGGGTTCGATTCCCGCCATCTCCACCAACCCCATGAGCGCAAGCCCTCGACCACACAGGTCGGGGGCTTTCGTGCGTCCTGCGTCGGTCCGTCAACCAGAGACACGCTGCCCCTCGTAGGGGTCAACCGAGGAGGATCCGCAGGTGGCCGAGCGGACGCCCCGCCTAGCGTCGGACGCAGACGCCGTCGGAAGGGAGGCGCATCGTGAGTGCTCAGCCCGTCGAGTACTTCGCGCCGGCCGATGCCTGGGCCATGCTGGCGCACCTCGACCGCGATCCTGCCCTGGAGTGCTGGCGTGCCGAGCTCGTCGAAGGACAGATTTCCTTGACCCCGCCTCCCGAGCCGGAACACGTGCGCATCGTCTCCGGTGTGATCAAGCAGCTGGTCCGGAAGGACACCTCCGACAGTCTGACCTTCTGGGCAGGCGGCACAGGCCTGCGCACCGGGGGGCGGACAGGTGTGAAGCCGGACATCGTCGTCACCGATGCCGATGCGTTCTGCGACAGCGAGGCGGAGTACACGCCCGTGGAAGGCGAGCCGATCCACCTGGTCGTCGAGGTCACCTCGACGAGCACGCGGGACCGTGACTACCACGAGAAGATGCGCGCGTACGCGGCTGCCCGGATCCCCCACTACCTGATCGTCGACCGGGAGGAGCGGATCTGCCGGCTGTACGGGATGGCGCCGGGGGCGGATTCCTACGGACCGCCCTGCGCCAAGGCGGACTTCGGCGAGGCCCTGCCGTTGCCCGATCCGATCGGCTTCGAGCTGGACACGTCGCGTTTCGGCTGAGCGGAAAGGGGCGGCGCCCCCGACGTGGTGTCGGGGGCGCCGCCCCTTTGTCGTGTGCGGGGAGGGTCACTGTGCGGGGTCCGCGTTGAACCGCTTGGTGGCCCAGACGTAGCCCAGCGCGGTGAGGGCGACGCTCCAGGCGAGGGTGAGCCAGCCGTGGTGGCCGATCCCGGTGCCGAGGAGCAGGCCGCGCAGGGTCTCGATGGCCGGGGTGAAGGGCTGGTACTCGGCGACGGGCCGGAACCAGCCGGGCATGGACTCGACCGGGACGAAGGCGCTGGAGAACAGCGGGAGCAGGACCAGCGGCTGCGCGCTGTTGGCGGCGGCCTCCGCGTTGGGGCTGACCAGGCCCATACCGACGGCGATCCAGGTGAGCGCCAGGGAGAACAGGGCCAGGACACCGAAGGCGGCCAGCCACTCCAGTGCCGTGGCGTCGCTCGACCGGAAGCCGATGGCGAGGGCGACCAGGCCCACCAGGACCACGCTGGCCACGCACTTCACGATGCTGCCGGCGACGTGTCCCACGATCACCGATCCGCGGTGGATGGCCATGGTGCGGAAGCGGGCGATGATCCCCTCGTTCATGTCCGTCGCCACCGAGACCGCCGTGCCCACGACCGTGCCGCCGATGGTCATCAGGAGGATGCCGGAGACGAGGTAGGCGATGTAGGCGGAGCGGTCGGCGCCGCCGATGCCGGTGCTCATGACGTCTCCGAAGAGGTAGACGAAGAGGAGCAGCAGCATGATCGGGGTGAGGAGGAGGTTGAGGGTGAGGGAGGGGTAGCGGCGGGCGTGGAGGAGGTTGCGGCGGAGCATGGTGCGGCTGTCGCGGACGGCGAGGGCGAGGGTGCTGCTGCTCATCGCGTGGCCTCCTTGGCCTGGTCGGTGGTGGTGGCGCCGGTGGTGGTGTCGTCGGTGAGGGCGAAGAAGACGTCGTCGAGGTCGGGGGTGTGGACGGTGAGTTCGGTGGCTTCGATGCCGGCGGTGTCGAGGCGGTCGAGGAGGGTGCGCAGGGCGC
>NZ_JBSFVZ010000034.1:0-65168 GCF_053592575.1 Streptomyces sp. NPDC002640 | reverse complement strand
CCCGCAGAGCCCGGAGACCCCGCAGATCCCGCCGACCCCGCAGAGCCCGGAGACCCCGCAGATCCCGCCGACCCCGCAGAGCCCGGAGACCCCGCAGATCCCGCCGACCCCGCAGAGCCCGGAGACCCCGCCGAGCCCGCCGACCCCGGAGACCCCGGGGATCCCGCCGACCCCGCCGACCCCGCCGACCTGATCCCCGCCGACGCCCCGGCCTCCCGGGAGCCCTCCGCTCCGGGGCAGGTCAGCGGGGGGTGGATTTGTGGCCGCGACCCCAGTTGAGGCCCCAGCCGTAGAGGCGGTCGAGTTCCGCCTGGAACCCGTACACGTACCGCGCCTCCCGCCGGACGAAGATCTCCCCCTTGACGTTCTCGATCATGAGGACCGCGCAGGACCGCGCCTGCGGCTGCCGCTCGTCGAGGTCGATCTCGATCACCGGGTCCGCCCCGGCGAAGAGCGTCACCGTGGCCTCGGTGCGGTCGAAGGCAGGGGTGTCGTCGTAGATGTAGGCGAAGACCAGGAGCCGCCGGACGGCGTCCCGGTGGTCGAGGTTGATGTGCATGGTCTCGCCGGACCCGGACCCCGCCCGGTCGTCGCCGTCCAGCTTCACGTACGGCGGCTCGTTGATCGCCCCGTAGAGCCGCCCCAGCGGCTGCACGACGCCCTTGGAGCCGTCGGTGAGCTCGTACAGGCAGCCGAGGTCCAGGTCGACGCGGACCATGGACTGGGTGTGCCCGATGATCTCCGGCGGCTTCAGCGCCCGCAGCGGGTGCCGCAGCAGGCTCTCCCGCCCGCCGCCGAGGTCGGAGCTCCGCATCCGCCAGGCGAGCTGGACCCGCAGGTTGCCGGTGTCGGCGCCCTGCTTGGTCAGCGAGACCCGGCGCCGCCGGCCGGTCAGCCGGACCGGCCCGCCCCGCGCGCCCCCGGTGTCGAACCCGGCGGCGTGCCAGGGCCGCAGCCCGTCGAAGAATCCGGAGAACCCCGAGAACGGCGCGAAGCCCTGCCGCGCACCCCGCTCCTGGGATCCCTGTTCCGTGGAAGCCATCCCGTCCACCCCTCGCACCTCGTGACTCACCCCGCGACCGACGCGCCGCGGGGCGGCCCGAGGACGACTGCTCGTCCTCGACGACCGCCCCGCAGAGAGCGTTCCCGTGCCGAAGGGTGCGGTACACCCGGCGAAGGGGATCTGACGAAGGTCACACGCCCGGAGATGCCCCTGCCCCCGCCTTGTCGCCGGAGCCGCCCTCCGCGGCCGCCAGCGCGCGGTTGCGCCGGACCGAGGACCAGAAGGAGGCGCCGATCAGGCAGACGCCGATGAGACCGGTGATGATCTCGTGGATCTCGTACTGGATGGTGATCAGCAGGATGACGGCCAGGGCGCCGATCGCGTAGTGGGCGCCGTGCTCCAGGTAGACGTAGTCGTCCAGGGTGCCCTGGCGGACCAGGTACACGGTGAGCGAACGGACGTACATCGCGCCGATGCCGAGGCCCAGCGCCATCATGATGATGTCGTTGGTGATGGCGAAGGCGCCGATGACCCCGTCGAAGGAGAACGACGCGTCCAGGACCTCGAGGTAGAGGAACATGAAAAAGGCGGCCTTGCCGACCAGCATCACCGCGGACCGCGGCTTGCCCTCGGCGACGGCCTTCTCCTCCGCCTCGTGCTCGCGCTCCTCCTCTTCCTCCAGCTTGTCCTCGAAGAAGCCGGAGAGGCCGCCGACCACCAGGTAGGTGATCAGACCGGCGATGCCGGCCAGCATCACCGTGCCGGACTTGTCGGCGTGGCCGGTGTGGGTGTGGGCGTGGGTCGCGAAGGTCATCGCCGTGATCAGCAGCAGGATCAGCGCGATGCAGACCGACAGCATGTCGACCTTGCCCAGCTTGGCGAGCGGGCGCTCCAGCCAGGTCAGCCACTTGATGTCCCGGTCCTCGAAGATGAAGTCGAGGAAGATCATCAGCAGGAACATACCGCCGAACGCGGCGATCGCCGGGTGGGCGTCCGTCACGTACTGCTCGTAGAGGTCCTTGTTGTTCAGCGCCAGGTCGACGGCCTCGATGGGTCCGAGCTGGGCGCTGATGGCGACGATGACGACGGGGAAGACCAGCCGCATGCCGAAGACGGCGATCAGGATGCCGATGGTCAGGAAGATGCGCTGCCAGAAGGGGCTCATCTTCTTGAGGATTCCGGCGTTGACCACCGCGTTGTCGAAGGACAGCGAGATCTCGAGGATCGACAGGATGGCGACGACGCCGAACCCCGTCCAGCCCCCGTAGAAGAATGCGACGACCAGACCGATCGCGGTGACCGCGAACGACCAGCCGAAGGTTTTCAGAACCACTGGCTACCCCATCATGTGGCGGGGGACCGCCCCGCACCCGGCTTTACTCTGCGTTGACCCTGCAGTCTAGGGTCGTGTCGCGCCCCTGTGGCGTCCGGGGCTCAGGTGATGTTGACGCCGTGATCGAGCGCGATGCCGCGCAGACCGGACGCGTACCCCTGGCCGACCGCGCGGAACTTCCACTCGCCCCGGTAGCGGTACAGCTCGCCGAAGATCATCGCAGTCTCCGTGGAGGCGTCCTCGGAGAGGTCGTAGCGGGCCAGTTCCCGGCCGTCGGCCTCGTCCACCACGCGGATGAACGCGTTGGACACCTGGCCGAAGCTCTGGCCGCGCAGGTCGGCGTCGTGGATGGACACCGGGAAGACGATCCGCTCGCACCGCGCCGGCACCTGGGAGAGGTCCACGACGATCGACTCGTCGTCACCGTCCCCCTCGCCGGTCAGGTTGTCGCCGGTGTGGGTCACCGAACCGTCGGGGCTGGTGAGCTGGTTGTAGAACACGAACCACTCGTCCCCGAGGATGCGGCCGCCCGTCCCGCAGATCAGCGCGCTGGCGTCGAGGTCGAAGGGCGCGCCGGTGGTGGAGCGCGCGTCCCAGCCGAGCCCGACCGTCACCTTGGTGAGGTTGGGGGCGGCCTTGGAGAGGGAGACGTTGCCTCCCTTGGCGAGCGTGACGCCCATGAACGGATCCTCCCCTTCGTGTGCGGATGTGCGGCCGTGCGGATGTCGGGCCGTGCGGACGGCCCGTGGTGTCGACCGCGCCCCGGGTCCCGGGCCGGCGCTCCGCGGGCGCGGGGGCCGGTCCGGGGCCCGGGGCGTGAGCCCTGGCCGGGTGACGTCAGACGTTGACGCCGAAGTCCTGCGCGATGCCGCGCAGGCCGGAGGCGTAGCCCTGGCCGACCGCGCGGAACTTCCACTCCGCGCCGTGGCGGTAGAGCTCGCCGAAGACCATGGCGGTCTCCGTGGAGGCGTCCTCGGAGAGGTCGTAGCGGGCGATCTCGGCGCCGCCGGCCTGGTTCACGACGCGGATGAACGCGTTGCGCACCTGGCCGAAGGACTGCTGGCGGGCCTCGGCCTCGTAGATCGAGACCGGGAAGACGATCCGGTCGACGTCGGCCGGGACCGCCGCCAGGTTGACCTTGATCTGCTCGTCGTCGCCCTCGCCCTCACCGGTGAGGTTGTCACCGGTGTGCTCCACGGAGCCGTCGGGGCTGGTGAGGTTGTTGAAGAACACGAAGTGCGCGTCGCTGGCGACCTTGCCGGCCGCGTTGAGCAGCAGCGCGCTCGCGTCCAGGTCGAAGTCGGCGCCGGTGGTCGTGCGGACGTCCCAGCCGAGGCCGACGATGACGGCCGTCAGGCCGGGCGCCTCCTTGCTCAGCGAAACGTTGCCGCCCTTGCTGAGGCTGACTCCCACGAGTCCTCCCTTTTGCTGTCCGGGGGCGGGGAGCCCCGAGTTCGTCGAGTGATGCGCCGGTAGGCAATCAAGGACCGATCGTAGTGACCGGTTCCCGCCCGGCGGGCGGAGAACCCGTCACATGGTCTCGAGTGCCTTGACGTAGTCGTTCAGGTCGCGCGCGTCGGGCAGGGCGTTGACGACCGTCCAGCGCACCACGCCCTCCTTGTCGATGATGAAGGTGCCGCGCACCGCGCAGCCCTTCTCCTCGTCGAAGACGCCGTAGGCGCGCGACACGTTCCCGTGCGGCCAGAAGTCGGACAGGAGGGGGTACTCGAAGCCCTCCTGCTCGGCGTAGACCCGCAGGGTGTGGATGGAGTCGGCGGAGACGGCGAGCACCTGGGTGTCGTCGTTGACGAAGGCCGGCAGGTTGTCGCGGATGTCGCAGAGCTCGCCGGTGCAGACACCGGTGAAGGCGAACGGGTAGAAGAGCAGCACCACGTTCTTCTCTCCCTGGTAGTCGGAGAGCCGCACCGGCCTGCCGTGGTTGTCCTTCAGCTCGAAGTCCGGGGCCCGGTTGCCGACCTCGATCGCCATCGTCTCGCATTCCCTTCGCCGGCCACGCCGTTCGGGCGGGTGACACTGTGACAGTCGGTGACACCCTACGCGGCCTGGGAAAACCCCGGGGGGAACCGTGGAGAAGGCGCAAAACACCGCGAGGGGACGACGGCCGTGCGGCCCGCTCCGTCCCCCCGCGGTCGGGGTCGTGCTCCTGTGGGAGCGGCGTCACCGCTTGGTCTTGGCGCCCTTCGGCGTCAGCAGGCGGCTTCCGCTCCAGTCCTTGCCCACGCTGACGCTCTTGGTCGCGGAGAGCCCCGCGGTCGTCGCGGCTTCGGCGATGTCGCTCGGCTCGACGTATCCGTCACGGCCCGTCTTGGGCGTGAGGAGCAGGATCGAGCCGCCTTCCTCGATGTACGTGGTGGCGTCCACCAGCACATCCGTCAGGTCGCCGTCGTCGTCGCGGAACCACAGCACCACGGCATCGGCCACGTCGTCGTATTCCTCGTCGACCAGCTCGCCGCCGATGACTTCCTCGATGGCCTCGCGGAGCTCCTGATCGACGTCGTCGTCGTAGCCGATCTCCTGGACCACCTGCTCGGGCTGGAACCCCAGCCTGGCGGCAGGGTTCGTCCGCTCCTCCGCGTGGTCCGCGGTCGCGCTCACGGGTTGCCTCCTGATCATGTTGCGATTGTGTCTCCTCCGGCTCGCCTGACGCTGCCGGGGGAAGGGTTCGAGCCACACGCGTGCGCGCAGCATTGGCCGTAGTCCACACGGGCGGGACGGATCGCGCAAGTACCCGGCCGTCGAGACCGCCGAAACGGTGACGTTCCCGGCGGCGCCGTCGCAAGTTCCGGGCACCGATCCCGGCGCCAGGTGACGCAGGCCACACTATTCTGTCCCCTTTGCCGCTTTCGGCGGACACCATGCGTGCGACGTACGAATTGTTTTGCGAAACCTGTCTGGTGTGAGCGTATTCGGTTTCCGCGACGCGCGCGCCACGGGGGCCGGTGATCGTCCGCCGCCCGCCCGGAGGCGCGCGAGGTGAGGTTCGCGATCAGCGGGTACACCATGGGGGAAACCCGTCCACATCGCGACGACTGGACCCCTGCGAGAGCGAAGGAACGCCGTGGCTTCCGGACCCGGATCAGATCGCGCCCCGATCATCATCGGCGGCCTGCCCAGCCAGGTCCCCGACTTCGACCCCGAGGAGACCGGGGAGTGGCTGGACTCCCTCGACGCCGCGATCGACGAACGCGGCCGCGACCGGGCGCGCTACCTGATGCTGCGACTGATCGAGCGGGCCCGCGAGAAGCGCGTGGCCGTGCCCGAGATGCGCAGCACGGACTACGTCAACACCATCGCCACCAAGGACGAGCCGTTCTTCCCCGGCAACGAGGACATCGAGCGCAAGATCCTCAACGCCACCCGGTGGAACGCCGCGGTGATGGTCTCCCGGGCCCAGCGCCCGGGTGTCGGCGTGGGCGGCCACATCGCCACCTTCGCCTCCTCCGCCTCGCTGTACGACGTCGGCTTCAACCACTTCTTCCGCGGCAAGGACGCCGGCGACGGCGGGGACCAGATCTTCTTCCAGGGGCACGCCTCCCCCGGCATCTACGCCCGCGCCTTCCTGCTGGACCGGCTCTCCGAGGCGCGGCTCAACGGCTTCCGCCAGGAGAAGTCGAAGTACCCGGACTGCCTGTCGTCGTACCCGCACCCGCGCTCCATGCCGGACTTCTGGGAGTTCCCGACGGTCTCCATGGGCCTGGGTCCGCTGGGCGCGATCTACCAGGCGCGGATGAACCGGTACCTGCAGGCCCGCGGCATCGCCGACACCTCGCGCTCGCACGTGTGGGCGTTCCTCGGCGACGGCGAGATGGACGAGCCGGAGTCGCTGGGCCAGCTCAGCCTGGCCGCCCGTGAGGGCCTCGACAACCTGACGTTCGTGGTCAACTGCAACCTGCAGCGCCTGGACGGGCCGGTGCGCGGCAACGGCAAGATCATCCAGGAGCTGGAGTCGGTCTTCCGGGGTGCCGGCTGGAACGTGATCAAGCTGATCTGGGACCGTTCCTGGGACCCGCTGCTGGCCCGGGACCGGGACGGCGTCCTCGTCGACCGGATGAACCGGACGCCGGACGGCCAGTTCCAGACGTACGCCACCGAGTCCGGCGCCTACATCCGCGATCACTTCTTCGGCGACGACCACCGGCTGCGCGCGATGGTCGAGAGCATGACCGACGACCAGATCCTCCACCTCGGCCGTGGCGGTCACGACCACCGGAAGATCTTCGCGGCGTACACGGCCGCGCTGGAGCACAAGGGCCAGCCGACGGTCATCCTGGCCAAGACGATCAAGGGCTGGACGCTGGGCCCCAACTTCGAGGGCCGCAACGCCACGCACCAGATGAAGAAGCTGACGGTCGACGACCTCAAGCGCTTCCGGGACCGGCTGCACCTGCCGATCTCCGACAAGGAGCTGGAGTACCCCTACGAGGCCCCGTACTACCACCCGGGCCGGGACTCGGAGGAGATCCAGTACATGCACGACCGGCGCCGCGCGCTGGACGGCTACGTGCCGACCCGGGTGCTGCGGGCGAAGCCGCTGACGCTGCCGGGCGACTCCGCGTACGCGGCGGTGCGCAAGGGGTCCGGCAAGCAGACGGTGGCCACCACGATGGCGTTCGTGCGGCTGCTCAAGGACCTGATGCGGGACAAGGAGATCGGCCGGCGGTTCGTGCTGATCGCGCCGGACGAGTACCGCACCTTCGGCATGGACTCGTTCTTCCCGAGCGCCAAGATCTACAACCCGATGGGCCAGCAGTACGAGTCCGTCGACCGGGAGCTGCTGCTCGCCTACAAGGAGTCGCCGACCGGGCAGATGCTGCACGACGGCATCTCCGAGGCCGGCTGTACCGCCTCGCTGATCGCCGCGGGCTCGTCGCACGCCACGCACGGCGAGCCGCTGATCCCGGTGTACGTCTTCTACTCGATGTTCGGTTTCCAGCGCACCGGTGACCAGTTCTGGCAGATGGCCGACCAGATGGCCCGCGGTTTCGTCCTGGGCGCGACCGCCGGCCGCACCACGCTGACCGGCGAGGGCCTGCAGCACGCGGACGGCCACTCCCAGCTGCTGGCTTCCACCAACCCGGCGTGCGTGGCCTACGACCCGGCGTTCGGGTTCGAGATCGCGCACATCGTGCGGGACGGTCTGCGCCGGATGTACGGCTCCTCGCCGGAGCACCCGCACGGCGAGGACGTCTTCTACTACCTGACCGTCTACAACGAGCCGATCGTCCAGCCGGCCGAGCCGGAGGACGTGGACGTCGAGGGCATCGTCAAGGGCATCCACCGGTACGCGCCCGGCACCGAGGGGTCGATCCCGGCGCAGATCATGGCCTCGGGCGTGGGCCTGCCGTGGGCCCTGGAGGCGCAGCGGATCCTCGCCGAGGACTGGGACGTGCGGGCGGACGTCTGGTCGGCGACCTCCTGGAACGAGCTGCGGCGCGAGGCGGTCGAGGTCGAGGAGCACAACCTGCTGCACCCGGAGGAGGAACCGCGGGTGCCGTGGGTGACCCGGAAGCTGTCGGGCGCCGAGGGGCCGTTCGTGGCCGTCTCCGACTGGATGCGGTCGGTGCCGGACCAGATCGCGCGCTGGGTGCCGGGCCCGTACACCTCGCTGGGCGCCGACGGCTTCGGCTTCGCCGACACCCGCGGCGCGGCGCGGCGGTTCTTCCACATCGACGCGCAGTCGGTGGTCGTCGCGGTGCTGTCCGAGCTGGCCAAGGCCGGGCAGGTGGACCGCGGGGTGCTCAAGCAGGCCATCGACCGCTACCGGATCCTGGACGTGGCCGCGGCCGACCCCGGCACGATGGGCGGCGACGCCTGACGCCGCCCGCGCCCGCCGTCGGGCCCCCGCCGTCCCCGGGACGGCGGGGGCCTTCCTACGATTCCGGGATGGTCATGGACGAGACGACGGCGCGGCCCGCCCTGCTGGAGGCATGGGAGCGGCGCACCCAGCGGCCGCTGCTGGTGCTGGCGGTGGTGTTCGCGGTCGCCTACGCGGTGCCGATCGTGGATCCGGACGCGAGCCGGACGGTGGTGACCGCCTGCCGGTGGGCGGAGTGGCTGGTCTGGGGCGCGTTCGCAGTGGACTACACGGCGCGGCTGTGGCTGTCGGAGGACCGGTGGACGTTCTTCCGCACCCACCTGCTGGACCTGCTGGCGGTCCTGCTGCCGCTGCTGAGCCCGCTGCGGCTGCTGCGGCTGGTCTCCACGCTGATCCTGGTCGGGCAGCGGGCCCGGCTGAGCTCCCAGGTCCGGCTGACCACGTACGTCGCGGGGTCCGTGGTGGGGCTGCTGGTGTTCGGCTCGCTGGCGGTCCTGTCGGTGGAACGGCACGCCCCGGACGGCAACATCAAGACGCTGGGCGACGCGGTGTGGTGGGCGTTCACCACCATGACGACCGTCGGCTACGGCGACCTCGCGCCCACCACGGGGCTGGGCCGGCTGCTCGCGGTGGGGCTGATGCTGTCCGGCATCGCCCTGCTCGGTGTGGTGACGGCCAACATCGCGGCCTGGTTCATCGCCCAGTTCGACAAGGACGACGCGGAGGAGCGGCGCCGGACCGAGGCGATCGGCGCCCTCACGGAGGAGGTCCGCGCCCTGCGCGCCGAGGTCGCCGCCCTCTCGGCCTCCCGCCGCGCCCCGGCCGACACGGACGAGCGGTAACCCCCGCGGGCGCGTTCACGTCACTGGCAGGCGGTCCAGCCCGGGGCTCGTGCGCGTCGACGCGGCGGGCGGTCCAGCCAGGACGAGCGCTCTCGTCGACGGAGCGGAGGACCAGCCAACACGGCTCGCACCGACGCGGCGGGCAGTCGAGCCGGAAGCAGCGTGCGCGTCACGCTTGAGCGGCGGTCGACCCGCAGCGGCAGGCGGCCCAGCCCGGGCACGCGCTCGCGTCACGCGGCGGGCGGTCCAGCCAGGACATGCGTGCGCGTCACCGCGGGGGGCGGTCGGGTTCGGGCAGCGCGAAGGGCGCCGGAGCGGAGAGGAGTCGCTCCGGCGCCCTTGTCGCGGGGCCGGTCAGAGGAGACCGGTGCCCGTTCCCGCCCCGGCGAGGAAGATCAGCGCCAGAACGGTGTCGATCGCACCCAGGACGACGGCCACCAGCGCCGGCCATCCGGCGTTCGCGCCCTTCCAGGTGCGTCCCATGGCGAGCCAGCCGCACACCATCGCCACCGGACCGAGGATGATCCCGGCGACGAAGAGTCCGGCCACCGCGCACACGACTCCGACGATCGCGAGCGTCGCGCTGTCCGGCCCGGTCCGTGACGGGTTCGCGCCACGTGAGCGGGGGTTCCTGCGCGCACTTTGTCCGAAGCCGGCCATATCAACTCCCTTGCACCCTCTGCCTTGTAGGGGCGCTCTTCGGGTTCACTGTTCGGATTGCCCGCAATCCGCGCCGCACGCATGCGAGTTGCCGCTTTCCGCCGAGGGGGCCTTGCTCCTGGCCCCCCGATGACGATCACGCGACTCCGCTCCACCGGCGGCCGGCCCCGGCGCGGCGTCCGGCGGGGCCTCGCCCACGCGCTGCCCGCGCTGTCGGTGGTCCTCGCCCTGCTGACCACCTCCGGCTGGACCGACACCCCGCGCCGCCCCCTGGCCGTCGGACACATGAACGGCGCCCCGGTGCGCCTGCGGTACTACGCCAACCGGCGGGCGCCGGCCGAGGCGCTGCGCGCCGAACGCTCCCGGCCCCGCGACCCGCGGCTCACCGCGGAGGGCCGTCGGGAGGCGCGGCGCAAGCTGCACCGGTTCGCGGCCCTGATGGACGAGGAGCGCAGAATCCTGGCCTTCGACCCGGACGGGCGCGGCAGGGTGGCCGAGGTCTTCGGCGACCTGGAGCGCGCCGACCGGGAGCCCCACGATGCGCGCCGGGCACGCCACCCGGCTCGGCACGGACGCCCGGATCCGGGCCGCCCGCGCCAAGGCGGACTGGATCGGCGAACTGCCCCATGTGGAGGTCGGGGGCCTCGGTCACGGCGCCGACCCGGTCTCCCCGGCGTTCGGCGCGCGGGTGGTGTCCGCGGAGGGGGCGCGGGGGCACACCGGATACTTCGCGCAGGGCAGCGAAAGTCTGAGAGATTTCGCTCTGATCGGCGCCGGGTCTCCGGCCGCCGTGCGGTGCGCACGCGAGAAAGACGCGTGCGGAACCCCCGCCACCGCAGTCTCACCGGTCTGAGGCCGGTCGCACCGCAAGAACTTGAGGCCTGTCGGACACGGGACGCCGAGGGGGAGGCACGCATACGATGACCCGCATGGGTGACGTACTGGCCGGATTTCATGCCGCCTGGGAGTTCGAGTCCGACTCCGTGCTCATCCGCTACGAACGGGGGATACGCACACCGAGACTGTTCCAGGCGCTCGGCGAACGCCGGGTGCCGACGGCCGCCCTCGCCGGGGTCGAGCTGACCCGCGGCCGCCGCGGCACCGTCGTGCTGCGCGCCGTGCCCCGGGCCGGCGCCGACCCGCTGATGGACGTGGCCGACGGGCAGCTGCCGGACGGCAGCGACCCGTACCGGCTGGTGCTGCCCGGCGACCGGGAGACCCTGGCCGAGTACTACGCGGACGAGTTGCGCGCGCTCGTTCCGCGCGCCCCGGGTCCGGTCTCGGCCTCCCTGGTCGCCCCGCCCAAGGCGCCGCGGCAGTTCAAGGCCTACGACGCCAAGGTGTCCTTCGACGGCTCGACGGTGACCTTCCGCTGGTCGTGGACGGGCGCCTCGTCCGCGAAGTGGAGGACCGGCGACCAGCACGTGCCGGTGGGCGAGCTGGCCGGGGTCGAGTGGCGCTCGCCGGAGGCGCTGGAGGGGCACCTGCGGCTGGTCCGGCACGGCGCCCGCGACCGCGAGGCGCACCTGCCGGTGGACCAGGATCCCTCGGCGGTGGTGTTCGGCCTCGGCTACGGGCCGGTCCACGAGTCGCTGCCGTTCGCCGCGGCGGTCCTGGCCGCGGTGCGGGCCGCGGGCGGCACGGCGGGCACCGGCGCCGTGGAGCGGATGACGCCGGTGGCGGTCGGGGTCACCCGGCGCGACCCGGCGGACATCGCCGAGCGGATCCGGCACCTCGGCGAGCTCCACCGGGCCGGGCTGGTCACCGACGAGGAGTTCACCGCCAAGAAGGCCGACCTCCTCGCGGAACTCTGACCGGCCCGAGCACGGGCCGACCGCCGGGCCTCCACACAACCGGACATATGTGCGGATGTTTCACCGGTTCGGGTGAGACGGGGTTGGGCGCGCACCCTCCTGGGCAGCCCAAGGTCACAGCGGGTCAGGCCCTCCGCAGGACATCGCAGGACATGCGGAGCGTGATGGTCCGCTCGTGCGCGGCCGGAGGGGAGCGGCGCACGGGCGGGCCGGCCGGCGCACGGGCGGACCGGCACGGCGCTGTCGTGCCGCGCATGGTCTTCGCCCGACGCGCCCTCCCCGAGGACGCCCGTGAGGTGCTCCGTCTGCGCCAGGTCATGCTCGACGCCGTGCACCCCGGCCGGGCGACCCACGCCCCGGGAGAGACTCCCGAGTGGCACGCCGAGGCGCTGGAGCCGCTGCGGCGGCGGCTGGCCGACAAGGACGGGGACTTCGCCGCCTTCGTGGTCGACCGCCCCGATGCCCCGGGGGCACTGGCCTCGCTGGCCGTCGGGCATGTCGGCTACCGGATCGGAGGGCCGGACAACCCGCGCGGGCTCGACGGCTACCTGTTCAGCGTGGCGACCGACCCGGACGCGCGCCGCCGCGGATACTCCCGGGCCTGCGTCGAGGCGCTGATCGCCTGGTTCCGGGAGCAGGGCTGCGAGCGCGTCGGGCTCACCGCCTCCGCCGACGGCATGCCGCTCTACACCTCGCTCGGCTTCGTCCCCAGCTCGTACCCCTCGATGCGGCTGAGGCTCCGGCCTGCCTAGGGTTTCCCCATGAACAGCCTGTCGATGATCGAGTCCTGGCCCGTCCCCACCGCCGCGGCGGGCGTCGTACGGGCGGACGGCACGGTGGCCGGCGTCCACGGCCCCGTGGACCACCGTTTCCCGCTCGCCTCGGTCACCAAGCCGCTGGCCGCGTACGCCGTGCTGGTGGCGCACGAGGAGGGCGCGGTCGAACTGGACGAGCCGGCGGGCCCCGACGGGGCCACCGTCCGGCACCTGCTCGCCCACACCTCGGGGCTCGCCTTCGACGAGCCCAGGGCCATGGCGGCGCCCGGCGAGCGCCGGATCTACTCCAACGCGGGCTTCGAGGAGCTGGGCCGCCATGTCGAGGAGGCCACCGGCATGTCCTTCGCCGAGTACGCCCGCCAGGCGGTCCTGGAACCCCTCGGCATGACCGCCACCACGCTGGAGGGCTCCCCCGCGAAGGACGGCGTCTCCTCCGTGACGGACCTGCTGCGCTTCGCCGCGGAGGTCCAGGCCCCACGGCTGCTGGACCCGCGCACGGTCCTCGAGGCGATGACCGTGCAGTTCCCCTCGGCCAAGGGCGTCCTGCCGGGGTACGGCCACCAGAACCCCAACGACTGGGGGCTCGGCTTCGAGATCCGCGACGGGAAGTCCCCCCACTGGACGGGCTCCCGGTCGTCGTCGTCCACCTTCGGCCACTTCGGCCAGTCCGGCACCTTCCTGTGGGTCGACCCCGAGGCCCGCCTCGCCTGCGTCGCGCTGACGGACCGCCCCTTCGGGCAGTGGGCGATCGACGCCTGGCCCCCGTTCACGGACGCGGTCCTCGCCGAACTCCGCGGCTGACGGTCACCCGGCCGCGCCGGGCCCCGCCGCCGGGTCCGGGGCGGCGAACTCCCAGACGAGGAACTCCGCCGGGGCGGCGGCCTCCGCCGTGAGGACGCCCTCCCCGGTGATCCGGGCGGCGTCGCCCGCGGTCAACGGCTCGCCGCCGACGCGGAGTTCGCCCGAGGCGAGGTGCACGTAGAGGGAACCCCCCGCCGAACCCGCCCGCGAACCCGCCTCCGAACCCGCCCACGGGAGGGCCACGTTGTCGCCCGCGGCGAGGCGGTGGATGTGCAACACCGCCCCCGCCTCGGGCAGTTCGTACGCCCCCGTGCGGAGTTCCCGCACCAGCCGGTACGCCGGCTCGCCGGGCACGTCCTCCCGCGGGGCCAGCCACATCTGCAGGAACCGGCACGGCACGGAGCCGTCGTTGCGCTCCACGTGCCGCACCCCGCTCCCCGCGCCGAGGTGCTGCAGGTCCCCGGGCCGCACCCGCCGTTCCCGGCCCCCGGAGTCCCGGTGCGTGAGCTCGCCCTCCAGCACCCAGGTCACGATCTCCACGTGGCGGTGCGGATGCTCGTCGAAGCCCGCCCCGGGTTCGAGGCGCTCCTCGTTGACGGCGAGCAGCGGCCCGAAGCCGAGGTTGTCCGGGTCGTAGTGCGGGCCGAAGGAGAAGGCGTGGCGGGTGGTGATCCCCGCCCCCGGCTCCCCGCCCGGGTACCGGTCGTCCGCGCGCCGTACGTCGATGGTCACGGCGGTCACGCTACCCGCGCCGCCCCACCGGCTCCCCGGGCGCCGCCCGCGGCCGGGTGTGACGGTCCGCACACGGACCGCGTCCGACCCGGCGCGACGCGACCCCTCCGGCATGGGGCACCCTTGTGGGCGTGCCCGCACCAGATCCTTCCGAACACCGTCCCTCCGCCGCCCACACCCACTCCGCCACGCTGAAACGGCTGGAGCGGTCCTCCGGCAGCCTCGCCGCCCAGGCGATCGCGCGGATGGACGAGACGCTGCCCTGGTACCGGGCGATGCCCCCGGAGAACCGGTCGTGGATCGGCCTGGTCGCGCAGGCGGGCATCGCCGCGTTCACCGAGTGGTTCCGCCGCCCGGAGACCCCCACCCAGGCGATCTCCACGGACGTCTTCGGCACGGCCCCCCGTGAACTGACCCGCGCGATCACGCTGCGGCAGACGGTGGAGATGGTGCGCACCACCATCGAGGTGATGGAGTCCGCGATCGACGAGGTCGCCGCCCCCGGCGACGAGTCGGTGCTGCGCGAGGCGCTGCTGGTCTACGCCCGGGAGATCGCCTTCGCCACCGCCCAGGTGTACGCGCAGGCCGCCGAGGCCCGCGGCGCCTGGGACGCCCGGCTGGAGTCGCTGGTGGTCAACGCGGTGCTCTCCGGCGAGGCCGACGAGGGCGCGGTCAGCCGGGCCGCGGCGCTGGGCTGGAACTCCCCCGAGCACGTCTGCGTGGTGCTGGGCACGGCCCCGGACGGCGACAGCGAGCTGACGGTGGAGGCGATCCGCCGCGCCGCCCGCCACACCAAGCTGCAGGTGCTGACCGGCGTGCTGGGGCACCGCCTGGTGGTGATCGCCGGCGGCAGCGACAACCCGCTGCACGTGGCGAAGTCCCTGATCGGGCCGTTCGCGGCGGGCCCCGTGGTGGCCGGTCCGGTGGTGCCGGACCTGCTGGCCGCGACCCGCTCCGCGCAGGCGGCCACCGCCGGGCTCAAGGCCTGCTCGGCCTGGCCGGACGCCCCGCGCCCGGTGCTGGCGGACGATCTGCTGCCGGAGCGCGCGATCGCGGGTGATCCGATGGCGCGCGAGCAGCTGGTGGAGGAGATCTACAGACCGCTGGAGGAGGCCGGTTCCGCGCTGCTGGAGACGCTCAGCGTCTACCTGGAGCAGGCGAGCAGTCTGGAGGGCGCGGCGCGGATGCTCTTCGTCCACCCCAACACCGTGCGCTACCGGCTCCGACGTGTGACCGACGTCACCGGGTGGTCACCCTCCGACGTCCGGTCCGCGTTCGCCCTGCGGGTGGCGCTGGTCCTCGGCCGTCTCCAGGACGGCGACCAGCCCGGCTGACCCTTTGTCCGGGTCCTACAATTAGCCCTCCGGTTCTTCGTCCCTGTCCCCACGGGCGGCCGTCGCCGTCTCCAAGAGAGAGTGTGAGAGTGCTCGTACTCGTCGCTCCCGGCCAGGGCGCCCAGACGCCCGGCTTCCTGACTCCTTGGCTCGAACTCCCCGGCGCCGCCGACCGCATCGCCGCGTGGTCGGACGCGATCGGACTCGACCTCGCCCACTTCGGGACCGAGGCCGACGCGGACGCCATCCGTGACACCGCGGTGGCGCAGCCGTTGCTGGTCGCGGCCGGTCTGCTGTCCGCGTCCGCGCTGGGCGACGTCACGCCCGGCGCGGTGGCCGGCCACAGCGTCGGCGAGATCACCGCCGCCGCCCTCGCGGGCGTGCTGGAGGACTCCGCCGCCCTGTCGCTGGTGCGCACCCGCGGCCTGGCGATGGCGGAGGCCGCCGCCGTCACGGAGACGGGCATGGCCGCGCTGCTGGGCGGCGACCCGGACGTGACGGTTCCGCACCTGGAGAAGCTCGGGCTGACCCCGGCCAACCGGAACGGCGCCGGCCAGATCGTCGCCGCCGGCACCGCCGAGCAGATCGAGGCGCTGGTCGCGGACAAGCCCGAGGGCGTGCGCCGTGTGGTGCCGCTCAAGGTGGCGGGCGCGTTCCACACGCACCACATGGCCCCCGCCGTCGACAAGCTGGCCGAGGCCGCCGAGGCCCTCGACCCGGCGGACCCGCGGGTCGCCTACGTCTCCAACAAGGACGGCGCCCGGGTCTCCTCCGGAGCCGAGGTGCTGCGGCGTCTGGTCGGCCAGGTGGCCAACCCGGTCCGCTGGGACCTGTGCATGGAGACGTTCCAGGAGCTCGGTGTCACGGCGCTGATCGAGGTGTGCCCGGGCGGCACCCTCACGGGCATCGCCAAGCGCGCCCTGCCGGGCGTCAAGACGCTCGCCCTGAAGACCCCCGACGACCTCGACGCGGCCCGCGCGCTCATCGCCGACCACGCCTGACGCCCCAGAAGGAGCCGACCGAACATGTCGAAGATCAAGCCCAGCAAGGGCTCCCCGTACGCGCGGATCCTGGGCGTGGGCGGCTACCGTCCCGCGCGGGTGGTGCCCAACGAGGTGATCCTCGAGAAGATCGACTCCTCCGACGAGTGGATCCGGTCGCGTTCCGGCATCCGGACCCGTCACTGGGCGAACGACGAGGAGACCGTCTCGGCGATGTCGATCGAGGCGGCCGGCAAGGCCCTGGCCGCCGCCGGGATCACCGCCGAGCAGGTCGGCGCCGTGGTCGTGTCGACGGTGTCGCACTTCGAGCAGACCCCGGCCGTCGCCACCGAGATCGCCGCGAAGCTGGGCACGAACAAGGCCGCCGCCTTCGACATCTCGGCGGGCTGCGCCGGCTTCGGCTACGCGCTGACGCTGGCCAAGGGCATCGTGGTCGAGGGGTCCGCCGAGTACGTGGTCGTGATCGGCGTGGAGCGCCTGTCCGACCTGACGGACCTGGAGGACCGGGCGACGGCCTTCCTCTTCGGCGACGGCGCGGGCGCCGTGGTGGTCGGCCCGTCCGACGAGCCCGGCATCGGCCCCACCATCTGGGGCTCCGAGGGCGACAAGTCCGGCGTCATCAAGCAGACGGTGTCCTGGAACCGCTACCGCGTGGGCGACCTGGCCGAGCTGCCGCTGGACGAGGCCGGCCGGGTGAAGTTCCCCGCGCTCACCCAGGAGGGCCAGACCGTCTTCCGCTGGGCCGTGTTCGAGATGGCGAAGGTCGCCCAGCAGGCGCTGGACGCGGCCGGCATCGGCCCGGACGAGCTGGACGTGTTCATCCCGCACCAGGCAAACGAGCGCATCATCGACTCCCTGTTCAAGACGCTCAAGCTGCCCGAGACGGTCACCGTCGCCCGCGACGTGCAGACCACCGGCAACACCTCGGCCGCCTCCATCCCGCTGGCGATGGACCGGCTGATGGAGACGGGCGAGGCGAAGAGCGGCGACACGGCCCTGGTCATCGGCTTCGGCGCCGGGCTGGCCTACGCCGCGACGGTCGTCACCCTCCCCTAGGCGTTCCGTGCCGGACGACCGGTCCGGCCCGGACATGTGGACGTAGATCGCCACACCCTCAGAAATACCTCTATGAAGGAGCGCCCGACATGGCCGCCACGCAGGAAGAGATCGTCAAGGGTCTCGCCGAGATCGTGAACGAGATCGCCGGCATCCCCACCGAGGACGTCCAGCTGGACAAGTCCTTCACCGACGACCTGGACGTCGACTCCCTGTCCATGGTCGAGGTCGTCGTCGCCGCCGAGGAGCGCTTCGACGTGAAGATCCCGGACGAGGACGTCAAGACGCTCAAGACGGTGGGCGACGCCGCCGACTACATCCTCAAGCACCAGGGCTGAGCCGGGCTCAGCGCCTGACGCTCGCCACCTGGCAGCGTCTCCGCGGGGGGTGCCTCGCCGTCAGGGCGCAGGCACCCGCTGCGGAGGCAGTGCGGTGGCGCCGCTGTTCCTCGTACCTCGTTGGAGAAGAGTTCCCGTGAGCCCGACCAATCGCACCGTGGTCGTCACCGGTATCGGCGCAACCACACCGCTGGGTGGCGACGCGGCCTCGACCTGGGAAGGCCTGATCGCCGGACGTTCCGGTGTCGGCCCCCTCACCCAGGACTGGGCCGCCGAGCAGTCCGTCCGCATCGCCGCGCAGATCGCGGTCGAACCGACCGAGGTCATCCCCCGGCCCCAGGCCCGCCGCCTGGACCGGTCCGCGCAGTTCGCGCTGGTCGCCGCTCAGGAGGCCTGGGCGGACGCCGGTTTCACCGGCAAGGCCGGTGAGGAGGAGGCGGGCGTCGCGCCCGAGCGTCTGGGCGCCGTCATCGCCTCCGGCATCGGCGGGGTCACCACCCTGCTGGGCCAGTACGACGTGCTGAAGGAGAAGGGCGTCCGCCGCGTCTCCCCGCACACCGTGCCCATGCTGATGCCCAACAGCCCCTCCGCCAACGTGGGCCTGGCCGTGAACGCCCGGGCGGGCGTCCACACGCCGGTCTCCGCCTGCGCCTCGGGCGCGGAGGCCATCGGCTACGCCATCGAGATGATCCGCAGCGGCCGTGCCGACGTGGTCGTCGCGGGCGGCACCGAGGCGGCGATCCACCCGCTGCCGATCGCCGCGTTCGCCAACATGATGGCGATGTCGAAGAACAACGACGACCCCGAGGGCGCCTCGCGTCCCTACGACACGGACCGCGACGGCTTCGTGATGGGCGAGGGCGCCGGTGTCCTGGTCCTGGAGTCCGCCGAGCACGCCGCCGCGCGCGGCGCCCGCGTCTACGCGGAGGCGGTCGGTCAGGGCATCTCCGCCGACAGCCACGACATCGTGCAGCCGGAGCCCGAGGGCCGCGGCATCCAGGCAGCGCTGCGCAACCTGCTGGAGTCCACCGACCTGGACCCGGCGGAGCTGGTCCACGTCAACGCGCACGCCACCTCGACGCCGGCGGGCGACATCGCCGAGCTCAAGGGCCTGCGCGCGGTGTTCGGCGACGACGCCGACCACATCGCGGTGTCCGGCACCAAGTCGATGACCGGTCACCTGCTCGGCGGCGCCGGCGGCGTCGAGTCGGTCGCCACGGTGCTGGCGCTGTACAACCGGGTGGCGCCGCCCACCATCAACATCGTGGAGCTGGACCCGGCGGCGGCGGGGCTCGCCGACGTGGTCCGCGACGAGGCGCGCAAGCTGCCGGTCGACGGCCGGATCGCCGCCCTCAACGACTCCTTCGGCTTCGGCGGCCACAACGTCGTCCTGGCCTTCCGGACGGTCTGAGGTCACCGCACCTGCACGCGAGAGGGCCCCCGCTCCGGCGGGGGCCCTCTCGCGTGTCGTGCGGTGCCTCAGTCGTGCGGTGCCTCAGTCGTGCGGTGCTCCAGGAAAACGGCCCCAGGGGGCGCGGGTCAGACGACCTGGTGGAGCCAGCGGACGGGGGCGCCCTCGCCGGCGTACCGGAAGGACTCCAGCTCGTCGTCCCACGGCTTGCCCAGCAGCTTCGCCAGCTCCGCCTCGAGCTCCGTCTCGCCGTTGCGGGAGCGGGTCAGGGCGGCGCGCAGCCGGTCCTCGGGGATCATGATGTCGCCGTGGATGCCGGTGACGGCGTGGAAGATGCCGAGGCCCGGCGTGCAGCTGTAGCGCTCGCCCTCGGCGCCGGGGCAGGGCTCCGAGGTCACCTCGAACCGCAGCATCTGCCAGCCGCGCAGCGCGGAGGCCAGCTTGGACGCCGTACCGGCCTTGCCCTGCCAGGACAGTTCGGAGCGCCAGGTGCCGGGCGCGGCGGGCTGCCGGATCCAGTCCAGGTTCACGCGGGCGCCGAGCACTCCGGCGACCGCCCACTCGACGTGCGGGCACAGCGCGCGGGGAGCGGAGTGCACGTACAGAACCCCACGTGTCGTCACCGAGACCTCCTCAGAGCGGCGCGCTTGCCACGGACAGAACGGACGGACGGGACTCCTGAGTTCCCCGGTCCACACCTGACGGTGTGTCGGAGGAGCCACGGAGCGAGGCTACCGTGCCGACAGGCGCGGAGGGTGACGTACCGTCCGTCCCACGGCGGCGAAACGCCGCCATTCACCCGGTGGGACGCTTGTACGGGTCGGCAAGGTCACATCGGGTCGCCGCCGGGAACTCCCGCGCGTTCTCATGGTGAGGGGCACGTCGCACCGGTGCCCCGTTTCGCCGTGACCATGACGGAAGCGGCCGGGGTGACCGTGGGCGGGTGGAGGGAGGAACGGGCATGACGAACCGTCGCGGAGCGCGGGGGGCGCGGGGGGCGCGCGCCGCCTTCGCCGTCGCGGGCGTCGCCGCGCTGCTGGCCTCGGCCGGCTGCGGCGGCCAGGAGGGGGCGCCGCCGCGCCCGAAGGCCTCTCCCTCGCCGTCCTCCTGGGACCGCGCGCCCGGTTCGGTGGCGGCGGTCGGCGACTCGATCACCACCGGGTTCGACTCCTGCCAGGTCCTCTCGGACTGCCCGAGCGTGTCCTGGTCCACGGGCGACTCCCCGGAGGTGCGGAGCCTGGCGGCCCGGCTGCTGGGCCCCGCGAGGACGGCCTCGCACAGCTGGAACTACGCCGAGACCGGCGCGCGGATGTCCGACCTCCGGGCCCAGATGCGGCAGGCCGCCGCCCGGCGGCCCGAGCTGGTGACGGTGCTGGTGGGGGCCAACGACGCCTGCCGCGGGTCGGTGCGGTCGATGACGCCGGTGGACACCTTCCGCGAGCAGTTCGCGTCCGCGCTGCGGGCCCTGCGCGAGCGATCGCCGAAGTCCCAGGTGTACGTGGCGTCGATCCCGGACCTCAAGAGGTTGTGGGAGGTCGGCAGGAAGACGCCGATGGGCCGGGAGGTCTGGAAACTGGGCATCTGCCCGACGATGCTGGGGGAGGCGGAGGCCGTGGGCCGCGAGGCGGTGGAGCGCCGCGGGAAGGTCAGGGACCGGGTGGAGGAGTACAACGAGGCGCTGGCCGAGGTCTGCGCGCGGGACGAGCGGTGCCGGACGGACGGCGGTGCGGTGTACGCCTACCGCTTCGGCGCCGGGCAGCTCAGCCGGTGGGACCTGTTCCACCCGAGCGTCGACGGCCAGGCGAGGCTGGCCGACATCGCCTATCGAGCTGTCACGGCCTAGGGTGGCGATCATGAACAGCGAACTCTTCGGCGCCCTCCCCGACGGCGCCCCGGTGCACCGGTGGACCTTGGCGCGGGCCGGGGTGCGGGTGCGGGTCCTGACGTACGGCGGGATCCTGCAGTCGGTGGAGACCCCGGACCGCGACGGCCGGACGGCCGGCATCGCGCTCGGCTTCGACGGGCTCGACGGGTACCGGAAGTTCACCGGGCCGTTCTACGGGGCGCTGATCGGCCGGTACGCCAACCGGATCGCGGGCGCCCGGTTCACCCTGGACGGCGTCGGGCACGAACTGCCGGCCAACGACGGGGCCAACTGCCTGCACGGCGGTGACGACGCCTTCGACAAGCAGGTCTGGGAGGCCGAGCCGGACGGCGACCACGCGCTGCGGCTGTCCCGGGTGAGCCCCGCGGGCGAGGCGGGCTTCCCGGGCCGGCTGGAGGTCTCCGCGGTGTACGCGCTGGAGGAGGACGGCGCGCTGTCGCTGACCTACGAGGCGGTCACGGACGCGCCGACGGTGGTGAACCTGACCAACCACACCTACTGGAACCTGGCGGGCGCGGGCTCGGGCACGGCCCGGACGCACCGGCTGCGGCTGGCCGCCTCCCGGTACACGCCGGTGGACGGCGCGAACATCCCCGTCGGCGCCCCGGCGGAGGTCGCGGGCACGCGGTTCGACTTCCGGGAGCCGGAGGGACGGCCCACGGGCGAGAGCTACGACCACAACCTCCTCCTCGACAAGGGGGTCACCGCCGAGGCCGTTCCGGTGGGCGAGCTGTGGGAGGAGTCCACGGGGCGGGTCCTGACCGTCTCGACCACGGAGCCGGGCATCCAGGTCTACACCGGCGACTTCCTGGAGGGGCCGTTCTCCCCCGGCGACGGCGTGGCCCTGGAGACCCAGCACTACCCCGACGCGCCCAACCGCCCCGACTTCCCCTCCACCGTGCTCCGCCCCGGCGCGACGTTCCGTTCCCGCACGGTCTACGGCTTCGGCACGCGGTGACGCCGCGGGGGCGGGGGCGCGCTCGCACCGCCCCCGCCCTCGTTCGCGCTCGCGTCCGCGCCCGCGCTGGGCGCGGCCCGCGTCACGGCTTCGTCAGCGACGGAGGCGACGGGGGCGCGGCGTCGCCCGTGCCCCGGGCGTCGTCGTCCCCGGCGGTCCGGGCGGCGCTCCCGCTCCCGCTCTCGTCGGTGTCCTCGCCGAGCAGGTCACGGGCGAGGAGCGTGGCTCCGGCGACGACGCCCGGCATCAGCAGCACCGCCAGGAACGGGACGAGGAAGGTGACCGCCAGCGGCGTCCCGAACCCCCACACCAGCCTCTTCCGCGACCGCAGCAGCTCCAGCCGGTCGCGCAGCACGATGCCCCGCCGCTGCATCGCCACCGCGGTCAGTTCCTCCGTGAGGAAGAACCCGGTGACGAAGAAGCCGACGACCGGCACCACGGTCTGCCCCACCACCGGCAGGAACCCGAGGACGAACAGCAGCAGGCCCCACAGCGCCGCCCGGACGACCACCCGCAGGCTGTCCCGTCCGGAGATCCACAGCTCCCGCAGCAGCGGCAGGTCGGAGACCGCGGCCGTGCCGTCGGGCGAGACGTCGCGGTCGACCCGCTCGGACAGCGCCTCGTAGAACGGCTGGCCTATCAGCAGGGTCATCGCGGTGAAGGTGAGCACCGCCGCGAGCAGCGACCCCGCGAAGAGCAGCACGGTCAGGGCGCCCCGTGCCAGGCGCGCCCAGGTGTCCGACCAGTCGTCGGCGAACGGGGTCGCCCAGGTGACCAGATCGGAGCCCCAGGTGAAGAGGGCGACCAGCAGCCCGATGTAGAGCACCAGGGTGATCAGCCCCGGGACGAGGCCGAGGCCGTAACTGCGGCCGTGCCGGGCGACCCAGCGCTGCCCCTTGAACAAGTAACCGAAACCCACCGCGAGATCACGCATGACGCGAACCCTAGCGGTGCGTACCGACGGCCGAGCGGGCACCATGGGACTCATGTCCCACTCAACTGATCTCCCCGCACAGAGCCGCGCCTGGCACCTGAAGAGCCGCCCGGTCGGCGAACCGAAGCCGGACGACTTCGCCCTCGTCGAGAGCGAACTGCCGGAACTGAAGGACGGCCGGATCCTCGTCCGCAACGTCTACTTCTCGGTCGACCCGTACATGCGGGGCAGGATGTCGGACGCCAAGTCCTACGTCGCCCCGTTCGAGCTGGACAAGCCGATGCAGGGCCACGCCGTGGGCGAGGTCGTCGCCTCGAACTCCGACGACTTCGCGGTCGGCGACCACGTGGTGCACATGCTCGGCTGGCGCGACTACGCCGCGCTGGACGCCCGCCACGCCGTCAAGGTGGACCCGGACGCGGTGCCGCTCTCCGCCTACCTGGGCGTGCTGGGCATGCCCGGCCTGACCGCCTACGCGGGCCTGTTCCGCGTGGCGTCCTTCAAGGAGGGCGACAGCGTCTTCGTCTCCGGCGCGGCCGGCGCGGTCGGCTCCCAGGTGGGGCAGATGGCGAAGCTGAAGGGCGCCTCCCGGGTGATCGGCTCGGCCGGCTCCGCGGAGAAGGTCCGGCTGCTCACCGAGGAGTACGGCTTCGACGCGGCGTTCAACTACAAGGACGGCCCGGTGAGCAAGCAGCTCCGCGAGGCCGCGCCGGACGGCGTCGACGTCTACTTCGACAACGTGGGCGCCGACCACCTGGAGGCGGCGCTCGGCTCCCTCAACGTCGGCGGCCGGATCGCGGTCTGCGGCATGATCGCCGTCTACAACGCCACCGAGCCGGTGCCGGGGCCGCGGAACCTGGCCCGGCTGATCCAGACCCGCGGCCGCATCGAGGGCTTCCTGGTCGGCGACCACGAGGACCTGCGCCCGGCCTTCACGGAGGAGGCGGGCGCCTGGATCCGCTCCGGCGACCTCAAGTACCGCGAGACGGTCACCGAGGGCCTCGACAACGGCGTCGACGCCTTCCTCGGCATGCTGCTGCGCGGCGACAACGTCGGCAAGGCGGTCGTCAAGGTCTGACCCGGCCGGCGCCGGTCACCCGCCGGCGCCGGTCCTCCCGTCAGCACCGCTCCCCCGCCCGTGCCCGTGCCCGTGCCCGTCCCGTCCCGTCAGGCGCACCACCACAGCACCCGCTCGCACGTCGGCGACGGCGTGGGGGTGGGGCGGGGCGAGGCGGAGGTGGCGGTGGGCGTGGGCCGCGGCGGGGCCGAGGTGCGCGCCGGCTCCGCCGGGCCCGAGGCCCGCGCCGGGGGCTCCTGTGAGGCCGAGGAGGGCGACGCGCTCTCCTCGGCCGAGGCGTCCCCGGACGCCTCCCCGGACGCCTCCGTGGAGGGGGACGCGGACCCGGACGCCGCCGCGGACGCGGTGGGCGACGCCGGGTCCGCGCCGGGCGCGGGGCTCTCGGCCTCCAGCGCGGCCACGGACGCGGATTCCGCCACCGTCGACGGCCGCGGGTCCGCGGTCGCGGCGGCCGACGCGGCGGTGTCCTGCCCCCCGACGGCGGCGATCCCGAGCCCCAGCGCGCCCAGCAGGCAGGCGGCTATCACGATCATGCGCCCCGGTCCGCGGCCACGGCGTCGCGCGGCCGCCCGGGTGGCGGGCGCTGCCTCCCGCGGTGTGCGGAGTCCGGCGCGGCGGCCTCCGGGGCTCCTGACATCCCCTCCGCGCCTGGTGTCCCCGGCGCCGGTCGCCTCCACGCCGGACTCCTCGACCGCGACCTCGACGTCCTCCGCCGCACCGGCGTCGGGCTCGGCCGGCTCGGCGGATTCGGCGCGTACGTCGTCGGCCTCGGCGTACTTGTGGAGTTCCCAGGCCGGCGTTCCACAACCCGGGCAATTGAACTGCAAGTTGAGGTGGCGCCGGCACCGCGCGCAGTAGTCCATGAGGCTGGAAGAGTAGGTGCCCGACCGGTGCCTTTCCGGGGGGCCCGCGTGAAGGTCGTGTGCGTCCTTCACGCGCGCCCGGCGAAGCCCCCACCTTGCGCGACGGCACGACTCCGCTGTGCGCACGGCGGGTCCGGGAGCCAGGACGACGGAGGCCCCCGCCGCGTGGCGCGGCGGGGGCCCCGGCGGTCCGGCCGTCAGGAGCCGAACACTTCCTCCACCTGGTGGGCGCCGTTGACCGCGCCCGCCCAGACGGCGAGGTCGGTGATCCTGCCCGGGAAGGAGCCGGTGGAGGCGGTGTCCGCCACGGGTCCGCCCACGGTGAGGACGCCGGAGGAGGGCCGGGCCTCGTAGCCGCTGCCGCTCTGCCGGACGCCGTTCACGTAGAGCTCGACCGTCGCGTCCACCGCGTCGTGGATGCCGACCAGCGTGACGTCCGTGCCGACCGTCGTGACGGTGTCGCCGTGGGCCGCGGCGCCGGGGCGGCCGAAGCTCCAGTGCCCCACCGGAACCTGCCGGAACATGATGTCGCCGGTCTCGGGGTCGAAGATCAGGTCGCCGTTCTCGTCCAGCACCGGTTCCTCGACGCTGCCCGTGCGCTCGAACCAGAGCGCCCAGCCTCCGTCGCCGGCGACCCTGGCCCGGTGTCCGACCGGCATCGCGGCGATCGCCTCGGCCGACAGGTCGACCCGGGCGCCGAGGGTGAAGGACCCGGTGCCGTCGACGACGGGCCCGCTCGCCCGCGCCTCGCCCTCGGCGCCGAGGAGCAGGCCCTCGCCGTCCGGGGCCGCGCCGCCGGCCAGGGCGAGGTCGTTGCCGTAGCCGGAGGCGTCGGCCAGGGACGCGGCTCCCGCCTCGGCGTCCGCCGGGGCGAAGCGGGCGACCTGCTCGACGTGCGCGCCGGCGCTGTCCCGGGCCGCCAGGCGGGCCTCCTCGCCGACGCCCGACGCCGGCTTGGGCTCCTGCCAGACCGCCACCTCGTCGATGTCGCCCGCGAAGTACTCGCCGTGGCTGCCGTCCACCAGGCTCCGGCCGATCTGCAGCGGGCCCCCGGCCGACCAGCCGGCCTCCAGCTGCCGGGAGTCCCGGGCGACGCCGTTGACGTACAGCGTGACGGTGCCGGAACCCGCGTCCCGGTCGACGACGGCGGCGAGGTGGGTCCACGCGCCGACGGCGGCCGGGCGGCCGGAGTCCAGGCGCAGCGTCTGCGCACCGGAGGCGTCGGCGTCCGTCATGGTCAGGCACCAGGTCCCGGTGCCGGCGCACAGGCCGAGCCGGAACGGACTCTGCTCGGTACCGTCCTGGGCCAGGACCGTGCCGGTCCCGCTCTCCGGGCGGGCCCAGGCGGCGACGGTGTACGAGCCGGCGGTGTCGAGGACCGCCGAGCCGGTCGCGGCGTAGGCGCTCCCGCCGTCCAGCCGCAGGGCGCGGTCCTCCCCGGTGGCGCCGTTCTCGGTGACCGTGCCCCGCCGGCCGTGGTCGTCCCGCGTGGCGCCGCCGTGCAGCGCGGCGTCGTCACGATCGTCGGGCGCGGTCGCGGAGACGTCGGCGGCGTCGCCGGACTCCTCGTGGAACGTCCAGCGGCCGACCGGGCCGGCGGCAGCGCCGACGAGGAACCGTACGGTGGTCTCGGACCCGGTGCGGCCGGCGGCATCCCTGGCGCGGACGCTCAGCAGCGCCGTCCCGGAGCTGTCCGGGACGATGGACACCGTGGCGGTGTTCCCGGAGACCGTGCTCCAGGACGGGTCGGTGGCCAGCCTGTACGTGTACCCGGTGTTCACGTCGCCCTCGGCGGGGCGGAAGGTGACCCGGCCGGGCAGGCCGGGGCGGCCGGCGAAGACGCAGGAGTCGGGCAGGCAGGCGCTGTACACCGAGTCGAACACCACCTCGGGCTTGCGGGGTGCGAGGGCGTCGACGGTGAAGTGGCACCATCCGGTGGGTTCGCCGACGAGGCTGCTCCCGTCGCCTTGGCGGTAGGAGACGGTGGCGGCGCGGAAGCGGTGCAGCGGTCCCTCGGCGAGCTTCGTCCGCCACGTGTGGGTCACCGGGACGCCGTCGCTCTGGTAGCCGGTGGAGGGAACCAGGACGTCCTCCCCGGTGGGGGCGGCCGGAGTCCAGGAGCCGTCCTCGCCGCGGACCTCGAGATCGAAGCGGATGCGCAGGTCCGCCCCGATCGCGCCGCCCTCCTCGGCCCGCGGCGTGGCGGTCAGGTGCGGCGTCGTGCCGCCGACGGGCGTCGGCTCAGCGGGGGATTCCGCGCACACGGCTCCCCGCATGCTCCACAGGCCGGTCGCGGTGGGCGGAGCGGGCCTGCTGACGTAGGTCACGGACAGCAGGGCGGTGTCGTCGAAGCGCTGCCGGGCGGTGGGGTCGGTCTCGTCCTTGGCCTTCAGCATGAGGGTGAGCGACCCCTCGCCGTCGTCGGCGGCGGACCGCACCGCGGCGGTGAGGTTCTCGTCGGGTTCGTCGGCGGCGTCGTGGAACTCCATCAGGAAACGGCTACCGCACTCCTGGTCCGCCTTCGCGGGGACCTTGCGGTCGGTCAGCAGGTCCGAGGAGTCGCCCGGCGTCGGCCCGCCGGGGCCGGGCCACACGGCGTCGGCGGCCACCTCGCCGGTGTGGTGCAGTTCCACCCAGCGGGGCTCGCACGACAGCGGACCGGTTCCGGTGATCCGGAAGGCGGCGTCCAGGATCTCCTTGCCCGCGAGGGCACCGCCGGGGAACCGGAACCAGACGCGGCTCGCGAACGGCTCGCCGGTGGTGCAGGGGACCGGCGTGCCGGCCGGCGTGCCCGCCGGCGTGCCGGAGCCGCACAGGCCGACGCCGAGGCCGTCCGGCGCGGGCTGTCCCTCGCGGATCGCCCCGCCGTCGGACGACAGCACGGTGCGTCCGGCGGCGTCGACCCCGGTGCGTGCCCCGGGGACGGTCAGTTCCGCGGTGAAGGTCCGTCCGTCGGGATTGGCGTACACCCGCTCGCCCGGGGCCCGCCGGCCCGTGACCTCGACCCGCTCGCCGGCCGCGACGGCCCGGCGCTGGGCCCGCACGTCCTCGGTGACCGCCGCGCTCCCGTCACCCCTCGGCTCCTGCGCCGCGGCGGGCGCCGCCGGCACCGGCAGGACCGCCAGCAGCGCGCCCCCGACCATCGCGGCGACGGCTCTGCCCCTCCGGGCACGCCGGCGCGCCCGTGCTCCCCTGATGTCCACCTGATCCCCACCCCTGTTCCCGCCGACGACGGTCGCGCCGGCCGGTGCGCGCAGAGCCTAGTCCGCACTCCTGACAGGCTCATGCCTATTTCGACGCGCCCATGCCGGGCGGGAGGGGTCCGTCCCGTCGCGCCCGTACCGGGCGGGAGGGGTCCGTCCCGGTCAGGACGTGGTCCACCCCTGGGCGCGGGTGAGGTCGAGGACGCAGGAGCGGACCTGTTTCAGCTGGGCGGCGGTGAGGGTGGGGACTGCGTCGAGCAGGGCCTCGGTGAGTTCCGCGCGGAAGCCGGCGTCCGCGCCGGGGCGGGCCGCCGGGGCCGCGGGCCGGGCCGCCGGCCTGAGGAGGCGGATCTCCGCCCCCTTCGGCCCCTTGTCGCCCATCTCCAGCAGGAACTCGACCTCGCTGCCCTCCGCGTACAGGTACTTGTCGTCGAGGAGGTCGTTGGCGTGCATGAAGACGTCCTCGCCGCCCTCGTCGGGGGCGATGAACCCGTACCCGCGCACCTCGTCGAACCTCAGCACCCTGCCGGTCGTCAGCACCCCGGTCCCACCCGCCCTTCCTCGGCCGTCGCGGCCGTCGGAGCACGGCCGGCGGTGGTCGAAGTTACCGGTGTGACGCCCGGTGCACAGCGGCTTTCGCCCGGGTCGTGCTTCTCACACGGCCGGGCCGCCCCCGCGAATCCGGCATATCCGGGGCAACCGGGCGGGCGGACGGAGGCGCGCGGAGCCCGCCGCGGCGTATCGGGTGCGGCGCCTGTGGAGAATGGGGCGCGCGCGTCGATGTGGCGCGGGAGTCGGCGGAGGTTCTGTTGGTGTTCACCAGGCGTACGTTCGGTGCTCTGGCCGGGACCGCGGTGCTCGGACTGGCGCTCGAGGGCGGCAGCACGGCGGCGCCGCCGACCGCCTCCGCCTCGCGGAACGTGCCGACCGGCCGCCCGCCCGCCCCGCCGCGCGCCGACCGGCGGCCCCACTCGGTGCGCCACGACCGGTACTCGCTGATCGTCGACGGGCAGCGCCTGGTGCTGTGGTCCGGGGAGTTCCACCCGTTCCGGCTGCCCAGCCCCTCGCTGTGGCGGGACGCGCTGCAGAAGATCCGCGCCTCGGGCCACAACGCGGTGACCGTGCCGGTGGTGTGGAGCCACCACTCCCCCGCGCCCGGCCGCCACGACTTCACCGGCGTGCGCGACCTGGACCTCCTGCTGCGCACGGCCGCGGAGGAGCACCTGTACGTGGTGCTGCGCCCCGGCCCGTTCCTCGGCGCGGACCTGGACGCGGGCGGGCTGCCCGGCTGGCTGGCCGGGGTGGAGGGCGAGCCCCGCGCCGACGACCCGGCCTACCTGCGGCACGTGGACGCCTGGCTGACCGCGGTCGACCGGATCGCGAGCCGCCACCAGTACACCAAGGGCCGCGGCACGGTGCTGCTCTACCAGTTCACGGACGTCAGCGGCGCCTCGTCCGCCGCCTACCGGGAACACCTGTACGCCAAGGTGCGCGGGGACGGGATCGACGTGCCGGTCTTCCACAAGGAGCTGGACCCCACCTCCGAGTCCGCCGCCCCGGACCCGTCCGTCACGCCGCGGGACCGCGGGCTGTACTTCGGGGCGGCCGCCGCCGAGCGGTCGCGCCCGCGCACCGCCGGGGTGCTCGCCGAGTTCCCCGCCGGCGAGGCGGTGCCCTGGGGCGGCGGGCGTCACGGACGGCAGGGCTACGAGGCGGTGCGGCGGGAGTTCGACGCCGCCTACGTGCGGCGCGCCTGCCTGACCGACGTCGCCAACGGGCTGACCGTCCACACCACCCGGACGGCCTTCGGCGGCACCAACTGGGGCTGGCAGGGCGGCCCGTCCACCATCACCTCCTACGACCTCGCCGCCGCCCACGACGAGGCCCGCGCCCCCACGCCGAAGCTGGCCGCCGTGCAGCAGATCGGCAACATGCTCCGCACCGTTCCCGACCTGGCCAAGCTGCACCGCGCCGCGGACGTGCGCGCGGACGACGACCGGGTGCGGGTCTACCACCTCACCAATCCCGACACCGGCTCGCACACCTATGTGCTGCGCAACGACGCGGACGTGGAGGTGACCACCTCGCTGCGGGTGGCCGGCTCGGACCTGCCGGTCGAGCTGACGGTGCCCGCGCGCGACGCCCGGCTGATGATGTCGCGGCTGCGCCTCGGCGAGCGGTTGATGCGGCACTCGACGGCCCAGCCGATGATCTTCCTGCCGGTCGGTTCGATGGACGTCGCGGTCTTCACCGGCCCGCGGGAGGAACTGGTCGAGGTGGTCCTGGAGTGCCCGGGGAACCCGGTGACCACCCGGCTGGACCCGGAGCCGGCCTGGGCGCTCGACCGCAACCTGCTGCGGGTGACCGCGCCCCTGGGCCGGGGCGGCCTGAGCCGGGTGATGGTGGAGGGCGGTGGCAGCCGACGCCCGCTGCTGCTGATCTTCGCCGACGAGAACGACGCGGCTCGGCTGTGGCCGGTGGAGACCCGCAAGGGCGACTTCCTGGTCTACGGCCCGTCGCTGGTGCGCACCGTGACGCCGCACGAGGACAGCGTGGACCTGACCGGCGACGTGCGGTCCCTGACCGGCCTGGAGGTGTGGGCGCCCGGCGGGATCGGCTCGGTGACCTGGAACGGCGTCCGGGTGCGGACCACCGTCTCCCGGGCCAACGCCCTGGTGGCGACCAGGCGGCTGGACCCGCCGCCGGCGGTGGAACTGCCGGCGCTGACCGGCTGGCACCGCCGCGCCGAGAACCCGGAGGCCGACCCGCGCTACCCGGACGGCGGCTGGCGCGCCGCCGACCGGAAGACCTCCCCGAGCACCACCCCGGTGCCCGAGGGAGGGCCGGTGCTCTTCGCCGACGACTACGGCTACCACTACGGCGACCTCTGGTACCGCGGCCGCTTCGGCGACGCCCGCGGGGCGACGGCCGTGCGGCTCTCCTACCGCGCGGGGCCGCAGGGCCTGGTGATGGCCTGGCTGGACGGCGAACCGCTGGGCGTCCACCGGCGCCCCGACGGCACCGGCGGCACGGGCGGGACGGGCGGGACGGGCGGCACCGGCGGGGACGGCACCACCGGCGGGACCGGCGAGGTCACCGCGGAGTTCCCGGTCCCCGCCGAGCTGCGCACCCCGGGCGCCCACGTGCTGGCGGTGCTGGTGCGGCCCATGGCCCGCGACGTGGGCAGCGGCTCGGCCGGCGCCCACAAGGCGGCGCGCGGTCTGACCTCGGTGGCCTTCGAGGGCGCGCGCCCCGGCGTCGAGTGGCGGCTGCGGGGCGCCACCGGGCCGGACCCGGTGCGCGGGCCGCTGAACAACGGCGGCCTGTACGGCGAGCGGAAGGGCTGGCACCTGCCCGGGCCGGTGGACGGCGAGGGCTGGGAGCCCGCCGCGCTGCCGGTGCCGGAGGAGGACCGGGAGGCGCGGCAGGGCGTCACCTGGTACCGCACCGCCTTCTCCCTGGACGTGCCCGCCTCGGTGGACGCCTCGATCGGACTGGCCCTGGAGGACGACCCGTCCCGGGCCTACCGGACGCAGATCTTCCTCAACGGCTGGAACCTGGGCCTGTATGTCAACGACACAGGCCCGCAGCACACCTTCGTGCTGCCGAACGGGGTGCTGCGCACACAGGGCGAGAACACGCTGGCCCTGGCCGTCCTGTCCGACGGGACCACACCGGCCGGTCCGGGCAGGGTGGAGTTGAAGCTGCTGGGCTCGGCCGCGGGCGGTACGCCGGTCCAGGACGTGGACTCCCCGGGCAGGTGACCGCATGTCCTCCGCGCCCCGCTCCGGCCCGCCGGGCACACCGTTCACCCGGCGGGACTTCCAGCTGGTGCTGCTGCGCCGCATGGCCGACCACAACGCGGAGCTGGTGGAGGAGGCCCGCCGGCGGCTGGGCGCGTCGGCGGCGGACATGCGGGAGGCCAACCGGCGGTGGCAGGCGATGGTCCGCTCGCCGCGCGGCCGGTCGGCGGCGGCCCGGTACCGGTCCGTGCTGGGCGAGCCGGAGCTGACCCGCCGGCGGGTGATCGGCGACCTGGAGTGCGAGGCGCTGCTGTGGCCGGTGCCGCTCTGGCCGGACCTGCGGTTCGAGGTCCTGGTGGGCCCCACGGGGGCGGTCTGGAACGAGTGGCTGGTCCGCGCGCCGGGCGACCCGGGGCCCCGCCCGCGCACCCTGGAGGACCTGACGCCGTGGTCCTGCACGGTCGACGAGGCGGCCCGGGCGTTCCCCGGCGCCCGGCCGCTGGAGGGCAGCGCCCCGACCCGCTGGGGACTCGCGCTGACCGTCCCGGACGCGGACGGGGAGCGCTGGGACTGCGTCGCCGAGTTCACCTGGGGCCTGCTCCAGCGGCTGGCGGTGACCGGGGCCGCGGCCGGGTAGGTATCAGCCGCCCGACACCCACGCCCCGTGCGAAGGAGCACCGATGTCCCGTCCCCCGCTGCCGTTGTTCCCCCGTCTCCACGATCCGGCCGCCGCCGGCCGTCCGGCGCTGACCTTCGGGACCGAGCGGACCGAGCGGACAGAGCGCGGGACCGATCGCGGGTCCGAGCGCACCGGTCGCGGGACCGCTCGTCTGTCCTACGGGGAGCTGGCGGGCGCGGCCGGGGCGGTGGCCGCCGGGCTCCGCGGCCTCCCGGACGCCGGTGCGGGCCGCCGGGTCGCGGTGTGGGCGACGCCCGAGCCGGAGACCGCCGTGGCGGTGGTGGGGGCGCTGGCGGCGGGCGCGTGCGTGGTGCCGCTCAATCCCCGCTCCGGCGAGAAGGAGCTGGCCCACATACTGGCCGACAGCGCCCCGGACGCGGTGCTGGCGGCCCCCCACGTCCGGCTCCCGGAGCAGTTGGCCGGGCCCGTCCGCCTGGACGTCGACCCCGGGGCGCGCGCCGCCCTGCCGGAGGACACCGCCGGGCCGTCCGCTCCCGCCCTGGTCGTCTACACCTCGGGCACGACCGGCCCGCCCAAGGGCGCGGTGATCCCCCGCAGCGCGGTCGCGGCCACCCTGGACGCCCTGGCCGACGCCTGGGCGTGGACCGGTGACGACGTCCTGGTGCACGCGCTCCCGCTCTTCCACGTGCACGGCCTGGTGCTCGGGGTGCTGGGTCCGCTGCGGCGCGGCGGCGCCCTGCGCCACCTGGGCTCCTTCGACACCGCGCGGGTGGCGCGGGAGCTGAACGAGGGCGCCACCATGCTCTTCGGCGTGCCGACGATGTACCACCGGATCGCCGCCGCCCTGCCGTCGGAGCCGGAGCTGGTGAAGGGCCTGGCCTCCGCCCGTCTGCTGGTGTCCGGTTCGGCCGCGCTGCCGGTCCACGACCACGAGCTGATCCGGTCCGCCACCGGGCGCGCGGTGATCGAGCGGTACGGGATGACCGAGACGCTGATGAACACCAGCGTCCGCGCGGACGGCGAGCCCCGCGCGGGAACCGTCGGCGTCCCGCTGCCGGGCGTCGGGCTGCGGCTGGTCGACGAGGACGGCGCCCCGCTGACCGTCCGCGACGGCGAGAGCGTGGGCGAGATCCAGGTACGCGGGCCGAACCTGTTCACCGGCTACCTGAACCGCCCGGACGCCACGGCCGCCGCCTTCACCCCGGACGGCTGGTTCCGCACCGGCGACATGGCGGTCCTCGAACCGGACGGCTACGTGCGGATCGTGGGGCGCCGGGCCACCGACCTGATCAAGAGCGGCGGCTACAAGATCGGCGCGGGCGAGATCGAGAACGCCCTGCTCGAGCACCCGGGGGTGGGCGAGGCCGCGGTCACCGGTGCGCCGGACCCGGACCTGGGTGAGCGGATCGTCGCCTGGATCGTGCCCGCCGACCCGCAGGCGCCGCCGGGCCTGGAGGAGCTGGCCGGCCATGTCGCCCGCCGCCTCGCGCCGCACAAGCGGCCCCGTGAGGTGCGCCTGCTGGAGGCGCTGCCGCGCAACGACATGGGCAAGGTGATGAAGCGTGTACTGGACACCTGTTCTGCCACTCCCTTGATCAGGTGATCACTCCTCAAACACCCGCACGTCAACCCTCCGGGACGGAATGCTCACTGTGTGCCGACGGCGACGGGCTGCAGACCGGTGGTCGGCACATGTCCCAGCAAGAGATTTCTGTCCCGAGGAGTAGTTCCCATGAACGTCATCACCGACGCGCTCGCCTGCATCGCCCACTTCCTGGGCTGGCTGGTCTGACCCGACCGCCCTGGCGGTGAGCCGCCGGTAGCGCAACGCCGGGCGGCGCCGTCTCCCCGTCCCAGGGAGGCGGCGCCGCCGTCGTCGTTCTACGGGGGATCCGTCGAGGTCACCTCACGCCGATGGCGCGGAGGATCTCCTGCCGGACCGACCCGTCCTTGTCGTCGCGGACCTCGGCCCGCAGCGAGACGTGGTCCGTGCCGCGCGGCGCGGAGACGCTGCCGCGCCAGGCGTCGCCGTCGCGGCGCAGCTCCACCTTCCGCCAGGTGGCGCCGTCGTCGTACGACACCTCCAGGTTGCCGGACCGCAGCTTTCCGGTCCCGGTCGCGCCGCTGACGTACTCGCCGCTGATGGCGATCGGCACCCGCTGTCCCGCCCGGATGTCGCCGGACAGGTCGGTGGTGACGTGGAAGCCCAGGTTGAGCAGCGGCAGCGTGACCCGTCCGTCGGTCGCTCCGGAGCGGAAGGTCCACTCGCCGTGGCCCTTGGCGGACAGGTCCCACTTCTCCGGGTCGAGGGTGGTGTCGGTGACCAGCTTGTAGGTCTGTTCCCCGGCGGGGGCCTCCCACAGGTTGAGGCCGCTGCCCTGGGTGCTCTCCAGCAGGGTGCCGTCCTCGGCGTACAGCTCGGTCACCTGCGTCATGCCGGTGCCGTCGTTCCAGACGTCGCCGAAGCCGGTGTGGTCGGGGCCGGAGTCGCCCCAGCCGGGGACGTTGAAGGCCATCGCGTCGCCCTCGCGGGTCTGGCCCCAGCCCAGGCCCTCGCCCATCCAGGGGTGCCAGACGGGGCGGAACCAGTTCCGCTCGTGGCGGTCGCCGGCCCGGTAGGTGACCAGTCCGGAACGCTGCTCCAGCGCGTCGTCGTTCATCATGCTCACCTCGTGCCAGGTGAGGCCCTTCTCGACGGTGACGTGGTCGGTGCGGCGGTGCGGGTAGGAGACCCGCTCGCGGAAGCCGACACCGACGGGGAAGGCGTCGGTGATCGAGTAGCGGAACTCGCTGCCGGCCTCGCTCGGCCGGGTCGCGTGGAAGGCCACGTCCACCCGGCCCAGCTCGTCGCGGTCGGGGGCGTACACCAGGCTGCGGTCCGGGATCGCGCCCGGGTGGCCGTCGGTCAGGTCGTAGACGAACGGGGTGTTCGGCGTGCCCTCGGCCCGGACGGTGCCGCTCCGGCGGAGCCGTTCGGCGTCGGCGGCGTTCAGCGAGGCGACGGGCAGCGGGGCCTCGGCGCCGGTGACGAGGTCGCCGGCCCAGCGGCTGAGCCTGCCCGGCCGGTCGTCGGTGACGAAGAGGATCTTCGCACCGGCGTCGTGCGCGGCACGGGCCAGGGCGGGCAGGTCGGTGTCCTCGCCGAGGGTGGCCAGGACGGCCTTGCCCTTGACGGCCGCGGTGACCGGGCCGGTGCCCACGTCGGCGAGCCGCAGGCGCAGGTCGCCGTCGACGAGGGGCGCTCCGGCCTGGGGCAGCGTCTCGCCCAGGCCGCGCACCTGCAGCAGGGGCTTGCCGAGGCGCCAGCGGGTGCGGTACTCGAACGTCCCCTCGGTGACCTTCCGGGTGGGAGCGGCGTAGACGGTGTCGTAGACGAGCGGGATCTGGAGCGCCGCGACGGCCGAGAAGCCGTTGGCCTCACGGGCGTACTCCATGATCAGCTGCCGGGTCTCGGTGCGGTCGCCGACCTTCGCGTCGATCTCGCGGAGTTCGGTGCCGTCGAGGGTGATCTCCCGGTCGCGGTCGAGGACGATCTCGGGCTCGACCAGCAGGCCGAGGCCCAGCGAGTCGCGGCCGTGCGCGCCGGTGACGTCGAGGAAGGTGTCGACGCTGTAGGCGCCCGGGGGCAGCCGCAGTTCGACGGTCCCGTCGTCGCCCGTGAAGGCGGGCTCGGGCCAGGCTCCGGCGGCGAGCTTCTGCACCGACAGGCCGGCGTCCGCCGGCTTGCCCTCGCGGTCCTTGACGTGCACCGTCAGGGTGTAGCGTTCCTCCTCCTTGACCAGGCCGAACGCGGTGCGGGCGACGGGCTCGCCGGCCACCGAGGCGACGACGTGCCCGCTGGTGTTGCCCACCGGCGCGTCGGTGCCGTCACCGGTCACGGTGGTGGAGGCGCTGCCGTGGGCGGGCACGGTCAGCGTGGTGTCGGCGAGGGTGGCGACGCCCTCCCCGCCCTCCAGGGACAGCTCCAGCTCGACCGGGCGGTCGCCGGAGTTGGTGTAGGTGACGGTCCTGGTCCGCGGGGTGTTCTCCTCGTAGGGCCAGCTGTGGAAGCCGAGGTCCACGCTGCCGGTCGCGGTCACCGACGCCGACAGCGCCTCGGGGACGCTGACCCGGCCGGTGCCGAGGGTGTAGGCGGAGGTGTCCAGCCGCTTCGAGGTGGACATCAGCGCGTTCTTGAGCTGTTCGCCCGTCCAGTCCGGGTGCTGCTGGGCCAGCAGCGCGGCCACGCCGGATATGTGCGGGGTGGCCATGGAGGTGCCGCTCATGGCGACGTAGTCGCCGGAGCCCTCGGAGAGGGTGGAGCGGGCGGCGAGGATGCCGACGCCGGGCGCGGCCAGGTCGGGCTTGAGGGCGTTGTCGCCGAACCGCGGGCCCGCGCTGGTGAAGTACGCGGGCGCGTCCTCGGCGTCGACGGCGGCGACGGTCAGCGCGGCGTCGGCGGCGCCGGGCGAGCCGATGGACGAGGGGGTGCCGGTGTTGCCGGCCGCGATCACGAAGAGCGCGCCGGTCTCCCTGGAGAGGGTGTTGACGGCCTGCGCCATCGGGTCGGTGCCGTCGCTGGGCTCCGGGGAGCCCAGGCTCATGGAGACGATCTTCGCGTCGACGTCCCGGGCGGCCCACTCCATGCCGGCGATGATCTGCGACTCGGTGCCGGAGCCGGAGTCGTCGAGGACCTTGCCGACGGCCAGGGTGGCGTCGGGGGCGACGCCCTTCTCCTTGCCGCCGGAGGCGGCGCCGCTGCCGCCGACGGTGGAGGCGACGTGGGTGCCGTGGCCGTCGCGGTCGGCGACCTCCTCGCCCTCGATGAAGCTGCGGGACTGCGCGACGCGTCCCTCCAGGTCGGGGTGGGAGGCGTCGACGCCGGTGTCGAGCACGGCGACCGTGACGCCCTCGCCGGTCAGCCCGGCCTCCCAGGCGGCGCCGGTCCCGATCTGGGCGTTGCTCTCGGCCATGGTGGCCTCGACCCGCCCGTCCAGCCAGACGCCCCGCACGCCCGCCTGGCGGGTGACGGCCTGCCAGAACTCGCGGCCCTTCTCGGCGGTGACGGCCGCGCCGCGGACGCTGGGCAGCGACCGTTCGCGGTCGGCGGCCTCGGGGGTGGTGGTCCGGGCCCCCTTGCCGTAGGTGACGATCAGCGGGAGCTCGTCGGTCCTGGCATCGGTCAGGCCCTGCTCGATCAGCCCGGTGACGTCGAAGAGCCGGCGGTCCAGGGCGCCGTCCCGCAGGAGGGGCTCGGCCTCCTCGGGGACGACCACGACGTTCCCGTCGACGACGTCGGTGCGCACGGCGCCGGTGACGCCCGCGGGGGCCTGCACGTCGACGGTTCTCCGGCCGCCGCCCAGCTCGGTGACGGTGACCTGGTGGCCCGTCACGAGGGTGACGGTGTGGGAGGCGTCGGCCTTGCGCGCGGGCGCCTGCGGGGAGGGCGCGGCCGGGGCGGCTCCGGCGGGGGCGACGGGCGACAGCAGCGCGCAGGCGAGGCAGGCGGAGACCAGGCCGACGGCGCGGCGGGGGGAACGGGGGCGTGCGGCAGGGGGGAGTTCGGAATGGGGGCTCATCTACCCTCTCTTCGTCCAGCGGCCGCCGGGAGGTGACGGGCGCTCGCCGACGATTCTTCGCAGGCCAGGTCACCGTCGGGTCACGACGGGTGGGCGGGAATGCGCCGTGACGTGAACCCGCCTCCCCGGGGGCCCGTCCGGGGTGCCGCGCCGCCCCTTCCGGCCGCCGGCCGGGACACGGCCACCCGTCCGGGCCGCACCCGGCCGGGCTGCTCCGGCGGGCGCGCCGTCCCGGCTGATCGCAGGATGCGGGAAGAGGGGCGCCGGCCGGGCGTCGTCCACCGCATTCGGGAGGATCCACTCGTGACCGCCAATCTGGAGCAGTTGCGCCGCTGCCACTTCGCCGTGGACCTCGGCGCCGCGCGGACCCGCGTCTACGTCAAGGGCGCCGGGCTGGTCGTCGACCAGCCCTCGGTCGCCGCCGTCAACACCCGGACGGGCGCGCTGATCGCCGTCGGCGAGTTCGCCGAGAAGATGACCGGCCGCACGCCCTCCTACATCAAGACGGTCCGCCCGGTCTCCGGCGGCACGGTGGTCGACATCGAGATGGCGCAGCGGATGCTGCGGCACCTGATCGGCGAGAAGACCCGGCGCCTCCTGCGGCGCAAGCCGCGGCTGCGGGCGGCGGCCTGCACCCCGCACGACGCCGACCCGCTGGCCCGGCGTGCCACGGTGGAGACGTTGGTGGGTCTGGGGGCCCGCCGGGTCGAGCTGGTGGACACGCTGATCGCGGCCGCCGTGGGCTGCGGCCTGCCGGTGGAGCGGGCCGAGGCCACCATGATCATGGTGTGCGGGGCGGCGGCCACCCAGGTGGCGGTGCTGTCGCTGGGGTCGATCGTGACGGCGGAGCGGATCCCGGTCGGCGGCGAGGCCGTGGACAACGCGATCGTCCAGCACCTGCGGCACGAGCACGAGCTGATGCTGCCGAGCCAGTCGGTGCGCCCGCTGCAGCTGGCCCTGTCCGGCAACGGGCTCACCCCGCACGGCCCGGCCACCACGGAGATCCACGGCCGTGACGTGGCGACGGGCCTGGCCCGGTCGGTCCGGGTGGACACCGCCGCCGTGCGCAACGCGATCCAGACGCCGCTGACCGCGGTCCTGGACGGCATCGGCAAGGTGCTCCGCGACTGCCCGCCCGACCTGGTGGCGGACCTCGCCGACCGCGGCATCATGATGGTCGGCGGCACGGCGCTGCTGCCGGGGTTCGACCAGATGCTGCGTCAGGCCACCGGGATGCCCGTCCACATCGCCGAGCGCCCCGACGTCTGCGCGGTGCAGGGCCTCGGCGCCATGCTGGACGGCAAGATCGAGCCGCTGGTGCTCAACCCGCTGGCCGGCTGACCGCCGCGCCCGGGCCTCCCGCCCGCGCCCGCGGCTCCGGGCCCCGGCTCCGGCTCCCGGGGATCAGAGCCCCGGTTCCGGGGGGATCAGAATTCCGGCCCCGGGGGGGCAAGCCGCGGCCCCGGAGGATCAGAGCGCCAGGTAGGCGCGGACGGTGGTGCCGTAGCCGCCGGTGTGCACGCGCACCAGGTCAGCGAGCAGGTTGACGGTGAGCAGGCCGCGCCCGCCGATCTGGTCGCGGCCGGCCGGGCGGCGTCCGGCCAGCGGGTCGGTCAGCTGCCCGGCGTCGCGGACCTCGCACACCAGGTGGCCGTCCGCGGTCCACAGCCGCACGGTGCCCCGGCCGCCGCCGTGGACGACGCTGTTGGTGGTGAGCTCGGCCACGATCAGCGCGAAGTCGTCCAGCCGCTCGCCGGCGAGTCCGGCCTGCGCGGCCTCGGCGACGCTGCGGTGCCGGGCCGTCGGCAGCGACTCGGCGTCGTAGTCGAAGCTCAGGCGGATCCCGGAGGGCGCCTCGGGCAGGGGCTGGTTGTAGCGGGCGACGAGGCCGTCCGGGTCGTAGGCCGGGCTGTCGCTCTGCCGTCCGCCGCCGTCGATCACCACGGGGTGCGTGACGTAGGCGTCGGCGAGCGACCGCTCGTCGAGCCGGGTGGTGTCGTACGGGCAGAGGATGCTGACCTCGCGGCCCGTGAAGGCGTGGTTGATCAGCGCCTCGTGCTGGGCGCAGGCCGGGTACTCGATCTCCGAGCGGCCCGCCCAGATCGGCTCGCCGATCAGCCGGACCCGTCCCGCGCCGGGGTGGGAGTCGGCGAAGGCGCGCAGCACACCGGGGATGATCCGCCCGGGGTTGCGTCCCGCCTTCTGCATGTCGAGGAAGCGCACCCGCGAGCCGTCATCGCCCAGCTCGGCGCGGATCAGCTCCAGGTTGTACGAGGGAACGGCGACGGCCACCGGCTCGCCCCGCTCCAGCCCCTCACGCACGAACGACACGGTGCCGGCCAGGTACTCGGCGGCGTCCGCGTAGAACAGGGCTGGGTGCACGAACGGTTCGGTCACGGTACTCACGGCGTCGGCACCTCGATCCCCGGCAGGCCGGGCCAGTACATCTCCAGGACTCGCTTGAGGGTCCTCGGCGGGTCGTGCAGGACGAGCCGGCGGTCGGCGTCCAGTCGTTCCACGGTACGGGCGAGCGCCTCGGCCCCCGCCACGTCGACGAAGCCGACCTCGGCCAGGTCCAGCACATAGGCGCTGCCGCCGGCCGCGGCGGCGTCGGCCAGCACCTCCGTCCAGACGGGGCGGGTGGTCAGGCCGACCTCACCGGCGAGTCGGACACCTCTCCCCGCGGGGAGACGGTGGACCGTCAGGCACGGCGCCGCGTTCGCGGGGGCCGCGGCCCCTGCCGCGGTCCTCTCCGGGCTGTGCACAACGCCTCCTGTCGGGTTGCCGGCGCCGTCCAGTATGCCTGGCGCCGACCCGGGCCGGGCACCGCGTGCCCCGTCGGAGGGCGAGACGTCCGCCACGCGTCAGGCGCCCGGCCACCGGGTACCCGCCGCCCGAGAGCCGCGGGCGGTGGCCCTGTCACCTCCTGCCCCGTTCCCGTAAGGAGAACCCATGAGCGACGAGCCGATCCCGACGGCTTCCCAGGCGGAGGGCGAGCGCGACCCCGAGCCGGGTGAGGAGGAACACGTCAATCCGCCGCACACCAACCCCTCCCAGGCGGAGGGCGAGGCGGACGACGAGAGCGACCGGGACTGAGCGGCCCGTACACAGGACCGAGCGGCCCGCACAACGACAACGGCTCCCTTCGCCGCGGGCGCGGCGGCAGGGAGCCGTGGTGCGCCCGGGGGCGCCGAGGTAAGGGGTCCGTGGTGGGGCGGGTGGGACTCGAACCCACGGCCGGCGGATTATGAGTCCGCTGCTCTAACCGGCTGAGCTACCGCCCCTTCACGGCGCGTCGCGCACATATGTGCGCGCCGTCTGCCGCAGCATAGCCGCTCATACGATCTCCTGCCTCAGCTAGGTCGACAGCATGACCATGACCAACTGCTGACCCGCTGCGGAGTGCGGGAGTCGGACGTGGCAGGGCATGAAAAAGGACCCCGGCGGGGCCCTCGTTCAAGCGTGCTCCCCCGACTGGACTCGAACCAGTAACCTGCCGGTTAACAGCCGGCTGCTCTGCCAATTGAGCTACGGAGGACCGAAGCTCCCCCGACTGGACTCGAACCAGTAACCTGCCGGTTAACAGCCGGCTGCTCTGCCAATTGAGCTACGGAGGAATGCCTCGCTGCATCGAACGCCTCCACCCGGGTATTCGCCAGGGGGCGCGCGCTCGCTGCGAGACATACATTAGCGCAAGCAGGGGGGTGCTCCGCCAATCGGTATCCCCTGTGACCGTTGCCGAAGCCGAAGGAAGGGTGGCCGACCATGCGCTACCGGCTCACATTCATGACCGGAGTGGCCCTGGGCTACGTGCTCGGCGCGAAAGCCGGGCGGGAACGATATGAACAGATCATGACCAAGGCCCGCCAGATCACCGAGAACCCCGCGGTGCGCAACACCGCGGAGACCGCGGCCCAGCAGGGCCGCCAGGTGGCCGGCAAGGCCTACCACACCGTGAGCGACAAGATGCCCGACTCGGTCTCCCAGCGGGTGAAGTCCGTCCGCGGCAGCCGGTCCGGCTCCAACGGACAGCACGGCACGGACGACTGGGGAACCGGCACCGTCTGAGCCACCGTCCGAGCCGCCTCGGGGCCGCGGCCCCGGTCCGCGGCCCCGATCCGGGCACGAGGCCCGCACCGGTCCCGGTGCGGGCCCGTTCGGCGTCGGACCCCGCCCGCCGGTGACGGCCCCGCATGTCCGGGCCCCGCACGGTCTTCGGCCGTCGTCCGGGCCGGAAGCGTTGCGGGTGGTGCACAATCACCCCCATGGGGATAGTCGCCGGCTTGGACAGTTCGTCCGATTCGACTCGCATCGTGGTCTGTGACGCGGAGACCGGTGCCGTGCTGCGGCAGGGTTACGCTCCGCATCCGATCGAGCCGGCCGAGGGCGGGGGGCGTCCGGCGGACGTCGACCCGCAGGCGTGGCTGCGCTCCTTGGGCGAGGCCGCCGGGGGCGGCCTGCTGGAGGGGGTGCAGGCCATCGGCGTCTCCGCGCAGCGCAACGCCCTGGTGCCGCTGGACGGCCACGGCAACCTCGTCCGGCCTGCGCTGACCGGGGGCGACCGGCGCGCGCAGACCTCGGCCGCCGACCTGGTGGACCTGCTGGGCGGCCGGGAGGCGTGGGCGCGGGCCGTGGGCCTCGTCCCGCAGGCCGCGCAGCCGGTGACCAAGCTGCGGTGGCTGCGCCGCGGCGAGCCGGAGAACGCCGACCGCACGGCCTTCCTGATGCAGGCGCACGACTGGCTGGTCTGGCAGCTGCTCGGCCGCCCCGCGCGGCGCACCACCGACCGCGGCGGCGCCTCCGGCACCGGCTACTGGTCGGCCGCCACCGGCACCTGGCGCCCCGACCTGGTCGAGCTGGCGCTGGGGCACCCGGCGGCCCTGCCGGAGGTGGTCGCCCCCTGGGAGGCGGCGGGCACCACGCCGGAGGGACTGCTGATCTCCTCCGGCACCGGGGAGACCATGGCGGCGGCCTTCGGCCTCGGGGTCGGCGTGGGCGACGCGGTGGTGTCGCTGGGCGTCTCCGGTTCGGTGATGGCCGTGCACCCGGAGGCCGTCGGTGACGCCGGCGGCTCGGTGACGTCGCTGGCCGACGCGACCGGCATGCACCTGCCCGTGGTGTCCACGTCCAACGCGGTGCGGGTGCTGCGGGCCACCGCGGGGATGCTCGACGTGGACGGCCCCCGGGAGCTGTCGGAGCTGGCGCTGAAGTCGACGCCGGGCGCGCACGGACTGGTGCTGCTGCCCTACCTGGAGGGCGAGCGCACGCCGAACCTGCCGCACGCGGCGGGCACCCTCACCGGGCTGCGGTCCGAGTCGATGCGGCCCGAGCACCTGGCGCGGGCCGCGTTCGAGGGGATGCTGTGCTCCCTGGCGGACGCGCTGGACGTGCTGCGGGAGCGGGGGGTGGCGGTGCGGCGGGTCTTCCTGCTGGGCGAGGCGGCGGAGCTGCCGGCGGTGCGCGCGATCGCCCCGGCGCTGTTCGGGACGCAGGTCGTGGTGCCGCAGCCGGCCGACTACGCGGCGGTCGGGGCGGCACGCCAGGCGGCCTGGGCGCTCGGCGTCGCGCACGGGACGCTGGAGCCGCACCGGCCGCCGGCCTGGCAGGGCGCCGCCGCGCAGGTCCTGGAGCCGGGGGACGACCTGCCGGTGGGCCAGGCGGTCCGGCAGCAGTACGTCACGGTGCGCGAGCAGACCCACCCGGGGGCGTTCCCGGGGTGACCGCGGGGACCCCCTGACAGCCCGGGAGAACCCCTGCGGCTGAACCCTGACCCCGATTTGGCCCGCGCTTGGCTTAATCACTTGAGGTAACGCCACTGTCGTGTCCGACGATAGGCGGCGTGGGATCCGCGCCCCGCGGAGCCCGCGCCCCTTCGTCGGCCTCTCGAAAGTATCGGCGTGCTCATACGACTCCTGAGAACCCACCTACGGCCCTACCGCACCCCCATCGCCCTGGTCGTGGCGCTGCAGCTGCTGCAGACGTGCGCGACCCTCTACCTGCCCACCCTGAACGCCGACATCATCGACGACGGCGTGGTGAAGGGCGACACCGGCTACATCCTGGCGTTCGGCGCCCTGATGCTGGCCATCTCCCTCGCGCAGGTGGTCTGCAACATCGGCGCCGTGCACTTCGGCGCCCGCACCGCCGCCGCGCTCGGCCGCGACCTGCGCGCCGCGGTCTTCGACCGGGTGCAGTCCTTCTCGGCCCGCGAGCTGGGCCGCTTCGGCGCGCCCTCGCTGATCACCCGGACCACCAACGACGTCCAGCAGATCCAGATGCTGGCGCTGATGACGTTCACCCTGATGGTGTCCGCGCCGATCATGGGCGTGGGCGGCGTGGTCATGGCGCTGGGCCTGGACGTGCCGCTCTCCGGCGTGCTGCTGGGGGTGCTGCCGGTGATGGCGGTGGCGCTGACCTTCCTGATCCGCGCGCTGCGGCCGCTGTTCCGGACCATGCAGGAGCGGCTGGACCAGGTGAACCGGGTGCTGCGCGAGCAGATCACCGGCAACCGGGTGATCCGGGCGTTCGTGCGGGACGAGTACGAGCAGGAGCGCTTCCGGAAGGCCAACGAGGAGCTGACCGAGGTCTCGCTCGGGACCGGCAACCTGATGGCGCTGATGTTCCCGGTCGTGATGACGGTGGTGAACCTGGCGTCGATCGCGGTGCTCTGGTTCGGCGCGCACCGCATCGAGTCGGGCGGCATGGGCATCGGCGACCTGACGGCGTTCCTGGCCTACCTGATGCAGATCGTCATGTCGGTGATGATGGCCACCTTCATGTTCATGATGATCCCGCGGGCGGAGGTGTGCGCCGAGCGGATCCAGGAGGTCCTGGACACGGAGTCCAGCGTGGTGCCGCCCGAGGCCGGGGTGACCGAGCTGCGGGCGAGCGGGACGCTGGAGCTGCGCGGGGCCGGGTTCCGCTACCCGGGCGCGGAGGAGCCGGTGCTCAAGGGCGTCGACCTGCTGGCGCGGCCCGGCGAGGTCACCGCGGTGATCGGCTCGACCGGTTCCGGCAAGTCGACCCTGCTGGGCCTGGTGCCCCGGCTGTTCGACGCGACGGAGGGCGAGGTCCTGGTCGACGGGGTGGACGTCCGGCAGATCGACCCCCGGGTGCTGGCGAGGACGGTGTCCCTGGTGCCGCAGAAGCCGTACCTGTTCGCGGGCACGGTGGCGACGAACCTGCGGTACGGCAACCCGGACGCGACGGACGAGGAGCTGTGGCACGCGCTGGAGGTGGCGCAGGCCAAGGAGTTCGTGGCCGGGCTGGAGGGCGGCCTGGACGCCCCGGTCGCGCAGGGCGGCTCCAACGTCTCCGGCGGCCAGCGGCAGCGCCTGGCCATCGCCAGGACGCTGGTGCAGCGCCCGGAGATCTACCTGTTCGACGACTCCTTCTCGGCGCTCGACTACGCCACCGACGCGGCGCTGCGGTCGGCCCTGATCCGGGAGACGGCCGGGGCCACCGTGCTGATCGTGGCGCAGCGGGTGTCCACGATCAGGGACGCGGACCGGATCGTCGTCCTGGACGAGGGCCGGGTGGTCGGCGTGGGCCGGCACGCGGAGCTGATGGACGGCAACGAGACCTACCGGGAGATCGTGCTCTCCCAGCTGACGGAAGCGGAGGCAGCCTGATGGCCGGGCCTGCGGGGCGGATGATGGCCGGGACGGGTCCGGACAACCGGTCGATGGACTTCAAGGGGTCCACCAGGCGCCTGCTGGCGCAGTTCAGGCCGGAGCGGGTGTCGCTGTGGGTGATGCTCGCGTCGGTGGTGGTGAGCGTCGGGCTGACGGTGGTCGGGCCGAAGATCCTGGGGCGGGCCACCGACCTGGTCTTCGCCGGCATCGTCGGACGGGAGATGCCCGCGGGGGCGACCAAGGAGCAGGTCCTCGAGTCGATGCGGGCCCGCGGCGAGGACGGGGTCGCGGACATGCTGGGCGGGGTGGACTTCACCCCGGGCGAGGGCATCGACTTCGCGGCGGTGGGCGGCGTGCTGCTGCTGGCCCTCGGGATGTTCGTGGCGGCCGGGCTGCTGATGGCGGTGGCCACCCGGATGGTGAACCGGGCGGTCAACCGGACGATGTTCCGGATGCGCGAGGACGTGCAGACGAAGCTGTCGCGGCTGCCGCTGTCGTACTTCGACAAGCGGCAGCGCGGCGAGGTGCTGAGCCGGGCCACCAACGACATCGACAACCTGGGGCAGACGCTGCAGCAGTCGATGGGGCAGCTGGTGAACGCGGTCCTGTCGATCGTCGGCGTGCTGGTGATGATGTTCTGGGTGTCCTGGCTGCTGGCGCTGGTCGCGCTGGTGACGGTGCCGCTGTCGTTCGTGGTGGCGACCAAGGTGGGCAAGCGGTCCCAGCCGCACTTCGTGGACCAGTGGCGCACGACGGGGCAGCTCAACGCGCACATCGAGGAGATGTACACCGGCCACTCGCTGGTGAAGGTGTTCGGCCGGCAGGACGAGTCGGCGGCGAGGTTCGCCGAGCACAACGAGGAGCTGTACCGGGCCGGGTTCAAGGCGCAGTTCATGAGCGGTGTGATGCAGCCGCTGATGATGTTCGTCTCCAACCTGAACTACGTGCTGGTGGCCGTGGTCGGCGGTCTGCGGGTGGCGTCGGGGTCGCTGTCCATCGGTGACGTGCAGGCGTTCATCCAGTACTCGCGGCAGTTCTCGATGCCGCTGACGCAGGTGGCGTCGATGGCGAACCTGGTGCAGTCGGGCGTGGCCTCGGCGGAGCGGGTCTTCGAGCTGCTGGACGCCGAGGAGCAGGACGCCGACCCGATCCCCGGGGTGCGCCCGGAGGAGCTGCGCGGCCGGGTCGGGTTCGAGCGGGTGGCGTTCCGCTACGAGCCGGACAAGCCGCTGATCGAGGACCTGTCGCTGACGGTGGAGCCGGGGCACACGGTGGCGATCGTGGGCCCGACCGGCGCCGGCAAGACCACGCTGGTGAACCTGCTGATGCGGTTCTACGAGGTCACCGGCGGACGGATCACGCTGGACGGGGTGGACGTCGCCACGATGTCACGGGACGAGCTGCGGTCCGCGATCGGCATGGTGCTGCAGGACACCTGGCTCTTCGGCGGGACCATCGCCGAGAACATCGCGTACGGGGCGCCCGGCGAGGTGACCCGCGGCGACGTGGAGGAGGCGGCGCGCGCCGCGCACGCCGACCGGTTCATCCGCACCCTGCCGGACGGCTACGACACGGTGATCGACGGCGAGGGGTCGGGGGTGAGCGCGGGCGAGAAGCAGCTGATCACGATCGCCCGCGCCTTCCTGTCCGACCCGGTGATCCTGGTGCTGGACGAGGCGACCAGTTCCGTCGACACCCGGACCGAGGTGCTGATCCAGAAGGCGATGGCGAAGCTGGCGCACGGCCGGACCTCGTTCGTGATCGCGCACCGGCTCTCCACCATCCGGGACGCGGACACCATCCTGGTGATGGAGAACGGCGCGATCGTGGAGCAGGGCCGCCACGCCGCGCTGCTGGCGGAGGACGGCGCCTACGCCCGCCTCTACAAGGCGCAGTTCGCCCAGGCGGTCGCCGAGGTGGAGTGACCCGTGACGCGGTCCGGCCCCCACCCGCGCTCGCGGATGGGGGCCGGACCGTTCGTTCGTCGTGCGGGGGGGGCGGAGGGGCGGAGGGTACGGACACCTCCTGCCATGGTCAAGGTATAGCGCAAGGGGGTCCTTGCGGCAAGGCCCCCCTCATGGCGCACAATCGCTCCTCGCGCCGGTGACCACGGGCGCGACCCCCCTGTGACGGAGCCGCACGGTGACCTTTCCTTCCCTGCCCGCCCACGCCTTCGACCTGCCCGAGCGGCTGGCCGCCAAGGCCGACCCGCGGCTCGTCGGCGACGACGAGCGTCACTTCGCGGACGTCGCCGCCACCCTGGAGCAGGCGATCGCCGAGCTGTCGGACCGCCTCGACGCGGAGCGGCGGGCGCCCGGCGGCGTGGGCCGGGAGGCGATGGAGCGCGACCTGGAGATCCACCGCCTCACCGCGCGGCTGCGCGCGCTGCGCCGGTTCGGCCTGGACCTCTGCCTGGGCCGGATGGTCCCCGCCGACGGGTCCGGGGAGCCGCTGTACGTCGGGCGGCTCGGCCTCACCGACAGCTCGGGCCGCCGGCTGCTGCTGGACTGGCGCTCCCCCGCCGCGGAGCCGTTCTTCGCCGCGACCCACGCCAGCCCGATGGGGCTGGCGAGCCGCCGCCGGTACCGGTGGACGGCGGGCCGCGTCAGCGACTACTGGGACGAGGTGTTCACCCCCGACGGTCTCGGCGAGCACCGGGCGGCGCTGGACGACCAGTCCGCCTTCGTCGCGAGCCTCGGCGCGAACCGTTCCTCGCGGATGCGGGACGTGCTCGCCACCATCCAGGCCGACCAGGACGCCGTCATCCGGGCGGGCTCGCGCGGCGCGCTGGTGGTGGACGGCGGGCCGGGCACCGGCAAGACCGTGGTGGCCCTGCACCGGTCCGCGTACCTGCTGTACGCCGACCCGCGGCTGGGCCACCGCCGGGGCGGGGTGCTCTTCGTGGGCCCGCACCAGCCGTACCTGAACTACGTCGCCGACGTGCTGCCCGGCCTCGGCGAGGAGGGCGTGCGCACCTGCACCCTGCGCGACCTGGTCGCCGAGGGGGCCCGGGCCGTGCCGGAGGCGGACCCGGAGGTGGCCCGGCTGAAGGCGTCGGTGGAGATGGTGCGGGCGATCGAGAAGGCGGTGCGGTTCTACGAGTCGCCGCCCACCGAGGGCCTGACGGTGACCACCCCGTGGGGCCAGGTGGCGCTGACCGCCGCCGACTGGGCCGAGGCGTTCGACGCGGCGGAGCCGGGCACCCCGCACAACGAGGCGCGGGAGCAGATCTGGGACGAGCTGGTGGCGATGCTCGAGGACCGGATCGGGGCGGAGGTCCCCTCCCATCTGTTCCGCCGGGCGCTCGCCCACGACGACGAGCTGACCGGGGCGCTGGGCGCCGCCTGGCCGATGGTCGAGGCCGCCGACCTGGTCGGCGACCTGTGGACGGTCCCCGCCTACCTGCGGCTGTGCGCCCCCTGGCTGACCCCCGACGAGGTGCGCCTGCTGCGGCGGGAGAGGCCGGACGCCTGGACGGTCTCCGACCTGCCGCTGCTGGACGCCGCGCGGCAGCGCCTGGGCGATCCGGCGACCGCCCGGCGCAAGCGCCGCCACCGGGCCTCCGTCGCCGCGGAGCGGGAGCGGATGGCGGGCGTCATCGAGAGCGTGGTCGCGGCCGACCCGGACGGCGAGGGGGCGGTGACCATGCTGCTCGGCGACGACCTGAAGGAGTCGCTGGTCGACGGGGCCGCGCTGCCCTCCACCGGCGCCGATCCGCTGGCCGGCCCGTTCGCGCACGTCGTGGTGGACGAGGCGCAGGAGCTGACCGACGCCGAGTGGCGGATGCTCCTGCTGCGCTGCCCGTCGCGCAGTTTCACCGTCGTCGGCGACCGGGCCCAGGCCCGGGACGGCTTCACCGAGAGCTGGCCGGAGCGGCTGCGGCGGGTGGGCCTGGACCGGGTGGAGGTGGCGTCGCTGAGCATCAACTACCGCACCCCGGAGGAGGTCATGGCCGAGGCGGAGCCGGTGATCCGGGCCGCCGTCCCGGACGCCAACGTGCCCACCTCGGTGCGGCGCGCCGGCATCCCGGTGCACCACGGCACCGTCGCCGAACTGCGCGACGTGGTGGACGGCTGGCTGGCCGCCCACGAGGAGGGCATCGCCTGCGTGATCGGCGATCCCGCCTTCCGCGAAACGCCCCGGGTGCGGTCGCTCACCCCCGAGCTGGCCAAGGGGCTCGAGTTCGACCTGGTGGTGCTGGTGCGGCCGGAGCGGTTCGGCGAGGGCGTCGCGGGCGCGGTGGACCGCTATGTCGCCATGACCCGGGCCACCCAGCGGCTGGTCGTGCTCACGGACGACCCGGGTACGCGGGCGGCGTGACCCGTGATCAGTCGGTGGCCGCCGGGACGTCCGGGACGTCGGAGGCGTCCGGGCCGTCCCCCCGGCTGACGGGGAGGGTGGCGGCGAGCAGGCGCAGCGCGGCCTCCGACCCGCTGCCCGGGCGGGCGCTGTAGGCGATCACGCGCTGCCCGTCGTCCCCCGGGACGAGCAGGCTCTGGAAGGAGAGCCGCATCGCTCCGACCAGGGGGTGGTCGAACTCCTTGACGCCCGCGACACAGGTCCGGACCGGGTGCCGGGCCCAGAGTTCGGCGAACTCCTCGCTGTTCAGCATGAGGTCGCCGACCAGTTCGGCGAGCTGCCGGTCGTGGCGGTGCCGGCCCGCGACCAGGCGCAGGGAGGCGACGGCGAGCTGCGCCTCGTCCTGCCGGCGGGGGTACAGGTCGCCGGTGTGCTCGTCCAGGAACAGCATCCGGGTCAGGTTGGGGCGGCGGGAGGGGTCGGCGGGGGCGTCGAAGTCCAGGTGCATGGCGAGCAGGAGGTGCCCCATGGCGTTCCAGGCGAGCACGTCGTTGCGGCGGTCCAGGACCAGGGCGGGGGTGTCGGTGAAGGTGTCGATGAGCTGACGCAGCTCCTGGCCCGCCTGGTCGGCCCGCCGCGGACGCGGGGCCTGGGGGCGGCGGTGCGCCGGGGGTTCGGGGCGTGCCAGGTCCATCAGGTGGGTGCGCTCGTCGGCCGTCAGGCGCAGGGTGCGGGCGATGGCCTCCAGGACGGCGTCGGAGACCTGCTGGGCGCGGCCCTGTTCCAGCCGGGTGTAGTGGGTGAGGCTGACGCCGGCCGCCAGGGCCACCTCTTCCCGGCGGAGACCGGGCACCCGGCGTCGCTCGGCGAGCTGGGGCAGGCCGATCTCCTCGGGGGTGAGGGCGGCTCGACGGCTGCGCAGGAAGTCGCTCAGCTCGGAGAAGTCACGCACGGCTGTCCTTCCGGTGGTCCGGTCCTGTCCGCTTCGCGGAGGGAGTCACATCCTTCCCAACTCCCTTGCGGCTGGGGCACTTCCCGTTCCGGGTGGTCATGGCATGACCACCCGCGGCGTGACCGGTCGGGCGGTGGGTCGTCACGTCCGGGGAATGGCTGGCCCCGGCCGCCCGCCGCACGCTTTCCCTCGTCGGACCTCCTCGAAGGGAAACGGTCATGTCTGTTGTCGATGGTGCGGTGGTGGAGGCGGGGACACCGTCCCCCGGGTCCGGGGGATCCGGGGGACGGCGGCCGACGCCCCGGACGCGGCCGACGCCCCGGACGCGGCTGACGCCGCGGATGCGGTTGACGCTGGTGGTGCTGCTGGTCGCGCAGTTCATGCTGGCGGTCGACTTCTCGATCCTGAACGTCGCGCTGCCGGTGATCGGCGAGGGGCTGGGGTTCTCGCTGGCGAACCTGCAGTGGATCGCGACCTCGTTCGCCCTGTGCGCCGCGGGCTTCACGCTGATGTTCGGGCGGGTCGCCGACCTCTTCGGGCGCCGCCGCCTGTTCCTGGGCGGTCTCGCCGTCCTCGGCGTGGCCTCGCTGGTGGGCGGTCTGGCCACCAGCCCCGAGCTGCTGATCGCCGCGCGGGTCCTGCAGGGCCTGGCCACCGCGGCGGTCACCCCGGCCGGCCTGTCCCTGCTGACCACCGCGTTCCCCGAGGGGCCCCTGCGGGAGAAGGCGCTGGGTCTCAACGGCGCCCTGATGTCGGCCGGTTTCACCACCGGCGCCGTCCTCGGCGGCGTCCTGACCGACCTGCTGTCCTGGCGGTGGTCGTTCCTCGTCAACGTCCCGGTCGCCGCGGCCGTCCTGATCGTCGCCCCGATGGTCATCGCGGAGTCCCGCCCCGCCGACCGTCCCCGCCTGGACGTCCCGGGTGCGGTGACGGTCACCCTGGGCCTGCTCGCCGTCGTCCTCGGCCTCACCCAGGCCGGCGAACACGGCTGGACCCACATCCCGGCCCTGCTCGCCCTCGCCGTCGGCGTGGTTCTCCTGGTCGTCTTCCACTTCGTCGAACGGCGCTCCCCCGCCCCTCTCGTCCCGGTGGGCGTCCTGCGCCGCCGCAGCGTGGCCTGGGGCAACGTCGCCGGTGTCCTGGCCTTCCTCACCGAGACCTCGCTGGTCTTCCTGATGACCCTCTACCTGCAGCAGGTCCTGGGCTTCTCCCCGCTGGCCGCCGGGCTCTCCTTCGGCGTGCTGGGCCTGGGCACCGTCCTGGGCGGCACCTTCGCTCCCCGGGTCATCGCCCGCATCGGCACCCGCTCCGCCCTGATCGCGGGCGGCCTGGTCCAGGCGGTCGCCACCGCGGCCCTGCTCGCCCTGGGCACCACGACCGCCTCGCTCGCCCTGATGCTGGCCGCCACCTTCGTCGGCGGCGTCGGCAACATGCTCCTGATCGTCGGCTTCATGGTGACCGCCACCAGCGGCCTGCCCGACCACGAGCAGGGCATGGCCACCGGCCTCGCCACCATGAGCCAGCAGATCGGCATCACCATGGGCACCCCCGTGATGAGCGCCGTCGCCACCGGCACGATGACCGGCACGGCCGTCACCGGGGTCCTCGCCGGGATCCACACCGCCGTCGCCGTCAACGCCGCCCTGGTCCTCCTCACCGTCCTCGCCGCGGCCGTCTTCCTCCGGGCCCCGGCGGCGGGCGGGCCGGGTCAGTCGAGGTAGCCGCGCAACTGCTCGGCGTAGGTGTGGTCGCGCAGCTTGCTCAGGGTCTTGGACTCGATCTGCCGGATCCGCTCGCGGGTGACGCCGAAGATCCGGCCGATCTCCTCCAGGGTGCGGGGGCGGCCGTCCATCAGCCCGTAGCGGAGCTGGACCACCCGGCGTTCGCGCTCGTTGAGCGTGGAGAGCACGGCGTCGAGGTGCTGGCGCAGCAGGATGAACGACGCCGTCTCCACGGGGGAGACGGCGTCGCCGTCCTCGATGAGGTCGCCGAGGGCGACGTCCTCCTCCTCGCCGACCGGCGCGTGCAGGGACACCGGTTCCTGGGCGAGCCGCAGCACCTCGCGGACCCGGTCGCCGGTGAGGTCGAGGTGGGCGCCGACCTCCTCGGCGGTGGGCTCGGAGCCGCGCTCCTGGAGCATCCGGCGCTGCACCCGCACCACGCGGTTGATCAGCTCGACGACGTGGACCGGGACCCGGATGGTGCGGGCCTGGTCGGCGAGGGCGCGGGACATGGCCTGGCGGATCCACCAGGTGGCGTAGGTGGAGAACTTGTAGCCGCGGGCGTAGTCGAACTTCTCCACGGCGCGGATCAGGCCGAGGTTGCCCTCCTGGACCAGGTCGAGCATGGTCAGGCCGCGGCCCACGTAGCGCTTGGCGACCGAGACGACCAGCCGCAGGTTGGCCTCGATCAGCCGGCGTTTGGCCAGGCGGCCCCTCACCACCAGCCGGTCCAGGTCGTGGGCGAGCCGGCTGTCCAGGTCGGGGGTGCGGCTCAGCTTCTCCTCGGCGAACAGCCCCGCCTCCACCCGGCGGGCCAGGTCGACCTCCTCCGCCGCGGTCAGCAGGGGGATGCGGCCGATCTCGCGGAGGTACTGCCGGAACAGGTCCGCGGAGGGCCCGGCGGTCTGCCTCCGGCGGCCGGCCGCCACCGGCTGCTCCGCCTCCTCCGGCTCCTCCGGCGCCTCTCGTTCGTCCGGCTCCACCGCGTCGACCCCGTCGACCGGTACGGCGGGTCCGGCCGGATCCGTGAGGTCGAGGGGATCCGGTGCCCGCGCGGGTTCCACCGGCTCCGCCGGCTCGTCGAAGGGGGCGGCCTGGGTCTCCGGGTGGTGCGCGGCGCGGTCCTGCAGGGGCACCGCCGGGAGGACCGCCGCGTCGGCGTCGGCCAGGACGCGCGGGGGTCCGGCGGCGGGGGTGCGGGTCTGGGTCTGCACGCGTGCGACCTCCAGGGGGAATCGCTGCCGGGCGGTGCGGCAGCGCTTGCGTCTGTGGGCGACTGCGGGGGCTGACGCCGGGCGGCTCGACCGCGCCGTGGTCGCGGGCCGTCCGTGCTCCGGGTACTCGGCGCCGGACTCAGTGTGGCGTAGGACACATACCCATCACGAGGGTCGTGCGCCGCTTTTCTGGGACCGGTACGTGACCGGTTGGTTACCCACTGGACGCAAAACTCATGTGCGCCCCCAGAAATCCCTCTGGGATGATCAGCGGATGCCCCGCTCTTCCTACGAAGCGCATCTCACCGTGCGGTGCGCCGACGACGCAGCGCTCCACCGGCTGCGCGACTGGTCCGCCGCGCGCGACCTGAAGCTGACCCATGTGGTGCTGGCCCGCGGCCGCACCCGCTCGCAGCCGATGCTGACCCTGCGCGAGGCCACCTCGTACGCCGCCCAGCTGGAGCGGGCGCGGGCGGTGGCCGGGGAACTGGAGCGGGACGGCTTCGCGGTGCTCCGGCTGAAGGTCGAGTCGGACCCGTGGGCCCCGGAGGTCCCGCGCGAACCGCCGCTGGACGGACGGCACTTCGAGCACCACGTGAAGCTCCGCCTGGCCGCCGGCACCGACCTGACGGCGCTGGCCGCCCGGGTCGCCCCGCACGGCGCGCACCTGTCCTGGAACGCCCGCCGGGTCACCGGCCCCGGGCACCACGAACGGTTCGTCACCCAGCGCTGCCACGGCGTGGCCGCGGACGGCGCCGGCCGCGCCCTGGACGCGCTGCTGGCGGAGCTGACGGGGCTGGAAGTGCTCGACGTGGAGCGGGAGTTCGTGCTCCACGACAGCGACGCGTCGGTGGACGACGGCTGGCTGACCACCGCGGACGAAGGAGTGACGGCATGAGCACCCGTGGCAGGCCCTGGAGGCCCCGCGAGTTCCACGACCTGCCGAGGACCCTGCGCTGGGTCGCCGCGGACGGGGTGACCCAGGACCCCGTCTTCGACCCGTCGATGAAGCAGCACGCCGACGCCTACCGGGCCTCGGACCCCCGGTTCGCCGACCCGGCGCGGGGCGCGGCCTGGCGGGACGCCCGGCGGCGGGCGATGCGGCTGGTGCTGCGGGCGATCGCCGACTCGCCCTGGGCCGACTCGCTGATGCTGCGCGGCAGCGCGCTGATGGCCCTCTGGTTCGGCCCGGAGGCCCGCGAGCCCGGCGACCTGGACTTCGTCGTCGTGCCGCGGGACTGGCGGCTGGAGGACGGCCGCACCGCCCGGATGTTCGACCGGATCGCCGAGGCCGCGCAGTCGCTGAGCGAGCGGACCGGGGAGGCCGGGGAGGCCGGGGAAGGGCTGCGGATCAGCGCGAGCGGGGCCGTGTCGGACGACATCTGGACCTACGACCGGGTCCCCGGGCGCCGACTGGTCCTGCCCTGGTCCGCCCCGGGCCTCCCGGCCGGAAGCCTGCAGCTGGACTTCGTCTTCGGCGAGGAACTGCTGGAGGAACCGGGCCTGGTGGAGCTCCCGGACGGCGCCGTCCTGCGGGCGGCGACGCCCGAGCTGTCCCTGGCGTGGAAGGTGACCTGGCTGGTGTCCGACAGCTACCCGCAGGGCAAGGACCTCTACGACGCGGTCCTGCTCGCGGAACGGCACACGCTCACCCGGGAGTTGCTCGCCGCCGCGCTGCGGCAGTCCGAGGAGTGGCCGTACTTCACCGCCTCCGGGCGGCTGGCCCGGGAGGACCTGGCCGCGCTGCTCCGGCACGTCCTGTGGGACGACTTCACCACCGACCACCCGGAACTGGCCGGACGGCAGGCGGAGTTCACCGAGCGCCTGCTCGACGCCCTCACCCCGGCCCTCGGCCTGGAGCTGTCCTAGGACAGTTCCAGGACTCCCGCGGGAGTGCCGATGCGGGCCACGAGCCTGTCGGGGCCCTCGGTGAGGTCGAGTCCGGTGCCGAGGGCGGCCAGGTGGCGACGGGTCTCGTCCGGGTCCGTGGTGCTGGCCGACATGCCCAGGAGGGACACGCTCGGCAGCCCGGCCGACGGGTGCCCGGTGGCGCCCCAGTCGATCAGGAACGGCACCACCACGCTCTCGCCCGCCGTCAGCCGCCACTCCAGCAGCGTGCCGTCCGGACGCCTGCGGCTCATCCCGCGGAGCGGTCCCGTGGCCACCCCGGCCGAGCGGGCCGCGGCCACCGCCGCGTCCGGGTCCGGCGGACAGATCGCCCAGGTCGCCAGCCGCGGCGCGGACAGATCGCCCACGCCGAAGGGCCGCGGGCCCGCCGGCTCCGGCTGGTCCAGGTCAGGGCCCACGATCTCCAGGTACCGCCGGCCGCCCAGACCCACCAGGTGGTTGCGGGTGCCCAGACCGACGTGCGCGCCGCCCGGCGCGGGAGCCACCCCCGTGCGCCGGGTGAAGTCGGCGACCGTCGACGCCAGGTCCGGTGTCGCGTAGACGAGATGATCCAACAGCGCGGGAACAGTGGCCACGCCGGGAGGCTACAGCACCCCACCACCACGCCGGACAGCCCCTACAGCGCGGCCGCCCCGCGCTCCCTGAGCGCCTGGCCGTACTGCTGCAGCACCCACAACTCGTTCTGCACCGCGGCGAGTTGGGCCGGATCGCCCTGGTGGCCGAGGCGGGCCAGGCTGCTCTGGATCTCCTGGATGCGGCGGTCCACCGCGCGGCGGCGGACCGCGACCAGCTGCTCCCCCGCGTAGTTCTCGTCCACCGGGCGGCGCACCATGATCGCCTCGACGGCCAGCTCGGTGACCATCGCCCGCACGGTGTCGTCGGGCGCGGCCTCCCGGACCCGGATCAGGTACTCCTGCGGCTGATGCGCCCCGGCATCGGCGCCGCCCGCTTCCTGGATCGCCTGACGGACCGCCGCGTAGGGCGGGGCGGTGAACTCGTCGACGCCGTACGCGTCGAAGGCCGGGGAGACCAGCTCGGGCCGCTGCAGCGCCAGCTTGATCAGCTCCCGCTCGGTGGCGTGGACCGGGTTGCGGAGGTTGAGGGGCGGGCCGGAGGCGGCGCGGGAGCCGGAACCGGCGGGGGCGGCGGCGGGGCCGTCCTGGGGGTGGCGCGGGCCTCCCTCGGGCGCGGCGGGGCCCCGTCCTCCCCGGTCGCGGGCCCAGCGGGCGATCTGGGCGACCCGGCGCACCACGAACTGGGTGTCCAGGATGCCGAGCATCCCGGCGAGCTCCACCGCGACCTCGTGCTGCGCGCCCACGTTCTTGATCTTGGCGACCACCGGTGCGGCCTCGTCCAGCGCGGCGGCGCGCCCGGCGGGGGTGTCCAGGTCGTAGCGGGCGACGATCTGCCGCAGCGCGAACTCGAACAGCGGCGTGCGCGGCTCGACCAGGTCGGCGACGGCGTCGTCGCCCTTGGCCAGGCGCAGGTCGCAGGGGTCCATGCCGTCGGGGGCGATGGCGATGTACGTCTCGGCGGCGAACTTCTGGTCGTCCTCGAAGGCGCGCAGCGCGGCCTTCTGGCCGGCCGAGTCGCCGTCGAAGGTGAAGATCACCCGGGAGGTGCCGTTGTCCATCAGCAGCCGGCGGAGGATCTTGATGTGGTCGCCGCCGAAGGCGGTGCCGCAGGTGGCTATGGCGGTGGTCACACCGGCCAGGTGGCAGGCCATGACGTCGGTGTAACCCTCGACCACCACGGCGCGGCTGCTCTTGGCGATGTCCTTCTTCGCGAGGTCGATGCCGTAGAGGACCTGCGACTTCCGGTAGATCGGGGTGTCCGGGGTGTTCAGGTACTTCGGGCCGTTGTCCGCCTCGTAGAGCTTGCGGGCGCCGAACCCGACGACCTCGCCGCCGATGTCGCGGATCGGCCACATCAGGCGGCCGCGGAAGCGGTCGATGGGGCCGCGGCGGCCCTCCTGGGCGAGGCCGGACGTGAGGATCTCCTTGTCGGTGAACCCCTTGCCGCGGAGGTGGCGGGTGAGGTGGTCCCAGCCCTGGGGGCTGTAGCCGACGTTGAAGTGCTCGGCGGCGGCCTGGTCGAAGCCGCGCTCGGCGAGGAAGGCGCGGCCGGTCTCGGCCTCGGGGCCGGTGGCGAGCTGCTCGGCGTAGAACTGGGCGGCGATCTTGTGCGCCTCGATCAGGCGGATGCGTTCGCCGCGCTGGTGGGAGGGGTTGTAGCCGCCCTCCTCGTAGCGGAGCGTGATCCCCGCCTGCGCGGCGAGGCGCTCGACGGCCTCCGAGAAGGTGAGGTGGTCGACCTTCATCACGAAGGTGATGGTGTCGCCGCCCTCCTGGCAGCCGAAGCAGTGGAACAGCCCCTTGGCGGGGCTGACCTGGAAGGACGGGGACTTCTCGTCGTGGAACGGGCAGAGGCCCTTGAGGTTGCCGCCGCCGGCGTTCTTGAGCTGCAGGTACTCCGAGACGACGGAGTCGATCGGGACCGCGTCCCGGACCGCCTTCACGTCCTCGTCGTTGATCCTGCCGCCACCTGCCACGTGCAAATTGTACGGGGGTCCGCCGACGCCGCCCCGCCACCGCCGCGGGAGCGGAGCGGCGGACGGCCCGGGCCGCCCGCCCGCCGGGCGCGGGGCGCTCGGGCGGGCGGCGCGCCCCGGTGTGCCCGGGCCGGCCCCGGCGGGCCCGGTTGGGCCCCGGTGTGCCCGGGCGGGCCCGGGTGGGCCTGGGTGGGCCCCGGTGCGCCCGGGCGGACCCGGGCGGGCCCGGGTGGGCCTGGGTGGGCCCCGGTGCGCCCCGGTGGGCCCGGGTGGGCCCGGGTGGGCCTGGGTGGGCCCCGGTGCGCCCCGGTGGGCCCGGGTGGGCCCGGGTGGGCCTGGGTGGGCCCCGGCGGACCCCGGTGGGTCTCAGGCGGGCCCCGGCGGGTCTCAGGCGGGGAGGGAGGCGAGGGCGACGCGGGGGTCGGAGAGCGCCTCGGTGTCGACGGGGGCCTGGGAGCGGATCAGGTCCTGGATCGCCGGGGTGACGTCCCACACGTTGACGTTCATCCCGGCCAGCACCCGCCCCTCCTTCAGCCAGAAGGCGATGAACTCCCGCTTCCCGGCGTCGCCGCGGATGACCACCTCGTCGTACGCCCCCGGCGGCGCCCACCCGGAGTACTCCATGCCCAGGTCGTACTGGTCGGAGAAGAAGTAGGGCACGCGGTCGTACACGACCTCCCGCCCGAGCATGGCCCGCGCCGCCGCCGGGCCGCCGTTGAGCGCGTTGGCCCAGTGCTCCACCCGCAGCCGCGTCCCGAACAGCGGATGCGGGAACGCCGCCACGTCCCCCGCGGCGAAGACGTGCGGGTCCGAGGTCCGCAGCGAGGCGTCGACGAGGATGCCGCCGCCCTGCTCCCGCGGCGCCAGCTCGAGCCCCGCCGCCTCGGCGAGCCCGGTCCTGGGCGCCGCCCCGATCGCGGCGAGCACCGCGTGCGCCGGGTGCTCCTCGCCGTCCTCGGTCCGCGCCGCCAGGACCAGGCCGTCCTGCCCGACGATCTCGGTGAGCCGCGCCCCGAACTGGAATCGCACCCCGTGCTCCCGGTGCAGCTCGGCGAAGACGTTGCCCAGCTCGGGCCCGAGCACCCCGTGCAGCGGCGTCGGGGCGGGCTCGACGACGGTGACCTCGGCCCCGTAGTGCCGCCCGGCCGCCGCGACCTCCAGGCCGATCCAGCCGGCGCCGGCGATCAGCAGGTGCCCGTTGTCGCGGCCGAGCGCGGCGAGGACGCCCTTGAGCCGCTCCGCGTGCGCGAACCGCCGCAGGTGGTGGACGCCGGCCAGGTCGGTGCCCGGCACGTCCAGCCGGCGCGGCTCCGCCCCGGTCGCCAGCAGCAGCTTGTCGTACCGGACGAGGGAGCCGTCGTCGCCGAGCCGCACGGTCCGCGCCGCCAGGTCGACGGCCTCGACGGTCTGCCCGAGGTGCAGTTCGACGTCGTGCGCCGCGTACCAGGCGGGTTCGTGGACGAGGGCGCTCTCGCGGTCCGCCGAGCCGAGGAGGTAGCCCTTGGAGAGCGGTGGCCTCTCGTACGGGTGGTCGCGTTCGTCGCTGATCACTATCACCCGCCCGCTGAAGCCCTCGGCGCGCAGCGTCTCCGCCGCCTTCGCGCCGGCCAGGCCTCCTCCGACGATGACGAACGTCTGGTCCGCGTCGACCACGGTGTGCCTCCTTCTCCGGGGTGCCGGATGAGCGTCCCGCACGGAGGCTAGTGGGAGAAGGGAACCTGTCGAAGGGGCCACGCGGTCCCGGCCGTGCGGTAAAGGCCCCCGCTCACGCCTGCATGGTGAGCCGGGTGTGCAGCGCGCGGGCCGAGGCGTCGGTCAGCGAGGCGATCTGGTCGACGATGACCCGCTTGCGGGCCCGGTCGTCCCCCGCCGCCTCGAACAGCGCCGCGAACTGCGGGTCCAGCCCTTCCGGCGCCCGTGCCGTGAGCGCCTCCGCCAGTTCGGCGACGACGATCCGCTGCTCGGCGCGCAGCCGCTCCTGCTCGGCCCGCTGCATCACGTACAGGTCGGCGACCGCCTTGAGCACCGCGCACTCCATCCGGGTGGCCCGGGGCACCACCAGCTGCGCCTTGTACCGGGTCAGCCGCCCGTCGCCGTAGGCGGCCCGGGTGGCCGTCTCGGCGGCGGTGCAGAACCGTCCGATGAGCTGGCTGGTGGCGTCCTTCAGCCGGGCCTGGTCGACGGCGCTGCCGTCGTAGCCGTGCGGCCACCACTCCTGCGACTGGAGCCGGTCCAGGGCCGCGCCCAGTTCCTCCGGGTCGGTGTCGGCGGGCACGTAGCGGGCGTCGAGCACCGCGACCGTGAAGATCTCCCGGCGGTCGGTGGCGCTGTGCAGGCGGGACGGCTGGATGTGGCCGGCGTGCAGTCCGTCCTCGATGTCGTGGACGGAGTAGGCGACGTCGTCGGCCCAGTCCATCACCTGGGCCTCGAAGCAGACCCGGTCGCGGGCGGGCGCGTCGGCCCGCACCCAGTCGAAGACGCGCCGGTCGTCGTCGTAGACGCCGAACTTGCGGAAGGCGGGGCCGGCCGGGTGCCCGCCGCGCGGCCAGGGGTACTTGGCGGCGGCGTCCAGCGCGGCGCGGCTGAGGTTGAGGCCGACGCTGGTCTGCTCGCCGGTGGTGCGGTCGGTGACGAACCGTTTGGGCTCCAGGCGGGTGAGCAGCCGCAGCGACTGGGCGTTGCCCTCGAAACCGCCGCAGTCGGCGGCGAACTCGTCCAGCGCCTGCTCGCCGTTGTGGCCGAACGGGGGGTGGCCCAGGTCGTGGGAGAGGCACGCGGCCTCCACCAGGTCGGGGTCGCAGCCGAGCGCGGCGCCCAGCTCCCGGCCGACCTGCGCGCACTCCAGCGAGTGGGTGAGCCGGGTGCGAGGGCTGGCGTCCCAGAGGCGGACGGTGCCGGGGGTGACGACCTGCGTCTTCCCGGCGAGCCTGCGCAGCGCGGCGGAGTGCAGCACCCGGGCGCGGTCGCGCTGGAAGGCGGTGCGTCCGGGGCGCTTGTCGGGTTCCGGGGCCCACCGCTCGACGGCGGCCTCGTCGTATCCGGCGGTCGGTTCGTTGCCTGCCATGCCACCGACAGTAAAGGGTGTCGGTGACCGCCGCCCCGCATCGGCTACGCGGCGGCCAGGGCGTGGCGCGCGGCGGGGGCGGCGGGCCGGCCGGTCAGCGCCTCCTCGTAGCGGAGCAGCACCAGCCCGGCGACGTCCGGGTGGGCGCCGAGCGGGGCGGCGGCGATCCCCGGGGCGGCCCGGACGGTCTCGGTGTGGAAGCGTCCGGGGGCGGTGAAGTAGGAGGCGACGGCGACCTCGGTGCGGCCCCGGGCGGCCAGGGCCGACACGGCGTCGGCGACGGTGGGCGCGGCGGAGGCGCAGGCCGGTTCGACCGGGACGCCGAGACGGGCCGCGAGCGCGGCGGCGGTCCGGCGGAGGTCGACGGCGGCGTCGGGGTCGCGGGAGCCGGAGGCGGCCAGCACCACGGCGTGCCGCGGCGACGGCGCGGGCGGCCAGCCGGCCTCGGTGAGCCGGTCGTGCAGGGCGCTGACCAGCAGCGGGTGCGGGCCCAGGGCGGGCGCCTGCCGGATCCCGGGGGCGCCGGTGGCGGCGACGGTGGCGGGGATGTCGTGCTTGACGTGGTAGCCGCGGCTGAGCAGCAGCGGCACCAGCACGGCGGGCGCGCCGCCGAGGCCGCGCAGGGTGTCGGCGAGCAGCGGCTCGTTCAGCTCGACGTGCCCGAGCCGGACGTCGAGTCCCGGCCTGCGGCGGCGCACCGCACCGGCCAGCGCCAGCGCGGTGCGCAGGGCGCGGGGGTCGCGGCTGCCGTGGGGCACGAGCACGAGGGCGGGGCGGGTCGTTCGCGGGACTGCGGCCATGCCTTGATCCTCCCCGGTGGAGATTGCCGTCCGGTTGCGGGGCGGGCGTCGGGTTGTTTTCCCCGGCATCACAGCCGCCGGCCGACGGCTGTGAGAGGCCGGCGGGAACCGCCCGCCGCCTTCGCTGCGTTGGAGACGACGTGGGGAAACGGTGGAGTGCGCGGGGAGCGTGGCTGTCGCGGTGGGCCCGGAGGCCGCGGCCGTCGGGAGTGCCGCGGCCGTCGGGGCTGCCGTGGCGGGCGGGGTCGACGTGGCCGTCGAGGTTGCCGTGGCCGTCGAGGTTGCTGCGGACGTCGGGGTTGCCGCGGACGACGGTGGGGCGGCGGCGGCTGGTGAGGGCGGTCGTCGCGGTCTGCGCGGTGGCGCTGCTGCCGTACACGTGGGTGTTCCTGACGGCGGACGACCGGCTGCGCGCGCCCGGCGAGGTGCCGGAGACGGGCGTGGCCGTGGTGTTCGGCGCCGGGCTGTGGGGCGGCGAGCCCTCCCCCTACCTGGCGCACCGCCTGGACACCGCGGCCGGGCTCTACGCGGACGGCCGGATACGCGCGGTCCTGGTGACCGGGGACAACAGCCGCGAGGAGTACGACGAGCCGGACGCCATGCGCGCCTACCTCGTGGAGCGCGGCGTGCCCGACGCGCGGATCGTCAGCGACTACGCGGGCTTCGACACCTGGGACTCCTGCGCGCGGGCCAAGCGGATCTTCGGCGTGGACGAGGCGGTCCTGATCACCCAGGGCTTCCATGTCCGGCGGGCGGTCGCGCTGTGCGAGGAGGCCGGCATCACCTCGTACGGCGTCGCCGCCACGGGGGACCGGCACAACCTGAGCTGGTACTACGGCACCGCGCGCGAGGCGTTCGCGGCGGGCAAGGCGGCGCTGGACGCGCTGCTGGAGCCCGACCCGCGGTTCCTGGGGCCCCGGGAGAAGGGCGTCGACCAGGCCCTCACAGCGTCGTGAGGGGGGCAGGGAGGTCACCGTCCCGGCCGCGTAACCGGCGGCGATCGGCTCCGTAACACCCGCCGCGCACGCTGGGGCGTATGCAGAACACCGCCGCGCCCACGCCCACCCACTGCCCCTACTGCGCCCTGCAGTGCGGCATGAACCTGGCCCCGGCCGAGACGGGCGGGCTCGAGGTGCTGGAGCGCGCGGACTTCCCGGTGAACCGGGGCGCCCTGTGCGGCAAGGGCCGCACGGCGACCGCCGTGCTGGACCGCGCCGCCCGGCTGACCGCGCCGCTGGTGCGCGGCGCGGACGGCGAACTCGCCCCGGCAAGCTGGGAGGAGGCCCTGGACCGGGTGGCCTCCGCCCTGCTGCGCACCCGCGCGGAGCACGGCGCGGACGCGGTGGGCGTCTTCGGCGGCGGCGGTCTCACCAACGAGAAGGCGTACGCGCTGGGCAAGTTCGCCCGGGTGGCGCTCGGCACCTCGCAGATCGACTACAACGGGCGGTTCTGCATGTCCTCCGCCGCGGCCGCCGGGACCAGGGCGTTCGGGGTGGACCGGGGGCTGCCGTTCCCGCTGGAGGACATCCCCCGCACCGGCTGCGTGATCCTGGTCGGCTCCAACCCCGCCGAGACGATGCCGCCGGCGCTGCGCTACTTCACGGAGCTGCGCGACAACGGCGGCACGCTGATCGTGATCGACCCGCGCCGCACCCGCACCGCCGAGCAGGCCGACCTGCACATCGCCCCGCGTCCCGGCACCGATCTCGCCCTCGCGCTGGGCCTGCTGCACCTGGTGGTCGCCGAGGGCCGCGTCGACGAGGCGTACGTCGCGGAGCGGACCACCGGCTGGGAGGAGGCCCGGGCCGCGGCGATGGCGCACTGGCCGGAGTACGTGGAGCGGATCACCGGGGTGCCGGTGCCCCAGCTCCGCCAGGCGGTGCGGATGTTCTGCGAGCCGGAGGCGGCGATGGTGCTCACCGCGCGCGGCCCGGAGCAGCAGTCCAAGGGGACCGACACGGTCGGCGCGTGGATCAACCTCTGCCTGGCCACCGGGCGGCCCGGCCGCCCGTACTCCGGCTACGGCTGTCTCACCGGCCAGGGCAACGGCCAGGGCGGCCGCGAACACGGCCAGAAGGCCGACCAGTTGCCCGGCTACCGGAAGCTGGACGACCCGGAGGCCCGCCGCCACGTCGCCGGGGTGTGGGGCGTCGACCCGGACTCCCTGCCCGGACCGGGCCGCAGCGCCTACGAGCTGCTCGACGCCCTCGGCACCGAGGTCCGCGCGCTGCTGCTCATGGGGTCCAACCCGGTGGTGTCCGCGCCGCGCGCCGCGCACGTGGAGGAGCGGATCCGGTCGCTGGACTTCCTCGCCGTCGCCGACGTGGTCCTCTCCGAGACGGCCGCGCTGGCCGACGTGGTGCTGCCGGTCACCCAGTGGGCCGAGGAGACCGGGACGATGACCAACATCGAGGGCCGGGTCCTGCTGCGCCGCCGCGCGGTGGCGCCGCCGCCGGGGGTCCGCGGCGACCTGTCCGTGCTGCGGGAACTCGCCGACCGGCTCGGCGTGGAGAAGGGGTTCTCCGAGGACCCCGAGGAGGTCTTCGAGGAGCTGCGCCGCGCCAGCGCGGGCGGGCTCGCGGACTACTCCGGGATCACCTACCGGCGGCTGGCCGAGGAGAACGGCGTCTTCTGGCCGGCACCGGAGGAGCCCACCGCGGCGGGCGGTTCCGCCCCGCACCCCGGTACGCCCCGGATGTTCCTGGACCGGTTCGCCCACCCGGACGGCCGGGCCCGGTTCGTGCCGGTCGCCCATCGCGCGGCGGCGGAGGAGCCGGACGAGGAGTACCCGCTGCTGCTCACCACCGGGCGGGTGGTCGCGCAGTACCAGTCGGGCGCCCAGACCCGCCGGGTCGCCGAGCTGACCGCGGCGGCGCCCGGCCCGTTCGTGGAGCTGCACCCGCGGCTGGCGGAACGGCTCGGCGTGGCGGAGGGCGACCGGCTGGCGGTGGTGTCCCGGCGCGGGCGGGCGGTGGCCCCGGCGCGGGTCACCGGCTCCATCCGGCCGGACACCGTGTTCATGCCGTTCCACTGGTACGGCGAGGGCCGGGTCAACACGCTCACCAACCCGGCGCTGGACCCGGTCTCCCGGATGCCGGAGTTCAAGACCTGCGCGGTCCGCGTGGAGCGGGCCTAGGTCGTGTCCGCAAAGTGGGGGCGTCGTTGGTCTGTTCGTGGTGCGTCGTCATGAGCTGACTGATGAGTCGTGGGCGGTGATCGGGCCGTT